>CALHOI010000014.1 GCA_938035525.1 uncultured Granulosicoccaceae bacterium
CCTAGATCGGTTAGTCGAACAATTATTTGACTAAGGTCCTGAAGCTTTAGTTGATGTGATCTTTAGTAATAACTTGCTACGACGCAATTTTAAATACGAAACAGGAAAATACTAAACGGGCTGGCCCGAAGGCCAGCCTCAAAAGCAAACGTCATCTTGGAGAGGATAAGTTAAAGATTCAGTTAGCGCTGTTTTAGTTATCGTTGTTTTAGTTAGATTTGGTCGCGTTGTTGATAACCTGATCAACGCCTATAGCCGCAGCGGCAGTACGAAGTGCTGCATTCTTGTCAGCAGCGTCAGCAAAGCTACCGGTAATAGTGACCGTGCCGCCGTCAACGCTGGCAAATACGTTTGAGCCAGAGCCAACAACCGAGTGCAGGTCTTGGTTAAGTTGACCTTGAGAAATCATGGCAGAAGCAGGGCCAGCAACAAGAGCAGTTAAAGCGATGGCGGCGGCGATAGTTTTGATTGAAGTTTTCATAGTAGTTGGTCTCTTTTAGTTAGTTAAGCTAGTAAATTAAGTTAATTGGTCTCAGTCGGTAACGCTGTATTGCGTCTCCATGGAAACAAGTATCGGGGACCAGGATTGCCGGGGCGTTGCTTGAAATTTACGCTTTTGTAAATTAGGCAAAAACGTGATTAGAGTGAGGTGTCAGGGTGCTAAATCTGTGTGCGAGCGAGCAGTTATGCGCTGGCTGGTAGCTGGGCGTGAGTTTGGAAAGTTGGGCCGATTGAGGTGTTCTAATGCCACTTGCAGTTTGGCTTATATGTTCAAGGTTCGGGAGATTTCCATCTGCTGAACAGCAGTAACGCCACAATAACGGAAAGCGCCGATAGTAAAAACGGTGCTGACGGTAAGAACACCGGCGCACCTTCGCGGGTGAAATAACTGAATACCTGTGTCATCACAAACGGGCTAATGATTGTCGCTAATGCGGTTAGGGAGCTCATGGCACCTTGCAGCTCGCCTTGGGCATTCTCTCCAACGCTGTTACTCATCAATCCCTGTAACGCGGGTACAGCCACCGCGCTGAAAACGCTAATGGGTAGAAACGCAAAAAATTGCCATGTTTCCGTCATCTGCGTGTAGGCGAGAAACGATAGCAGGTGTATGGACATGCCAAATATAGCAGTGATTTTTTCACCGAAGCGTTTGAGGACGGGTCTGATTAAGGCACCCTGAATAATCACAATTCCAAATCCATAGGCGGCAAGTGAGAAGCCCACCATACGCGCGTCCCAGCCAAACTGCGCTCTTCCAAAAAACGCCCAGATAGACGGATAAACAAAAAACGCGATACTTAGCAGCAGAAACACGATTAACATTGGCATCAGGCCAGGCAACTTCTTCATTTGCTTAAAGGTGCCAAAAGGATTGGCGCGTCTCCAGTCAAACTTGCGCCTGTTATTGTTTTTCAGCGATTCGGGCAGTATGAAATACCCGAACAACATATTTGTAAAGGCCAAAACTGCAGCAGCATAAAATGGCGCGCGAGAACCGTATTCAGCCAGTAGTCCGCCCAGCATTGGCCCCAAAATAAAACCAACTCCAAAGGCCGCACCCAGCAGGCCAAAGTTCTTCGCCTTTTCCTCGCTGGTTGAAATATCAGCCATGTAGGCTGCGGCAGTTGAATGTGTTGCAGCGGTAATGCCACCAACAAAGCGCCCAATGAATAACAACCACAGTGATGAGGCCAGCGCCATAACCAGATAATCCAGCGCCATAACAAACAATGCAATCAGTAACACTGGTCGCCGACCGTGTGCGTCGGATAGCCCGCCTATTATCGGAGAGAACAGAAATTGATTAATGGCGTAGACAACGGTTAAAGCACCACCCCAAATAGCGGCCTTACTGAGATCTACGTTGCCCACTTCCTGAATCAAATCGGGCATCACAGGCATGATGATCCCAATTCCCATGGAATCGAGCACCACCGTTACAAATATGAATAAAACCGGCAAACGCATAAATCAATCCAAGTGCCAACAACCGTAAAAATGATGATGGATAATACCTGACGGGGCATTGTTAAAGCTATCCGCTTTGCCAGCTTTATTGATTTGGGCTGGGTCAAATTAGCCCCAGAAGACACCTGTCTGTCATGAAATTGAATCGTACATTGCTTAAATTCGATAGTGGAGGAAACGAAATTCACACTCTTTTTGCGCACAGAAACACAGTGAATGTGACGCACCGTAACAACCTTGTGTCCTAATGAAAAACCCCTCGTTTCTCTAGTCAGGCTTCTGAAGATGCCTCATTGATAGACCGAAACAGGCAGAACGATATGATGCAAGGTGTATTGGATGGTCAATAGTAGCTTACAGTTAAGTGTGATTTTGTTAATGGTTTTAGCACTATCAAGCTGTTCTTCCAGTTCAGGAGAAATGGCACAAACCCAGTCAACCACTGCGCTTGAGGTGGCTGCAGCACCAATGCTGGAACCTCACGCCGATGACTCGCTCAAGGACGGTTCCATAGCGTACCTGCGTATCAAGCATCACCTGGTTGAATGTGAGGGCTATCAGGTCGGCCATTGCATGCTGATTCAGAGGGAGGGGAGTAGTGAGTGGACCTACTTTTATGATCAGATTGAAGGCTTTCATTATCAGTGGGGCGCTGAATACGAAATTTTAGTTCATATCCGAACTATTGCGACAAATCTGGCCGATGTGTCAAACCAACGCTATTCATTACTAGAAGTAGTCTCAGAGACGGCTCACGAATCCAGTGAGACGTTCACTTACACCTCTCGTCATAGCCATGATCGTATCGTTGAAATCGCACCTCGACAATTCAGTTTGCTGGGTAACAAAATATTCACTTGTTCTGAGTATAACTGCAACACTGTGCGTTCTGCCATCGAGCAAAATCACTCTGTTGTACTGACGCTCCAACACAACACCAACCCAGCCGAGCCATTAGTGCTCCAAGAGGTATTGTGTAGCGATGCGCCGCAATCGTTTAGCGCATCCTGTGTATAACGCCTGGCTTCTTAGTGCCAAGGGCACTAACTGTTCCGCTATTAATGCAATTAAATTAAGGAAATGTGTCACTATCTGAAATGTGAATCACGTTCAATATCCTGTGAGCGTGCTACTCACCTATAGGGATTTTTTATATAAGAGACTAAATTTGGTCTGCACCGTAGTCGCTGCATGGAGGAAGGGAACAAGTTCGAATAACTCAAGGAATTGAAACTATGGCTGAAGTGTACACCTCCATCTATTTCAAGAGCGATAGTGCGAAACACCAACGAAAGCTGGTGTCATTCTTCAAATCTGCACAAGCAAGGGAAGATGACTTTGCAGAATACCTTTGCGAGTCTGCCTCAAAAATCTCTGGTAAGGAGATGCGCGCAGTCACTATCGATTATCAACAACCCGAACCGCTTTGCCTTGCGAGCGAGGCACGCTGCCAGTGTCGCCAGCAATCACTTCTGCCGTGACACCGATGGATGATTTTATTTTTTCAGCCAATGATTGTGCCGCTGCCCGCCTGGCATCACTGCTATCCAGACCCGGAACCGCTTCCACTTTTACCAGCATGGCATCCATCCGGTCCTTTTTGCTCAGCTCTATTTGAAAATGCGGTGCGAGCTGTTCTACTGACATCAGTTGTTCTTCTATTTGTGTTGGGAAAACATTGACGCCTCTCAAAATGATCATGTCATCGGAGCGACCAGTGATCTTTTCCATGCGACGCATTGATCGTGCTGTGCCGGGCAATAGTCTAGTTAAATCGCGCGTGCGATAGCGCACGATCGGAAACGCCTCTTTTGTTAATGATGTAAACACAAGCTCGCCGAGTTCTCCATCGGCCAGTATCTCCCCCGTCTCAGGGTTAATGACTTCCGGATAAAAATGATCTTCCCAAATGTGTAGTCCGTCTTTGGATTCAACGCACTCCATAGATACACCCGGACCAATCACTTCGGACAAACCATAAATATCGATGGCGTGCATATCGAATGCGGCCTCGATTTCCTCGCGCATGGCGTTAGTCCACGGCTCTGCGCCAAATATGCCCACCTCTAATGGTGATGCTTTGGGGTCGAAGCCCTGTTCGCGATATTCATCGAGAATCGACAGTGCATACGAAGGCGTAACGGAAATACCTTTTGCACCGAAGTCTTCAATAAGACGAACCTGACGTTGTGTCATGCCGCCAGAAACAGGCACAACGGTTAAGCCCATTTGTTCTGCACCACCATGAACTCCTAATCCGCCGGTGAATAATCCGTAGCCATAGGCGTTGTGCAACACATCGCCACGACGCATGCCCGCAGCCCTGAGTGAGCGTCGCATAACCTCACTCCATACCTGTAGATCGTTTGCTGTATAGCCAATGACGGTTGGCTGTCCTGTGGTGCCTGATGAAGCATGAATTCGATTAACTTGTTCTTTGGGTACTGCAAACATGCCAAACGGATAATTATCGCGCAGGTCCTGTTTTACAGTGAATGGAAAACTCGATAAATCAGACAGTGCTTTTAAATCCTCGGGGTGTACGCCTTTATCATCGAATGCCTTTTTGTAATGCGCGACATTGTTGTAAGCGCTGGAAACAGAGCGCTGCATACGTTCCAGTTGCAGGGCCTCGATTTCATCGCGTGATGCAATTTCAATAGGGTCTAGCGTCGATTTTTCAGGGGTAAGGTCTTTCAACGTATTGCTCCGTTTATCTTATACCTGGGAATATGCATTCATGGTGTGCAGCTCGTAGCTGGCCACTTGCTCGGCATCTTGATTACTAAGCTCTACATGCCAACGTACTTCGCCGTATTCTGTGTTTCTGCGTGTTTTGCGCTTAACCGTTAGCGTCACACTTAATCTATCGCCAGGCACAACCGGTTTTTGGAAACTCAGCCCGTCTAAGCCCGTGTTTGCCAGCACGGGGCCAGGGTCGGGGTCAACAAACAAGCCTGCAGCAAAAGAGAGTAACAGGTAACCGTGTGCAACCCGGCCTGGAAAAAACGGATTTGCGCTGGCGGCGGCTTCATCCATGTGTGCGTAAAATGTATCACCGGTAAAGTGAGCGAATTGCTCAATAGCTTCAAGGCTGATGACTCTGGGGCCGGCACTGATGGATTCACCGATTCGCAGCTCGTCAAAGGTTTTGCGAAACGGGTGCACGGCGGTGGTTTGTTTTTTTGCGCCGGGCACGTAAGTACCAATGATGCCGCTGATGATATCGGGTGTGCCTTGAATAGACGTACGCTGCATATGATGCTTAACCGCTCGCACACCACCAAGTTCTTCTCCGCCACCCGCTCTGCCCGGGCCGCCGTGCGTCATGTGAGGCAGGGGAGAACCGTGACCGGTAGATTCTTTCGCACACACGGCATTATTGAAATAAAGCCGCCCATGAAATGGCGCACTGCTGGACACAATATCAGTGGCTATTGCATTGTCATTAGTGACGACTGATGCAACCAGGGAGCCATCGCCTCGATTGAGCAGTTCACAGGCATGTTGCGTATTGGTGTAGGGCATAGCCGTGGCCACTGGGCCAAACGCTTCGAGCTGATGCACGTATTGCGCTTTGTCGGGTTCATTGCAGCGCAATAAACTGGGTGACACAAAAGCGCCTTTGTCATAGTTGGCACCAATCAAGGCGGGTGACTGATTGCCGTACACCAAATCACATTCGCCTAGTAAGGTGTTGATTTTATCGTTTACATCGTTGCGTTGTGATTGTGATACCAAGCTACCCATGGTGGTGTCAGTGAGTGCAGGGTCGCCGATTTTTACTTTGGCCAGCTTTTCTGAGACCGCGTCAATGACGTCGCTCAACGTGGGCTCCGGCACTAAAATACGACGAATTGCCGTGCATTTTTGTCCGGCTTTGGCGCACATTTCGTTGGTCACTTCACTGATGAAAATATCAAATTCTGTTGAGCCTGGTTTTATGTCTACGCCCAGTATGGTGGCATTCAAGCTATCTTGTTCAGCGCTGAACCCAATGCCCCTATCCAGAATAACCGGATTTGATTGAATTATTTTGGCTGTGTGTGCAGAGCCTGTAAAGCTGACAGAATCTTGATAGTCGAGCTTGTTTATTAGGTCGGCTGTACCTCCGGCGATAAACTGCATAGCGCCTTCTGGGAATATCTCGCTGTCAATCATTAGCTTAAAACAGGCGTGAGCAACATAGCTGCTGACACTGGCAGGTTTGATAATTGCCGGCACACCAGCGAGCAGGGCGGGAGCCAGTTTTTCCAGCATGCCCCAAACGGGAAAATTGTAAGCGTTGATCTGTACAGCAACGCCCGGCTTTGGCGAATATATATGTTGACCAACGAAACTGCCCGTGCGGGAGAGCATTTCCAAATTACCATCGCTGAGCACTTTGGCATCCGGGAGCTCGCGTTTTCCCTTTGATGCAAACACAAACACGGTGCCAATGCCACCATCAATATCGATTTTAGAATCGCTACGCGTAGCTCCGGTATGAAAGGATAATTCGGTCAGGGCATTTTTGTGTTCATTAAGCATGGTTGCCAGCAGCTTTAATCGGCTGGCTCGTTCATGAAAAGTCAGTTCGCGCAGTGCCGGACCGCCTTTCGTTTTGGCATGGTTTACCAGTAATTGTGTATCAAGCTTTGCATTGCCAATACGTGCGATGGCTTTGGAGGTAACGGCGCAATGCACATCGACTGCAGAATTATCCGGTGCGACCCAGTTGCCTGCAATGTAGCTGTCTATGTTCATGCTAAGCATTATACTGAATCAAAATCGAGCACCAACTTATCGGTGCTGGGCCTTGCCTGACATGCCAACATATACCCGGCTTCAACTTCCCAATCGGCAAGTGAGAAGTTTGCATCCATTATTGCCTTGCCCTCCAGCACTTTGCATCGACATGTGCAACACATACCACCCGCACAGGAAAAAGGCATATCGATTCCGGCACTTTGCGCAGCGCTTAGAACGGTGTCAGTGGATGAATCCACATTGATGTCAGTTTGCAAGCCATCAAGCATGATGGTGACTTGATGCTGGCCAGCACCGTTTTTATGCTTGATGGTATTCTGTGTTTGAAATGCATTGTTTGTAGCTGCCGCATCAAATTTTTCAGTGGTGAAAAGTTCTGTATGAACTTGCTCTTGCTGCATGCCCAATTCCAGCAAGGTGTCTCGGATGCTGTTGACCATATCCATTGGCCCGCAAAGGTACGCGTTGTCAAAATCACCGATTATGATAAGTCCATCGGCATTCAGGTCCCGGACAGCGGTAGCCGAAATTCGGCCATTGAATCGTTCGATGTCTTGTTTTTCCTGGCTGAGCATGTTGATCACATTAAATCGCTCTGTGTGATCGTCTTTGAGCGCTGCAATATCTGCTCTGAACATGATGCTGTTGATTGTTTTGTTGCCATTTAACAGAGTGATTTTGCTCTTTTTTTCATCGGCTAAAACAGACTTTGCAATTGATAGGCATGGGGTGATGCCAGAGCCCGCGGCTACAAGCAGTGTGTGGGCGGGTTTTTGATCATCTGTTTTTTGTTCATCTATTGGTCGTATGAATCTGCCTTCCGGTGGCATAACCTTTAATTGGTCGCCCGGTTTTAAGCTCAGTGCGTAGTTTGAAAAAACACCTTGCTCTATGCGTTTTATCCCAATCTCCAGGCAATTGTCTTGATGATAAGAACAAATTGAATACGTGCGTCTTATAATTTTATTATTAATTGAGGCTTCCAGAGTCACATACTGACCTGGAATGTACTTGAAAGTTGAAAACAGTTTGTCTGGTATATCAAACGTAATGGCCACACCATCCGGCAGCTCTCTGGTTTTTGAAATGCTTAAGAGATGGAACTGTGCGCGGCTCATAATGTTTTTGTCGGTGGCAAAGTTAGTGGCATTTAAAATGATCAAACGGCTCTCTACAATGCAGGCAGCGGTACTGCGCTTTGCAGGGTGTTGAGCCAAACTCTGATAGCTTCTCGGTATTTGTGCTATCACAGTGTGGGCAGGCGACTGTCCTTTGCGAAAATAACGCGATAGTGTTTTTTGCTGCTAGTGGCGATGTTGATTTTGTTTCAGGTGGTGATATTCCGTTGTCTTTTAATTTCTGTCTGCCAGTGTCGGTAATCCAGTCTGTTGTCCATGCCGGGGAATCAACGCGGATGACACGTGCGTTGAACCCGGCTTTTGTCAAAGCATCAAACACGTCTTTTTCAATGACCGAAACTGCGGGGCAGCCGATGTAGGTTGGCGTGAGTTTGGCGACGATAGTATCGCCATCGATACTGACGTTTCTTACAATGCCCAAGTCTTCGAGTGTCAGAAAGGGCAGCTCCGGGTCAGGTACCGACAAGGCAATGGTTCTTGCTGCATTTATATCGGCAGAACGCTTCGCTACCATGTTGACCCCGGGTAAGCTCGCTGTAAATATTGTAATTGCGATAGCAATAAACCGAAGTCTTCAGTGTGTAGGCCTTTACGTCCACCGCTTTGGTTGAAGTCAGTTCTGGGTACTTTTATCTTGGCCTGATGAAAAATTTGATCGATTGTTTTGTCCCAGACTTGTCTAAGTTGTGCTTGCGCTGGGAATATGCCTAGTTCTATGCCCGCCAAACGTTGCTCGTCAACTTCGAATAACTCAGCGGTGTAGGGATGCAATGCAGACACCGCATTGTTTATTCGTTCGTGACTTTCGTCAGTTCCGTCACCGAGGCGCACAATCCATTCGCCACAATGTCGGATATGGTACGCGATTTCTTTGACGGCTTTAAAAGACAGTGCCTGTAGCGTGTTATCGGTGCTTTTATGCATGGCTTCCCAGAAGGGATGCATGTAAGCCGCAAAATACAATTGCCGCAGCATGGTATGAGCAAAGTCACCGTTAGGACGTTCCACCAATAAACAGTTTAGGTATTCCCGATCGTTTCGCAGATACGCAAAATCGTCTTCGGTTCGTCCTTGGTTTTCGATTGTTGCAGCATAAGTGTATAGGGTGCGAGCCTGGCCGATCATGTCGAGTGCCATGTTCGGCATTGACAAATCTTCTTCCAGCATTGGTGCGTGTCCGCACCATTCAGACATGCGGTGCCCAAGAATTAAATGGTCATCCGCTATTTGTACCACTGAGTGCAGTAGTGCCGGATTCATTTCTACATGTGTCCTACATCGTCTGGGATGTCGTAAAAACTGGGATGACGGTAAATTTTATCTCCAGCGGGATCAAAATTCTCTGCGGCTTTACCTGGGTCTGAGGCGTGTACGTTTTTTGATGCTACTACCCAAATAGAATCGCCTTCCTCGCGGCGGGTGTAAACATCTCTTGCCGCTTGCAAAGCCAACGTGCTGTCGGCTGCGTGCAAACTACCCACGTGCTTATGATGTAAGCCAACCCGGGGTCTGATAAAAACTTCCCAAAGCGGCATGCTGGGTTCTGTACTCATAGTGTTGTCTCTGGTGGGCGCCGTATTTTAATTTTAGATTAAGCCACGCTACTGCTTTGTTGCTTTGCGGCATAGGCCTGTGCCGCCTCGCGCACCCAGGCGCCTTCATCCCAGGCCTTTTTTCGAGCGGCAATACGATCTTTATTCATCAGGCCATGGCCTTGGACCACACGCCAGAATTCATCCCAATTTATTTCGCCAAAATCATAACCGCCTTTTCCCCTGTTTTTTGTTGGGTTCCAGGTTAGGTCTTTGTCGGGCACCGTTAGACCAATGAGTTCGGCCTGCGGCACCGTTGCATCAATAAACTTTTGTCTAAGCTCATCGTTAGTAAAACGTTTGATTTTCCATTGCATGGATTTATCAGAATGCTGTGAATCCGTATCGGAAGGCCCGAACATCATTAACGAAGGCCACCACCATCTATCAAGGGAATCCTGAGCCATGGCCTTTTGTTCAGCTGTACCCTCACACAGCGTTTTAACCAATTCATAACCCTGGCGCTGATGAAAACTTTCTTCTTTGCAAACGCGAATCATTGCCCGCGCATAGGGACCATAAGAACACCGACAAAGCGGGACTTGATTCATTATGGCTGCACCATCAACCAACCAGCCAATGGTGCCGATGTCAGCCCAAGTTGGAGTGGGGTAATTAAAGATAGAGGAATACTTGGCTGTACCATCGAGTAGTTCCTCGGTCATTTGTTCGCGTGAAACGCCAAGCGTTTCTGCTGCTGAATACAAATACAAACCATGACCACCTTCGTCTTGCACTTTTGCCAGCAAAGCGACTTTGCGTCTTAAGGTTGGTGCTCTGGTAATCCAGTTACCTTCGGGCAACATGCCGACTATCTCAGAGTGAGCATGTTGACCAATCATGCGTATCAATGTGTTGCGGTATGCCAAAGGCATGGGATCATTGGGTTCTATTTTTTCTTCTGCGTCTATGCGTTTTTGAAAGGCGTCCAAAAACGCCTGTGTTTCTTCGGTTTTATTGTCTGCGCCGATTAGACCTTGAGAGTACATGGTGGCTCTGCTTTTGACACTTGCCAATATGTTACCAGAAATTAAAATTATGTTCGATACTTGTAACATATCAGCCAAATCTGTGTTACGTTCCGGCGTTATGTCCAAATCACTCGATACGCTAATACGTCGATTGCGCGCCGATGGCTCCTTAAAAGCCTGGTCTCTGATCATCACCTTTTTTGGTGATTCAATTGTGCCCAGAGGCGGAAATGTCTCGGCAAGCACAGTGCAAATTGTATTGGCGGAAATGGGCATAGGCGCTGGCGCTGTCCGAACAGCGTTTTCGCGGCTGGCCAGTGATGGTTGGGTTGAGCGGCAAAAAAACGGCCGCCGCAGTTACTACCAACTGACCGAGCAGGGTATTAAGCCGTTCGCGCAGGCATCCAGAACAATTTACTCCCCAGTCCAGTCTTTGCCCGCTGATGCATCACAGTGGTCCTTATGTCTGGCACAAGACGCGTCGAAACTGCAAAGTTTGACTGTTGCTGATTCTGTGACTCTGCCTAACCGATCTGTACTGTTGTTGAATCCATCCGAGGAGTCGATAGCCAAGCTGCGCAAGCGCGGTATGCTGTGTGTTGTTGGTCAGTGTGATGATATTCCCGAATGGGTTATTGAACACCTATGCCCCGAAGACTGGAGGCAACAAATCAAGACACTAAGGTCGATGTTTAATGCCGTTGCTTTAAAACCACCTAAGGACCCGCTCGCTGCTTTGGTTGTTCGGACATTGCTGGTGCACCAGTGGCGACGCCTGTTGTTAAGATACCCACCACTGCCTGCAAAGCTTAAAGGAGAGGCATTGGATATAGAGAATCAATGTCGCGAATTTATTGGTCAGCTGTATCATCAGTTAAGCACACAAGCAGAAAACTGGTTGAGTGAACATGGCGCGGCCATAAACGGTGCGTTGCCGGAGGCAGACCAACATCCATTGCATCGTTTCACCCAGCGGTATGTAGAAAATTGAAACACCCTTTTTAATAAGTCATGAGTAAACGGTCCGAAGCACACGGTCCAATTTTTTATGGCGAAGCAGACTCGAGAAAAGTATGAATCACGCTTATATTTGCGATGGATTAAGAACTCCGATTGGTCGATACGGTGGCACGCTGTCCAGTGTCAGGCCCGACGACATGTTGGCCGGCGTTATTAAGGCTTTGTTGGCGCGTTCCCCAGATCTGGATCCAAGCGCTATTAATGATGCATTTGTTGGTTGTGCCAACCAGGCTGGCGAGGATAATCGCAATGTCGCTCGTATGTCTTGTTTGTTGGCTGGTTTGCCTGTTAGTGTTCCGGCAGCCACGGTCAATCGGCTGTGTGGCTCCGGGTTGGAAGCAGTGGGTATCGCTGCACGGTCCATCATGGCGGGCGAGGCTGACCTGGTGCTAGCCGGTGGCGTTGAAAGTATGAGCAGAGCCCCGATGGTTATGCCCAAAGCCGACTCTGCATTTTCAAGAGATGCACGCATCTACGATACGACCATTGGCTGGCGATTTGTAAACCCGTTATTGCAACAGCAATACGGGGTTGATGCTATGCCAGAAACAGCAGAAAACGTTGCCGCTGACTTTGGTATTTCACGTGAAGATCAAGATGCATTTGCATGCCGTTCGCAACAACTGGCCGCCGCAGCCATTAAGTCTGGCCGCTTGGCCCAGGAGATTACGCCGGTCACAGTAAGGCAAAAGCGCGGTGACGACATTTTATTTAGTCAGGACGAACATCCACGGGTTAGTACTTTGTCTAAGTTATCGTCCCTGCCAACACCGTTTAAAAATAACGGGACTGTCACCGCGGGTAATGCCTCCGGTGTTAATGATGGCGCAGCTGCTGTTATTGTGGCCTCAGATGATGCAATAAAAAAGCATGGGCTAAAACCCATGGCAAGAATCCTAGGCATGCAGAGCGCCGGGGTAGAACCACGAATCATGGGAATTGGGCCAGCTCCTGCTTGTGAGCGACTGTTGTCACGTTTTAAAATAACGATGAAAGACATCGACGTTATTGAGCTAAATGAGGCTTTTGCAGCGCAGGCGTTGGCGGTAACACGACGCTTGAGTATTGAAGACGAAGATAATCGTGTTAATCCCAATGGTGGTGCCATAGCACTTGGACATCCTTTGGGCATGTCGGGAACGCGGCTGGCACTGACAGCTTCTATTGAGTTGATGAATTCGAATAAGCGTTATGCACTGTGCACCATGTGCATTGGGGTAGGACAGGGTATAGCGTTGTTGCTTGAAAGAGTTTAAGCGGTAAAAGCGTGTGCTTGCAGTTATCGTGGCGATTAATTGGGAAGCATTCACGCTTTAAAATGCGCTTCCAGTAGCTCGATAAAAACCCTGACGCGTTCTGGTACGTGTTGTCTGCTTGGGTAAACAGCGTAGATATCGGCTTGATTTTTTTCGGTGCCGTGCTGAAAACCAAGAGAGTAATTTTTAAGTACCCTCACCAGGCGTTTTGACTTTAAGTCGTCTGCGATATCCACCATTGACTTTAATGCAATGCCGCGTCCATCGAGAGCCCATTGCCGAACCAGAGCACCGTCATTGGTTGAGCGCACTGGCTTAATTTGTACCACCTCTGCCACACCATCTTTGCTCAAATGCCAACGTGTCATTGGTTTTAGCAGTTGAAACATAGCCAGACAATCGTGCTTGATCAAGTCGCTGGGTACCTTCGGCGTTCCTTTTCTTTTTATATATTCACTTGACGCACAGAGAACGCGCGTGTTGGAGGCAAGCCGTTTGGCAATGAGCGTGCTGTCTGTTGGTTTACCGATGCGCACAGCCACATCAACGTTCAGTTCGGCCAGATTCACGATGTGGTCAGACAAATGCAGATGAGTGGTTATGCCGGGATGTAGTTTCATTAACTGGGACATAACGGGTGCGATATGATGTCGCCCGAGATCTGATGTGGTGGTGATGTTTAATTGGCCAGCTAACTGAGTGCGGCTTGAAACCAAACGGTTTTCCAGTTCAGCAACTTCGGTAAGAATGCTGATGCTTGCCTCGTAGAAGGCCTGGCCCTCTTCCGTGAGTGATACGCGTCTGGTGGTGCGATTGAGTAATCGAGCGTCGAATCGTTGTTCCAGTCCGGTTAATCTTGCGCTCACGCTTGCTGGCGAAAGGCCGACTTCTCGCCCCGCAGCTGCCAGACCACCAGATTTCACGATTCTGACAAACAGGTCCATATCACCGAATTTGTCCATGCCTCACAGTCTATCTGAATAGTGATTTGTGCCACAGGGCCAATATGGGTGTGGGCACTGCTCTCACAGGTTTGCCTACCAGCTATTGCCAAGTGATGTAATCTCGCGCAGAATTGTGCAAAGTGCATCACGGGGATGCCTCTTGGAGAAAAATATGATTAAAAAATTGATAGCACCGCTGGCGTTAGGCATAGCGGCCGCAGTAGCGGCAGGTTCAGCCAGTGCAAACGACTACATCTTGAACACAGCCTCAACGGGTGGAACATATCACCCAGTTGGAACGGCCATAGCAACCTTATCCAAAATCAAGTTGCTGCCAAAAGAAAAGTTCAGCTTAACAGCGGTTAATTCGGCTGGCTCAGGTGCAAACGTTCAAGCCCTTGCTGCCAACAATGCGCAGTTCGCCATTGTTCAGGGTTTGTTTGGTTCCTACGCTGCTACTGGAACGGGTCCTGTTACTGAGAAGCAGGAAAACATGCGCTCCATTTCCATGCTTTGGCAAAATGTAGAGCAATTTGTTCTGGCAAACGAATTTGTAGTCAATGGCACTGTAGCTGATTTGGTTGCGGCTAAGGGCGCCATGGCCATGGGTAAGGAAAATTCAGGAACGCTTGGATCAAACACGGTGTTATTGGGCGGTCTTGGTGTCGAGGTTGAATCACTCGATTTAATGTACGCTGGCTATGGTCCATCAGTAGATGCAATGGCGAACGGTCAGGTCGTGGGTGCGGGTTTGCCTTCTGGCCCTCCAACCAGCGCGATCACAAAGTTGATGTCAACCAATGGTGATAAATTCACCATCCTCAATGTAACGGAAGAAGAAGCAGCAAAAATGGATGGTGGCCGTCAGTTGTGGGTGCCATACACTATTGCGGCTGGCACTTATCCAGGTCAGGATGCCGATATTCAAACCATCGCGCAGCCAAACTTTTTGGCCGTGAATGCCGATGTCGATGAAAATCACGTGTATCTGCTCACCAAAGCAATCTATGAAAACCTGCCATTCTTGCAAGCTATCCACAAAGCGACCAACGCGATGGATGTGAATAGCGCAATGGGCGGGTTACCCGTACCCTTGCATCCGGGTGCAATCAAGTACTACAAAGAAGTTGGTCTGGAAATACCTGCTCACTTAATGTAGGGCTTAAAGTAATACGCAATGTCGCTTAGGCGTCAACCACTGAATCACCTTGTGTATCGGTAGCTTATTGCGCCGCAATACACAGGGTGATTCAATCTGTTCGGCTTGCCTGGTCGGTCTCCCTGTTCAGCTTTTCTGTTCAGCTTCCCCGTTCAGCGTCCATGGCCGGTCGGTTTCCCAAAGCAGTTATCTCGCGTAGCTCTCTGCAACTACTAAAAGTGGAAACGTTTTATGGTCACGCCCGAATCGTCCACCAAATCCCTAACGTTTAAAGATCGTTTAGTTGATCTGGAAGTGGCACGAGCCACACCTTTTCCTTATCTGATTATTTTTCTGAGCATTTGTGCTTTCGGTGTGTGGCACATCGCCACTAACGTCTATTTAAACGAAGGCGGCTTTTGGCAGAACTGCATACACTTTGCAGGATTTGCTTTGCTTGCTGCCATTACTACCAGCAAAGTAGATCGCCACGGATTTAACACTCGATTTTGGTTAAACGTGGTGTTTGGGTTGTTGGTTGCGTTCAGTGCTTTATGGGTGGCTTATGCCGAAAACGGTGTCTACGAACGTACCTTAGCCAAGACAGGCTTAAGCTGGCAGTTCCGTCCCATAGACTGGTTTGCCGGCATCATGGTTGTTATTGGTGCCATTGAATTAACTCGCCGATTAACGGGTTTGATTATTCCAATTCTTGTTGTGCTGGCATTGGCTTACAATTTATTTCTTGGCGAAATGATGCCCGGCGCATTTAGAGCTGCAAGTTTGCCTTTGGACGATGTGTTATTCCGAAGTTTGTATAACGACGAAGGTATGTTTGGCATTATCACAACAATATCTTCAGCCAATATCACTCTATTCATGATCTTTGGTGCATTCCTGGTGGTCTCCGGTGCATCCGACTTTGTTATTGAAGTGTCAAAGTCTGTTGCTGGAAAGTTTCGTGGTGGTGCGGCCTTTGTTGCTGTGATGTCTTCTGCTTTAACTGGCACCATTTCCGGCTCTGCCGTTGCCAATACTGCTTCCACGGGTGTTATAACCATTCCGCTGATGCAATCGAACGGATTTCGGGGGCAGTTTGCCGCCGGAGTTGAAGCCTCTGCATCCACCGGTGGACAATTGATGCCTCCCATCATGGGGGCAGGTGCGTTCATAATGGCAAGCTATACTGGTATCAGTTATGGCACTATTGTCGCCGTGTCCGTGGTGCCTGCCTTGTTGTACTTTTTATCGGTTGGTTTTATCGTTCGTATTGAAGCCATGAAGTATGGTATTGGCACTGAGCAAGTCCAGGCTATCAACAAGCAAAAGGTATTTGCCGGTGCATTAAACTTTGTGTTGCCACTGGCGGTAATGACATTCATGCTGGTGACGGGTAAAACACCCAGTTATGCCGCGTCCTTTGCCATAGCCACATTAATCGTTGTTAGCTGGATTACCCCAAACAAAATGGGGCCGAAAAATATTGCCCGGGCTTTGGCTTTGGGGATAAACACCTCCATCATGACCGCTGTTTTACTGGTGGCGGTGGGGCTCATCAATAATGCGGTAACGACGTCCGGCCTGGCAAATACCTTTGCGTTAATGATAGCGCAGTGGTCTCAAGGTTCTTTGTGGATAGCATTGATACTGGTGGCTATCGCATCGCTGGTACTTGGTATGGGATTGCCTGTAACAGCCGCTTACATTGTGCTGTCTATATTAGCAGCACCTGCGTTGGCAGGTATGTTAGCAGATGGGTTGATTGTGCAGCAGCTGGTTAGTGGCATCGGCGATCCGGTGGCAGCGGCCAGTTTTATGCTGGTCGATTCACCGTTGATTGCAAAAGTGGCAACCGGTATGACCTTAGCCGAAGCCAAGACGCTGATGTCCGCCATGCCTTTTGAGCTTGCTGTTGTTATTCGTCCAACGTTAGTTGATGTTGAATCAATGACAACATTCTTGTTAACCGCGCATTTAATTGTGTTCTGGTTAAGCCAGGATAGCAACGTTACGCCGCCAGTGTGTCTGGCCGCCTTTACCGCAGCCGGCATAGCAAAATCTCCGCCTATGGCAACCGGTGTTGAGGCCTGGAAAATCGCAAAGGGCTTGTATATTGTTCCGGTGTTATTTGCCTATACTCCCTTGATCGGAGGTGATATTCCTACGGTGCTTCGTATTGGTTTTTTCAGCTTGTTTGGTATTTATGCATTCAGTTCTTTATTGCAGCGATACAGCGAAGGGCCTATGCCGTGGTGGCTGTATCCGATTATGTTTTTTGGGGGGCTTGCCGCATTTTTACCGCTTAACTGGTTGGCTAACATTGCTGGGGCCGTGGCCGTACTGTGCGCCATTGCATATTCTTCCAGAAGGGCGAGCACCTTATCAGGCAGGGCAGCGCAATCATGAACCTAACATAAGGACAAGGTTTATCAGATAGGTGTTACCTAATATGCTTTTTTAATGGGTTTGCCGGTAGAGGTTTACTGCATTTATCTGTAATACCTGCCGATAACAGTTCACGTAAGCACCTATTTATTGATGAAATATCGTGAACAGTTCCTCAGCCCGGGATGGAGTGAATGGCACGGCCCTGACGGTGGCCTGCGATGCTGAACTCGTGGGCTCGTCAATATCAGACCCATCTTTAACCCTGGTCTCTATCGATGACTGGCTTTGTGCCAATCACCCAGTCGATGTCGTACTGTGCAGCGTCGCCGATTCACTGCAGCGCGTAAGTCAAGTGCGCTCGAAGGACCCGGAAGTCTATCTTGTCGCTTTGGTTGAAAGCCTTAGCTCGGCAGAAACTCAAAAGCTGTTAGCAGACGGCGCCTGTGACCTCATTACCAAAACTGAATTGGATAACGGCCGCTTGCAGCTAATGCTACGGCAGCGGTTTGGTTGTAGTTCTGCAAAGCAAACTCTGGCAGAGCAGCATAGATCGCTCGAAATAAGAAACAAACTGATGTCTGCTTTAAGCGACGTTTCCATGCGCTTGATGGAGCGTAAACGCGTTGGCGAGCTGATGGATCATATAGCCTTCCAGGCTGTTTCTTTAGCCGACACAGATTCTGCATTCGTTTGTTTGTTGCACGAGTCTGGTAAGTACATGGAAATTGTCGGAGCGGCCGGTCGTTTCGTGCAGCATAAAGGCTTCAAACACAGATTGGGAATTGATGCCGCGGGCCTGGCGTGGGAACTCGAAGAGCTGGTATTGCTTGATGCAAAAGCAGATGAAGCAGAAATTCAGGCACTCTGGGGTGATACCAGCAAACGCTGTGCTGTGCCTTTTTTCATTGAAGGTAAGTTCAGTGGAGTCGTTTGCGTCGCACTGGACTCCATTATTACAGATATTGAAAACTGCCTGGATATCTTGAAGCTTTTCACACGCACAGCATCAATCGCTATTGCGAATTCGATACTGATCAACGAGCAAAAGGCTGCACTTGCCAGGCACGCCGCTATAAGCGAACTAACAGAGTCTATCTACTCCGCCACCAGTCTGCGTGAACTTGTAGACGGTGTTTGTAAATCGTTGTTGAGTGTTTTTCACTCCAAGCACGTGTCAGTGTGCCAGTACGGAACTGATAAAAAGTTTTCACTGCTGACAGAATGGCAATACGACAGAGCCGGTATACGACATGCTAATTTTGTTAATGTGAAACTCATGTCTGAATCGATAAGTCAATGGTGTGTTGATAACAAGCGAAGTGCACTCGTGCGTAGCGGGGTCAATGATGAACGCGATTCAGAGGCGGTGCAGCGAATAAAAAAGGTATTGGGTATAGGTTGCTCTATTACGTTACCACTAATGCAGGATGGAGTGGTTTGGGGTGCCTTAACGCTTGGCAAAGGCATTGATCAACGTGATTTTAGCGATGTCGAATTAAGTTTGCTTGACTTACTGACCGGACAGCTTGCCAGCTCGGTACAACGTCAGAATCTTCTCGATCAAATCCATTTTCAGGCATTTCACGACAGCCTTACGCAGTTGCCAAATCGCTTGCGGTTTGAAAATGTACTCAGAGAAATCGTCGCCTCGGATACTGAAAAGCCTGAACGATTTGCATTGCTTTTCCTTGATTTGGATGGGTTTAAAGCTGTCAACGATAATCAGGGCCATCGGGTTGGTGATGAGTTACTGAAACAAGTGTCCAAGCGACTTGCTGGCAGTTTGCAGGAAAAAGATCTATTGGCGCGAATGGGTGGTGATGAGTTTGCCGTGTTATTACGTGGAGTAAAGTCACGTGAGTCTGCTTTGTCTATAGCTGCGCGACTCAGCGGTGCCGTTGGTAAAAAATTCATAGTGGACAAATATAACCTGAAAATTGGAGTCAGCATTGGTGTCAGCTTTTACCCGGATAACGGTGAAACCGTAGACGACTTACTGCGTAATGCGGACTTTGCTATGTACGAAGCCAAGGCGGAAGGTAACAGCAGTGTTAAGAGCTTTAATTTAAGCATGGCGGAGCAATACCGTGATCGTATTGCGCTGGAAGCAGACTTACTAAACGCTATCGAGAATCAAGAATTTGAGCTACATTATCAGCCCAAAGTCGATATCATTAATGGTGTTGTGAGCGGCGCCGAAGCCTTACTTCGCTGGCGGCATCCAGCGCACGGGTTTGTGTCACCGGCCGATTTCGTGCCATTGGCAGAAGAAGCCGGCTACATAACAGAAATTGGCAAATGGGTATTAAATGAAGCAGTGCGTCAAAACGCAGTCTGGATGAATCAGGGCTTATCTCAGTTTTCTATGGCTGTGAATATATCAGCTCCACAATTTGTGCTGGAAGACTTTGCATCGGGTGTTGTAGACACATTGTCTGAGCACAAAATGACGCCTGAATTGTTGGAGCTCGAAGTCACTGAGTCTGTGGTAATGAACAGTTTATCCAAAGTGGTTACAACGTTAAATGGCCTTCGCGATCAAGGCATCAGTATTGCTATCGATGATTTTGGCACAGGTTATTCTTCCCTGGCTTATCTGGAAAACCTCCCGCTGGACTGCATGAAAATAGACAAGGTGTTTGTCGATAAATTAGTGACTGGTTCGGAAGAGAACTCTTTGGTTAATACGATAATAACCATGGCTCGTACTTTCGGTTTGCGTACGGTAGCGGAAGGGGTAGAAACTCAAGACCAACTGCAAAAGCTGATGACGCTGGGTTGCGATTGTGTGCAAGGATATTATTTTTCCAGGCCCGTACCTGCAACCGAAATCCCTGGTGTAATCGCAGATATAGAAAGCCGCTTCAACCAGCTTCGCAAAGTAGGCTAGTGAAGCTGGCTAGTGAAGCTGGGGTGTAAAGTACGCTGGAAAAGCGGGCTAGTGAGGCGGGTGAGTGACGCGGGCTAATAAGCCGGGCCAGTAAACCGGATTACTGCGTTTAAAAATTATCTTTGCGGCGCCTGACTTCTGCAAAAACTTCTTCATCGCTTGCATTCTCCATACCCAGAAACGCTCTTAAATCGGGGTCATTACTGCGCAGAAACGGATTGGTTGCAAGTTCTTCTTTTATGGTGCTGGGTACTGTTGGTTTTCCGTCAGCTCTTAAGGACTCAAACTGTTGCGCGCGCATTTGCAGGGCTTTGTTGTCCGGGTCGACCGAGAGTGCGAACTTGGCATTCGCCAGTGTGTATTCATGACTGCTGTACACCATGGTGTCAGCGGGTAGCGCGGCAAGTTTTGTCAGGCTGGTGTGCATGGTGTCTGCATCGCATTCGAACAAGCGTCCACACCCAAGTGTGAATAATGTGTCTCCAGTAAATACTATGCACTCGTCAGGTAAGTAATAGTTGATCATGTCTTTGGTATGGCCGGGTGTGTGAATGGCTGTGACTGTGTTCCCGGCAAACGAGAAGCTCTCACCGTCTTTGATGGTTGTGTCTAGTCCAGCTATATTCTGTGAAAGTGGGGCTGGGCCCTTCACTGTAGCCCCTGTTTCTTTTTTAAGTGCCACCACGCCGTCGGTGTGATCCCCATGATGATGGGTTACCCATATTTCGGTTAAAGACCAGCCTGTTTTTTTGAGTGCGGCTTTTGCAGCATTGGCATCACCGCAATCAATACAAGTGGTTTCACCGCTATCGGGTGAGTGGAGTAGTACACCGTAGTTGTCAGATAAGTACGGGTACTGATGCACATTCAGTTTGCTCATGCTAGTGCTCCCAAGCGCCTGTTACCAAGTGCCCGTGTTTTCCATATCGGCCCAAGGTGCCGCAGGTGGCAGTGGCTCGCCTTCCTGAAGTAGCTCGATAGAAATGTTGTCGGGTGATTTTATAAACGCCATGTTGCCATCTCTGGGCGGCCTGTTTATCACGACCCCGGCATCCATCAGCTTTTGACAGGTCTCGTAGATGTTATCCACGCGGTACGCCAAGTGGCCAAAGTTTCTACCGGTGTCGTATTCTTCGGGATCCCAGTTGTACGTGAGTTCGAGTTCAGGTGCATTATTTGCCGATGAATTTTTTTCATCCTTGGGCGCAGCTAAAAAAATCAGCGTGAAACGGCCCGCTTCAACCTCTTTGCGACGGACTTCAGTCATCCCCAGCTTATTGCAATAGAAATCAAGTGACGCGTCAACGTCCTTCACTCTGACCATGGTGTGCAGGTATCTCACGTTTTACTCTCCTGAATCAGTCAATGACAGATATCCAAGAGTGTGTGGCTCTGTTCGGATATCCTCTCCACTGGCATTGTCGCACAAGGCATTGACGCAGGTAAAATGTACTGTACGAGCTTGGGCACAATGCTGTCTATGAACCTACTTAGGGGCTAATTCGCGTTACTTTCGCTTAGTCAGCGCCTATTCCACGGTCACACTTTTAGCAAGGTTTCGGGGTTGGTCAACATCGCGCCCAAGGCTCACTGCGCTGTGATACGCCAGTAGTTGCAGTGCAACCCCCATGATTGCCGGCAGCGTAAGCTCGTTGGCATCAGGAACGCTAATGACGTGATCGGCCAGTTTTGCTATGCGATCAGCTGGTGCACCTTCCGCGCTGGTCAGTGCAATGACAGGTCCGCCACGCGCTTTGATTTCCTCCATAGAAGAAATCGTTTTTGGTAGCAGGTCGTCGTTGGGCAAAATAACCACACACGGCGTCTGGTCAGTAACCAGTGCTAATGGCCCATGTTTTAATTCTGAGGCTGGGTAAGCTTCTGCGTGTATGTAAGAAATTTCCTTCAGTTTTTGTGCGCCTTCAAGTGCAATGGGGTAGCCGTTGGTACGGCCAATATAAAACGCACTTTGACTGTGCTTGTACTTGGACGCTATTTTTGCAATTTCAGGTTCAATGGCAAGCACCTGGCTAATCTTATCTGGTAGCTCTTTAAGTTCACTGATGATTCGATTACCTTGCTGTGGGGACACATCTCGCGTTCTTCCCAGCAATAAAGCCAGTAATGAAAAAGCGGTCAGCATGCCTGTGTAAGCTTTAGTTGATGCAACTGACACTTCGGGGCCTGCGTGCATGTAAATACCGCCATCGACTTCTCTTGCGATCGTGCTGCCCACGCTATTGACTATGCCCAATACAAAGCCACCCTTACGGCGCACTTCGCGCAGACTGGCCAGGGTATCAAACGTTTCACCGGACTGACTGACCACAATGTACAGCGTGTCTTGTTCGATCACCGGGTTTCGGTAGCGAAATTCAGCCGCCGGCTCTGCGCTAACGGGTATACGCGCCAGAGATTCGATCATGCTGGCACCAGCAAGCCCTGCATAATAGGCTGAGCCACAACCAAGAATAATGATACGTTTAACGCCAATAAGATCTCGGGCTTCTAAATTAAGACCACCCAGGCGCGCGGTCGAAAACCGCTCGTCAAGTCGTCCGCTAAGGGTTTGTTTGACGGTATCCGGTTGGTCGATAATTTCTCTGTATAGGTAGTGTGGATGGCCCCCACGATCGTAGTTTGCATTGGTGTTGTTTAACGTCATTGCTTCTTTGTGAGCAACGGTAGAATCCATGGTCACAACATCAAAACCGTTTGGTGTCAGTTTGGCTATTTCACCATCATCCAAATGAACAACCTGATTTGTGTAACGGCTAAGCGCCGCCATATCAGAGGCAGCTAACATTTCGTTATCGCCCACACCAATTATGACTGGGCTGCCATTTCTGGCAATGATGATCGTGTCCGGGTTTTGCTGGTCAATAACAGCTAAACCATAAGTACCAACAATGAGTGACAGTGTGTCGCGAACCGCTGTCATTAAGTCACCAGAGTGTGTTGCCAACAAGTGTGCGATCACTTCAGAGTCGGTTTGCGATTTAAACTCACACTTGGGGTCCAGCATAGCTTTTAACGCATCAACGTTTTCTATTATTCCGTTGTGCACAACAGCAATGCGGTTGTCAGTGTCGGTGTGAGGATGGGCATTGTCGTCTGTTGGGGCACCGTGCGTCGCCCAACGCGTATGACCAATGCCGCAATGGCCTGTGATTTCGCTTTGAAGTTTGCTTTCAAGTACGTTTAGTTTGCCTGCGGCTTTTGTCGTTTTGATTTTTTTTCTCGACACGATCGAAATGCCTGTCGAGTCGTAACCGCGGTATTCCAATCGTTTTAGTCCGTCCAGCAAAATGGGCATGACCTGTTGTTTGCCGGTATACGCAATAATTCCGCACATAAAAATGTCCTGTCTATCCGTAAATGGCGCGACGAATTTGTCGTGCGCTTAATGGTTTGGCTTTAAATCGCCGCTGTGATAATTCTTCCTGCAAGGTCGAAAATATTTGCCGATTGTTGTAGCCCAGAGCCTGAAGCTCCTGATGTCTGGCCCGTAAAAATTCATCTGCTGTTTCGGAGTAAAAGCTCAGCACCTCAATCACCAAGTGAGTTGCTTCGCGGGCAGTGATCCTGCTGCTGCGACACAAATGATCAATCAGTTCTTCTGGTAGTTCGCCTGGGTGCCGTTCCTCTGGGAGGTCGGGCTGGTCTCGGCTATCAGGCTGCTTGGCGGCAGTCTTTCCTGGTTGAGTCGCTCGTTGGTCGTCTTGCATGCGGTTATTAAAGAGACAGCTATACGTTGGGACAACTAATTTGCCCGAATTCGGGCAAAATAACATCGTTATTTTTCCGTTTTAGGCTTTTTTCAACCAAATATGATCATGCGCCTCACCGATGCTGGCTTATTGGCTATGCTGCCGAGATGGCTTTGTTAACCGAACCAGTGCGGATTACGCCCGGCATGTGGTTGCTGCCCGGTTTTGCCGCAAGCGAACAAATTTGGTCCGAGATTCAGTCAGTTGTCGTCGCAGCGCCTCTGCGTCACATGCAAACCCAGCGCGGATTCACCATGTCGGTTGGCATGACAAACTGTGGCGCTGTGGGCTGGACCTCTGATCGTCGCGGATACCGGTACAGCCCTGCCGATCCACTCAGTGGGCTGCCGTGGCCAGCCATGCCGGCTCTGCTTTCAACACTGGCAGCTAATGCGGCATCTGAGGCCGGCTTCCATAATTTCGAGCCAGATGTGTGCTTAATCAATCAATACAAGCCTGGCGCGCAAATGGGCGCTCATCAGGACCGTAATGAGCGTAGCTTTGATCATCCAATCGTGTCTGTATCGCTTGGGTTAAGTGCTCGATTTTTTGTGCAGGGTGAGCGCAAAGGCGGTAAATCAATTCCGATTGATGTGCACGATGGCGATGTGATTGTATTCGGAGATGAAGCCCGCAAGTGTTATCACGGTGTACGCAAACTCAAGCCCGGCAACCATCCCTTGTTTGGCGAGGCGCGCTGGAATTTAACCTTTCGCGTAGCGTTATAATACCGCGCATAAACACTGTCATCTGATTGACGACTATAGCGCCTTCGCATACCATAACCGCCTTGTAACAACGCAAGGACATTCAGTGTCTCTCATGTCTGGACAAAACGAGCTGGCAATCAAAAAAGCTCGCCAATCCCCGCTGTTTGTGCTGTTTTTGATCAATTTTGTTGTTGCGTGTTTATTGCTATTTGCAAGTCCTTCGGCAAGTGCCAATCAAGCACCCGTTCTTGACGCCATTCCCGCTCAGCAGGTTTTCCCCGAACAGGTTTTTGTTTATCGCGTAACGGCGTCAGACTCTGATGGCACCGTGCCGGGTATTCGCATGCTCAATGCGCCGGCCGGGTCAAGCCTCAACGATGTGTATGACGGTTCTCGTGAATTTAAATGGCCAGTGCCAGCTGAACCAGCCGAAGAAACCGTTGTCATTTTTCAAGCATTTGATGCCGTTGATGCTTCGTTGATTTCGACTCAACGCATGGTGTTGACAAAATCGCTGCCACTACAAGTTAATACAGGCAACGACATTGTTGTACAGGCTGACCAGCAAAGCGGCAACGTAGTCGAAACCAATACATTGCCTGAGCAATCGGAACCCGCGCCCGCTGGTAACAGCGCTCCCAGTTTGCCTGACATTGGCCAACAGACTTTGCAGGTCGGACAAGAGTATCAGTTGTATATCCGGCCAACCGATGAAGACAACACGGTTCCAGGACTGATGATTCCGTCGCTACCCGATGGTGCTGTGCTTGAAGATGCGTTTGATGGCAGCCGTCTGTTTCGCTGGACGCCAGGTGCAAGCCAGATTGGTGAACACCGCATTGTATTGATTGCATTTGATGCGCTTGATACATCCTTACGCAATGAACGAGAAGTGCTTTTTGTTGTTGCTGGTGATTCGCAGACCGACTCCCAGGCAGACAATCAGGTAGATGTTGAAGCGGATGGTGAAGCAGATAGTGAGGCTGATAACCAAACTGACTCAACAACCACGATTGATATTACCAACGAGACGCTTGATGGAACGACGCAGCCTTCCGATCAGTTACCGTTCTTCGAGCCTATATCAACTCAGGTAGTCGGTGTAGGGCAGTTGGTTAGTTTTCGTGTGGTACCAAGAATGCCAGACAGCGCCGCTGCCATTTTGCACGTCGATCGTCTACCCGATAGCGCCAGTTTTGATGACAACCTGGATGGCACTCGTACATTTTATTGGCCAACCTCACAAGATGAGCAGGGCGAGCATATATTTAGATTTACCGCTATTCATCCCGTCGATGTAAACCAGCGGGTCAGCACCGAAGTGATGGTGGTTATTGGCGACCCGAGCGCCCAGGGCTCTGAGCCTGCTGCGCCGGTTGATGAAACTTTAGAGTCTGATGTTGATAACACGCAAGGTGAAACAAGTGAACGTGAAGACGTGTCTGGTCAAAACCTGCCGCCTGTTATCAACCCGATAGCACCACAGCGTGTAAAAGTGGCAACAGATTTACGCTTCAGGGTTATTGCCACGGATAGCGATGGCAGTGTGCCAGGCCTGTATCTGGAAAACGCCATAGGCGATATTCGATTTGAAGATAATGGCGATGGTTCGCGAGAGTTTATTTGGCGGCCAAGCGAGCAGCAAGTGGGTACTTATACGTTCGAAGTAGTAGCGACCGATTTTGCCGACTCATCATTGTTTACTCGTATGCCCATTACAATTGAGGTGCTAAGCAGCGAAAACTCAAACGATAACCTGCAAGTTTTGCCGCCAGGCAAGTTGGACATTACCTCTCGTGCGCAAAGCGCAACTGATGCTGCGCGTTTTTTACAACGTGCCAGCTTTGGCCCCAACGCTGTGTCAGTGAATAAGCTAATGCAGCAAACCTACTCTGACTGGATAAACGACCAAATGAACATACCGCAAACATGGTATCTCGATGGTGTTGATTCCGTGCTTCGAGAGTACGGTTTAATCAACATCACTGACGGCCGTCGACAGTTTGATCGGCAACAAATTAGAAGTGATATTTTCTGGAACATCGCGGTCAGCGCACCTGACCAGCTTCGACAACGAGTGGCGTTTGCGCTAGGACAAATACTGGTTGTCTCAGACAAAGATGCCGGTTTGGATAATCGCGTACGCGGTATTGCCAACTATCACGATTTGCTGGCCAGCGAAGCGTTTGGCAATTACAGATCGTTGCTGGGTAAGGTGACGCTCAATCCAATGATGGGCGATTTCCTGAGTATGCGTCGTAACGAAAAGCCTGATCTTGAAAACAACATTCAGTCTGATGAAAACTATGCACGCGAAGTGATGCAGCTGTTCACTATTGGTTTAACCAAATTACAGTTGAACGGTGATGCCATTATTGGCGCAGACGGGCAGCCTTCGCCAACATACACACAAGAAGATGTGGTCAATTTAGCCCGCGTTTTTACCGGCTGGAATTACGGCGATGCCAGTTCCATGCGTAGCAGTGCCAGAACCACCCAAAGTGAAATTATTCCAATGAAGGCGTTCGAGTCTTTTCATGACACCTCGGCCAAAACCATCGTGGGCAACGTGACCATCGAAGCTGGCTTGTCCGCACAAGCAGAGCTCGATGTTGCTCTGGATGTGTTATTCAATCACCCCAACACGGCGCCGTTTGTTTCTCGGCAATTAATACAACGCCTGGTTAGCAGTAATCCTTCTGGAGACTATATAGCTCGTGTTGCTGCTGTCTTTAACAACAATGGTGACGGTGTGCGCGGTGATATGGCTGCTGTTGTGCGGGCCATATTATTAGACGACGAAGCACTTAACGGTCATGCCAATAAATCCTGGGACTTTGGGAAATTGAAGGAGCCTGTTGTAAAAATTGCTTCTATTTGGCGCGCCTTTGATGCCAGGGGAAGTTTTGGCAAGTTGCGTTACTCGGGTATCAATGCTGATTTTTTGCAAAGCCCTTACAGCGCACCCTCGGTATTTAATTTTTATTCGGCAAATTACAAACCCCCGGGCATTGTTGGCAACGAAAACAAAGTCGCACCTGAAGCGCAGATTTTAAATGACACCACCATTTTACGCGCTGCTGACAGATTGTTTGACTATGCTCATCAAGTACCGCTGGGAACGGCAAGTAACTCTAACCAGCACGCTATTTTACTGAATATCGAAGCAGAAAAAGCCTTAGCGAACAATGTGCCCAAGTTGGTTGATCATTTGCGCGACAAGCTATTGGTGGGCGCTATGTCTGATGGGTTGCGTTCAACGTTGATCGAGCTGGGTAATGCTACACCCATGAATGACAACGGCGAGCAGCGTGTCAGAGAATTATTGTATGTGGTTTTTGTCTCCCCAGAATTTGCTGTGCAACGCTAGACGGTACGGACGTTAAAACAAGCACGTTATTACTTGCCAGGAAAACCAAGAGATGAATCGATATCAACGCGAAAGACGCTTCTGGCTAAAGCATGCAGCTATGGTCGCGGGAGCTGGCGCGACATCAACGCTGGCCGGCTTATCGGCTATGGATGCTATGGCGCAGGACACGCCTGATTATCGCGCACTGGTGTGTGTATTTTTGTACGGTGGAAACGATTCACTCAACATGTTTGTTCCTCGCAGTACAGATCAATACAATCTGTATGCAAGTGCCAGACGTAATTTAGCGGTCTCTAAAGAGAGCTTGATTGCGGCATCGCCAACCGCGTCAGATGGCTCTCAATACGGATTTCATCCTTCGGTTCCAGAAGTTGCTTCGTTGTTCAACAACGGCAAACTGGCTGTGGTTGGTAATGTAGGGCCGTTAATTGTGCCTACGACACGAGTCGACTACCAGGCTAATCGAGTACCGTTGCCGCCACGACTGTTTTCGCACAACGACCAACAAAACTTCTGGCAAAGCTTGCAATCGGCAGCGCCTCAACCTTCTGGTTGGGCGGGGCGGGTGGCAGATGCCATGCAGGCACAATATGTTAGTGGTGAGCTGTCAATGAATATATCAATGGCAGGCAGTAACTTGATGCAAACGGGCGCATCAAGTATTCCTTACAACTTGTCCCCGTCAGGGGTTGTTCACCCAAAGATGAACTCCTTGCTCACGGGCTATGGCCGACTGGAACGTCGGCAAAAAGCCATTGATGCGTTAATAGGCAACGATACCGGCAATTTGCTGGCGAATCACTACCGCGAAACCATGCGCCGCTCTATCGTGGTTGGCGATAGCCTGGGTGAAGTACTTGATAGCAGCGTCAGTATCGAAACCGGGTTTCCTGGGTCCGAGTTAGGCTCCGCTATGAAGATGGTAGCCAGAATGATAGCCAACCGAAATACCCTGGGCCTGCGCAGACAAATCTTCTTTGTGGGTTTTGGTGGCTGGGACACACATGGTGACCAGAATGCACGCCACCCTGCGTTGTTACGCACTTTAAGCGAGTCGCTGGGCGCGTTTTACAACGCAACGGAATCGCTGGGTGTGGCTTCACAGGTAACGACGTTTACTGCTGCTGACTTTGGCAGGACCCTAACCACCAATGGTGACGGGACCGATCATGGTTGGGGTGGGCACCAATTAGTTCTGGGCGGCGCGGTTAAGGGCAATACGATTTACGGGCAAATGCCGGAAATTCGTATCGAAGGGCCGCAGGACTCAGGACGTGGTCGACTCATACCAACAACATCAGTAGATCAATACGCAGCGACGCTGGCTCGATGGTATGGATTACCCGATGGGAACCGGGCCGATGTGTTTCCAAACCTGCGGCACTTCGATCAGCAAACCTTAGAGTTTTTGTAGGCCATCTGGCGTCGGCAGTTCAGGGTTTTGTAGATGCCATTTGATCTGAACAGATAATCTCTGACCATGTTCGAGAGCTTCGCACAGATAACTCGTGTAGAGTAGTGATCCTGTAGTCAGGACGCACCTCTTGCAACGCTTTCACGACCTCCCAGATAATTTTAAGGGCGCTATTTCCGTTACACTCGCAGCGTTTTTATTAACCGCTGCTGTGGCACTGATTAAATTGGCCGGTGAGCGCTTGCCCGTTATCCAATTGTTGTTTTTGCGGCAATTAGGCATGGCTTTCATGTTGTACCCGGTGCTGGCCAGGGACTTTCCCAACAGTATTAAAACCAATAAGCCTGGCCTGCAACTAGTGCGTGTAGGTCTGGCACTGATCGCTTTGTTGGGTGGGTTCACAGCCGCTGTCAACATGCCCTTGGCCGATGCAACCGCTTTAGCTTTTGCAAAAAGTTTTTTTGTCACCGTTTTTGCGGTGATATTTTTACGCGAAGTTGTTGGTCCGTATCGTTGGTTTGCGTTAGTGGTGGGATTTCTTGGCGTGGCTGTCATGTTGCAGCCGGGTTCCAGTGGTTACAACATCTACGGTATTTTTGCCATAGCCGGTGCAGCTGCAGCAGGATTGGTCATGGTTATTCTTCGTATTCTTAGCCAAACCGAGTCTCGCGAATCAATGATGAGTTATCAAATATTCGGTGTAGGCGGTATTACACTAATACCGGCGGTAATGGCTTGGGTTGCACCAACACCACTAGAATGGCTGATTGTGGTTGCCATCAGTATTTTGTCGTTTTACGCTCAACGAGCTAACATATTTGCTTATAAACACGGCGAAGCTTCATTGCTGGCATCACTGGATTATGTCAGGCTTTTGTTTGCTGCCGCTCTCGGTTATTTACTATTTGACCAATTGCCCCAGCTTACTACGTGGATTGGAGCCGGTATAATTATCGTGGCCGCCATTTTCACTGTGTACCGCGAAGCAAAGCGGCAGCAAACTTTAACGCGCGCACCTGGTGCCAGAGGCTTTAATAATACTTAAGCTTTGGTGACGTCATTTGCACTACCTTTAATGCCATGAAAGTTAATCAATCATTAA
>CALHOI010000015.1 GCA_938035525.1 uncultured Granulosicoccaceae bacterium
ATTCCGTTCCGGCTATTTGAATGGGACTTTGGTCGTTGACTGGTTTTTTGGCTTGTTTTATCCACGAATTAAACGGGCGTAGTGACGAGTAGCCTCCCATTGAAAACGGTTCGTTAGTCCAGTTGATTGACTCAACAAAACTGGGAGTTTGTCCTTTTCCGTTCAGTAGTTCGTTTACGTGTTCAACAATCACGTTTGTTCGTGCTTGTTTGTCTGCTGGGAGTGACAGTGAGGTTTCGCCAGAGCTGATTGCCATCAACACGCCGTGCTCGGTGTTGGTTGGCGTTACGTTGTACAGCTCGTTTACTGGCCCGGTTTCAGACATACCCATACCCGAAAAGCCATTGTCTTTCCACCATGCAGTGGGATAAACCAGCGCGGTTTTAGTTGCATGTGCAACAAGCGGGTTTTCAGGGTAACCCAATGTGCCGTTGCCCTCCAACACGCACGAGTCATCTGAACAGTTTAAAATCTTAAGACCAATTTGCGGCGGTACGGCAAGCACCACTTGCTGGGCGTTAATGACATCTTCGTTGGTTTTAACCTGAACCTTATCTTCAACAACGTTTATACGCTGAACTTCGGTGTTGAGTTGAATGTTTTGTTCTGATGCAAGGTGCTGTGCCAGCACCGACGCTCCGTTTTTCAGCATACTGACATCGGCAGAAACCAAACCGAGCATGCCTCCCATGCTGGACATGTGTTGCAGCGCTTCAAGCGCCGAGTATTGGCTGGCATCAAGACAGAACGAACGACTTGCTACAGAACGCCACACTTGAAATGCTTTGCCGGTATTGATGCTGCTCAGCCAATCCGCGGCCGAAATATTATCCAGAAAAGCGGCATTCGGGTGTAGCCATGGTTTATCGGCGGGGGTGCGTTTAACTTCTTTTTGAATGCGCCATGCCAACCGTGCTATTTGCACTCGGTCGGAGAACGACAAAGCCATACTTGGCTCTCGAAACGCACGGCCTTTGTGATTCAGGTTGATAATCTCAGCGCCAGCTTCTTTCGCCAAAAGGTTTATACGTTTTTGACGTGGTCCGATCAGTTGCGCGCCAAGATCGAGTGCCGTGCCGCCGGGCAGCGTCACAGTGTGTACGCGCCCCCCGATGCGGTTTCGTGCTTCCAGTACCAAAGTATCCACACCGTGTTTGTTGAGTTCACGAGCGCATGCCAAGCCTGCCAATCCGGCACCAACGACAACAACTTGAGTATCTGTAGCGTGCAAATATAAAACCTTCTTTGTGATAAAGCTCGACGTTTATCTGTTCAACGCTTACCATAGAGAATAGAATAACAACGTATGGCTCCAGCGATTTTTTTCAAGTTTTAATAACTAGCCTAGCACCCATAACAAATCCGACATATCTGACTCCATGACAACAATCAGCGGTGGACATCTATTAGTAAAAAGTTTGCAGGCTTTGGGTGCAAGCAAGTGTTTTGGTGTGCCCGGAGAAAGTTACCTCGATGTACTTGACGGTCTGCACGACACGCAAGGTCAGCTCGACTTCGTTTTGTGCCGAAACGAAGGTGGTGCGGCTTTTATGGCTGAGGCCTTTGGTAAGTTAACCGGTCAACCTGGTATATGTATGGTGACTCGGGGGCCGGGCGCCACTAATGCTTCAATCGGTGTGCACACGGCTATGCAAAATTCCACTCCCTTGTTGTTGTTTGTGGGCCAGGTGGGTACAGATCAACAAGAACGCGAAGCTTTCCAGGAAATAAACTACCGGGCTTTTTACGGCTCTATTGCAAAGTGGGTTGTTGAGATAGACGATATCAATAGAATACCCGAGTTACTTAGTCGTGCCTGGAGCACCGCTTTGTCCGGCCGGCCGGGGCCGGTGGTTGTTGCCTTGCCAGAAAACATGCTCACGTCCCAGTCAAGTGCGCAGGCTTGTAAACCTATTCGTATTCCTGAGCCTGCTCCCAGCAACGCTGATATTGCCGAAATTGAGCGACGCTTACTGAAGGCGAAACAACCGTTGATTATTGTTGGTGGTGGTGGATGGAACGACGATGGCCGTAAAGCCATACAGCAGTTTGCTGAACAAAATGCTTTACCTGTGGCTGCCGCATTCAGGTTTAATGATCTTGTTGATAATCATAGCGGCAACTATGTTGGTGAAGCGGGCGTTGGTATGACACCTCAAATGCAAACAACCATGAAAGCTGCTGATTTAATTTTAGCGATTGGTATCCGGTTTGGTGAAATGACCACCGGCGCCTATAGCCTGTTGGAAGTACCTTATGCCTCCAAAACGATTATTCATTTGCATGCTTCAGATCGTGAGTTGGGTAAAGTTTATGCGGCTGATTTGCCCATTCAAGCTGGTCCAAATCATGCGGCGCGCAGCTTGGCACAGCTTTCGTTAAAGGCAAACTGGCAAAGCTGGTTGCGTGATTCGCGTGAAAATTACTTAAGTGCTTTTGGTGCACCGCAGCAACCAGGCGATGTCGACATGGTTGCTATCATGGACTACCTGCGTGCCAGTTTGCCAGACGATGTCATCGTGACCAATGGGGCTGGAAATTTTGCGGTATGGCCAAACAAATTTTTACAATACCGTGCTAGTCAACGATTGTTGGCGCCGCAAAGTGGGGCAATGGGTTATGGCGTACCGGCAGCGGTCGCGGCCAAGATAGTAGCGCCGGATAAAATGGTTTTGTGTTTTGCCGGTGATGGTGACTTTCAAATGAATTGTCAGGAGCTGGGGACTGCCATGCAGGCGGGTGCACAGCCAATCATACTCATTTTAAATAACGGCAGCTACGGAACCATTCGTATGCACCAAGAGCGACATTACCCCGCTCGAGTATCAGCAACCGATTTGCTTAATCCCGATTTTGTCGGTTTGGCCAAAGCATACGGTTTTCATGCCGAAACAGTTGCTACTACAAAGCAGTTTGTTCCCGCCTTTGAACGAGCAATAGCATCAAAAAGTGGCGCTGTAATCGAGCTCAAAATTTCTGTTGATGCTATTACACCGCGTCAAACACTGAGCCAAATTCGCAATAGTTAATACTTATTTTGCTGCTTGTGCGGCGGCCGCTCGAGCGCGAGACGCGAGTATATCCAACAAGCCCATCGCAAATGCGGATACCACAAACGTCATGTGCAGTAACATGTACCACATGAGCTTGTCGTTGTCGGTGTTGACTGTGTTCATGAAAACTTTCAGTAAATGAATCGAAGAAATAGCAACAATGCTGGCTGCGATCTTGGCTTTCAATGATGACGAATCCATCTTGCCCAGCCAGCTTAGTTTTTCCTCACCGTCTTCGACATCAAGGGTTGAGACAAAATTCTCATAGCCCGACATCATGACCATCACGATCAAGCCGCCTACCATGGCCATGTCGATCAGTGATAACACCACCAACACCATATCGGCTTCTTTGAGCGAAATAATGTGAACAATCAGGTGTACCACTTCCTGAAAAAACTTAATGCCCAAAGCGATCAGTGCCAGGCTCAAGCCCAGGTAGATCGGAGCCAGTATCCAGCGCGAGCGGTACAGTAGCTGCTCAACAAACCTTTCCATGCAGACAAATCTCAATAATCGTGTGTTGAGAGTAATTGTAGGCCACGCTTCTTGAATTTTGTTGATAATGCCAGGTGAGAGACTTTTGATGCATGATTTGGAATTTGGCTGAAAACGACGGTTACAAGGCATCGGTGGGTGGGGTTGCCCATTGCCGATGGAATTTGTGCCAATATCCACGTGTATTTTTTTGGGAATCGCTATGAGTGACGCGCCAAGCACTTGCTGTGGGCCAGGGTATGCCTCTCCGACAGAGGCCATGCAAGCACCTCGGGAAAAAATCCTGTACACGATTGCTATTTACGTTGGCACGGGTATCCAGAAGCCTGACTACCTTGCCACGGTCGACGCCGACCCCGACAGCTCAACGTATTCACAAGTTATCAGTCGTTGCGAAATGCCCGGTATCGGTGACGAGCTGCATCATATGGGCTGGAATGCTTGTTCATCGTGTTTTGAAGACGGCAGCATGGAGCGCAAATACCTGATTGTTCCGGGCGTTCGTAGTTCCAATTTGCACATTGTTGATTGTGGAACCGACCCGCGCAACCCAAGCGTGCACAAAGTAATTTCCGGTGACGAAATAAAAGCCAAAACCGATTTGTCGGCACCCCACACGGTTCATTGCCTGGGTTCTGACATTATCATCTCGATGCTTGGTGACGCCAAGGGCAATGCGCCTGGTGGCTTTTTGCATCTGAACAAAGACTTTGATATCGTTGGTCGATGGGAAAACGATTTAGGTGGTATGAAGTTTAACTATGACTTCTGGTACCAGCCTAGACACAATGTGATGGTGTCCAGCGAATGGGCGGCCCCCAATACATTTATGCCTGGTTTTGATTTGGAAGAAGTCGGGCACCTGAAGTACGGTCGAGAAATTCACTTCTGGGACTTTGAAAAAAAGTGCGTAGAGAATACCGTTTATCTTGGTGAAGATGGTTTGGTGCCACTGGAAGTCAGATTCCATCATGACCCCGACTCCACACACGGTTTTGTTGGTGCGGCTATGTCATCCAACATTATTCACTGGTACAAAAAAGATCAGGAATGGATCGTTGAAAAAATCATCGACGTAGAAAACGAAAAGCACCCAGAGTGGCCAATACCATTACCCGGGCTTATCACGGTTATTCTAATTTCAATGGATGATCGGTTCTTGTATTTTTGTAATTGGCTGCATGGCGATATTCGCCAGTACGATATAACTGATCCTCACAATCCAGTTATGACTGGGCAAGTGTGGATGGGTGGTATGTTAAAAAAAGCACCTGTGGTTAATGGCGTTGACATCGCCGGTGGGCCGCAAATGATACAACTGAGTCTTGATGGAAAGCGGCTTTACGTCACTACCTCTTTGTTTTCCACTTGGGACAACCAGTTTTATCCAGACATTCGCCATAAAGGCGGCGTTATGTTGATGGTTGATTGTGATACCGATAAAGGTGGTATGGAAATAAACAAAGACTTTATTGTGAACTTCGGCAATGAACCCAACGGTCCATCGCGATGCCACGAAACCCGGTATCCCGGTGGCGACTGCACTTCTGATATCTGGCTGTAACGTGACTAGCGACTACGCTCACTGCTTTGCATAATGGAGTAACACATGAATCACTCTGAAGAATACCCAGAAGACTATCTGGCTGGTATTTTGGCCGAGGTCAAGACTATCGCCATGGTCGGTGCAAGCCCAGACCCAACCAAATTCAGTTACGGTGTATTACGTGTGTTGCACGAACAGGGCTATAACATGATCCCAGTAAACCCGCGGGAAGCCGGTAACGAGATTCGTGGTTTAACCGTGGTGGCGTCACTGGCTGACATAAAAGAGCCGGTTGATATGGTGCAAGTGTTTCGAGCCGCCGAAGCCTTACCTGGCGTTGCCCAAGAAGCCATCGATATCGGTGCAAAAGTATTGTGGGGGCAAATAGGGGTGTATCACGAGGATGCTGCAAAAATGGCCGAAGCTGCTGGCATGCGCGTTGTCATGGACAGGTGTCCCAAAATCGAATTGTTCAGGCCTTTTTGGAAGCCCAAGTTGAATCAGGAAATTTGATGAGCGACGATTCATCTAAACGCGATGTCGCTCCAATGTATAAAGTCGAGCTTAAAAACGCCGGAGTAACGCTTAGCGTGTCTGCTGAGCAACCTATTTATCAGGCGGCACTGGAGGCCGGTGTGCAGCTGCCCATTGGTTGTGACTATGGCGGTTGCATTACCTGTGCAGCAAAACTCATCGAAGGCAGTGTTAGGCAACCGGGTGCTTCAGCTTTAAACAGCCGGCAATCCAAAGCCGGTTACGTGCTGCTGTGTGTTGCTCGACCAAAATCCGATTGCGTTGTAGAGGAGGGAGTAGAGTCGCATAACGAGCTCTACATGAATCCGTTCACAGGAAAGCTTTCATCCAACTAATGTTTGTTTTTTAAATGGGGTCAGTGTGTAACAACCCCGCTAAGCTGGGAATTAACTATGAGTGTTCGCGGAGGTGCTTTATTGGCACGAGCGTTTCACGATAAAGGTGTAAAGCAAGTATTCACTTTGAGCGGTGGATTTTGTAATCCGGCGCTTGAGGGTTTTATGGAATGCCAAATTCCAGTCATAAATGCACCACATGAACAAGTTGCTGGGCACTTGGCCGATGGCTATACACGCGTTACGCGTGAACCGACAGTTTGTCTTGTCGGTCCCGAAGGCTTTGCCAATGCACTGCCGGCCATGATGGAAGCCTGGGGTGAACGCTCACCGGTCATATTTGTAACCGGTTCCAGTACCTTAAAACGCAAAGGAGCGGGTGGTTTTAAAGAAATCGATGACGTTGCTATTGCAGCGCCGCTTACCAAGCACAGCATTGAAGTAACCCATGGTGAACGTATACCCGAGTTCGTTGACCGGGCATACAAAATAGCCACTAGCGGATACCCTGGGCCGGTACATTTAAGTGTGCCGGTTGATATTATGTTCAGCTCTTTCGACGAGATGGTCAGTCGTGAAGAACGCCCATTTGATCACTCACGTAAGTCACCGCCGCGAGCCTGGCCAAATCCAGACGACCTGCAACGCGTATTGACAATAATAGCATCGGCCAAAAAACCAGTATTAATAGGTGGTCATGGTGTGTGGTGGTCAGGTGCCGAAAAAAAGCTTGAATTGGTTGCCAGGCAGTTGAGCATACCCGTGTTTAATGTGCCTTATCATCAAAAGCTTTTGGGTGAAGATGTCGATGTTTACATGGGCCTGGCCGATGTGCATCAGTATCACCCCTCTAAAGATGCCCTGCAAGAATCCGACGCGGTGATCATGGTTGGAGCCAGGCTCGACAACCAGATGAATTTTGGTAACCCGCCTTTTATACCTGCATCAACAACACTGATATGTGTGAATGGCTCCCACGAAGAGCTCGATTTAAATCGCGCAGCCGACGAAATACTATTAAGTGATCCAGGTGCATTCTTCGATGCCCTGTTAGCCATGGCCAAAGATAATCAATGGACGCTAAACGCAGACTGGTTTAACGAAAACCGGCGCCGTCGTGGTATTTGGGTTGAAAAAATGATTGCCGATATACCCGGCAATGCGCAACTTAATGGTGCTATACATCCTTTGCAAGTGGCCATGGATGTGCAAGAGGCCATGGGCGATGAAGACTGGTTAGTTATCGACGGTGGCAATACGCACTTCTGGTCTGAAATAGCCGTTAATATCGCGGGCTGGCGTGGTCAGAAGCTTGGGAACATATTGCACCCGGGTACGTTTAGCTTGTTGGGTGTGGGTGTCTCCTTTGCGATTGCTGCAAAAATGAATCACCGTCAAAGCAACGTTGTGTTAATCAGTGGGGACGGGGCGTTTTTATCAGGTGGCTTGAGCGTTGAAGCGGCTTTTCAGGAAAACCTGCCTATCGTGGTTGTTATCGATAACAACGGTGGACTTGATTGTATTTCTCAACAACAGGAGAGGCTGTTTGCAACAGAAACACATTTTGCCACTGATTTTCGTGATATCCCATTTCACTCAATGTTTGAGGGCCTTGGTGGTTATGGCGAGCTGGTTACAAGCCGAGAGCAACTCATCCCGGCTGTTCAGCGCGCCATCGCCAGCGGTAAAACAGCTTGTGTTAATGTCAAAACAAAAGGTCACATAAGCCCTATTGTGTTGGCAACAACCGACAAACGCGACAAAGCCTCTATTGAGTAGCATTAATCACTGCGGACCATTGTAATGGCAACCATTTCATCTCATGTGCTTGACTCAGTGACTGGATCTCACGCGGCTGGTATACGTATCTCATGCGTACGTCGTGATAGTGAAGGTGCAACAACAGTGCTGTTTGATAAAAAAGCCTGTGAGCAGGGCAGGATTAGCGAATCTGTTGACACGACATTGCCCGGTAGTATCGAGTTGGTTTTTCACAGTAAAGATTATTTTGCTCACAGCTCAACTCACAGTTCAACTCCCAACAGTGCCCACCACATTGTCAGCGAAGTGGTGGTTCGGTTAGATTTATCAGACGACAGTGGTCACTATCATTGTCCGATGATGTTATCTCCGCACTCATACTCTATTTGGTGGTCGGATTCATGAGTGCAGCGGCATCGCCACAACCTGCAAAACTCGCTGTATCAAGACGGCAAAGATCAACTCCTTACACGCCTCGCATTGAAGCATTGGGTGTCAGCGACTACTCAGTCGTCAATCACACGGTGCTGCCCAAAGGCTTTGGTCGCTCCGTTGAAGAAGACTATTGGCATCTGCGCGAACACGTTCAGTTGTGGGATGTCAGTTGTCAAAGACAAGTCGAGTTGCACGGGCCTGATGCTGCTCGGTTAGCCCAGCTAATGACGCCGCGTGATTTGCGCCGGGCCAAAGTAGGTCAATGCTTTTATGCGCCTGTGGTTGATCAGGCAGCGCGCATGCTAAACGACCCTATCATTTTGAAACTGGCCGACGATCACTTTTGGTTCTCGATTGCCGACTCAGATTTGTTGCTATGGGCAAAGGGATTGGCATTGGGTTACGGTATGAATGTCGCTCTTGATGAGCCCGATGTATCTCCATTGGCGGTACAAGGCCCCAAATCTGACGATCTCATGGCAACAGTATTTGGCGAGCAAGTCAGAGATATTGCTTTTTTCAACTACAGTAAACTCGATTTTCAAGGTCATTCGTTATTGGTGGCGCGCTCTGGATACAGTAAACAAGGCGGGTTTGAGATTTATCTGGATAAGTCATCTTTGGGGTTGTCGTTGTGGGATACCTTGTGGGATGCAGGGCAGGCGCACAATGTTTTACCGGGTTGTCCTAATTTAATCGAACGGGTAGAAGGGGGGCTTTTATCCTATGGAAACGAAATGACTCGTGCCAACAGCCCCTTGGAGTGTGGCCTAGGCGAGTATTGTAGTTTTGACCCAACGCTAAACTACATTGGTAAGCAAGCGTTGCTCAAAGAACAGCAAGCTGGTCCGCAACGTATTATTCGAGGGGTGTTGTTCGATGGCGATAAAACCCCGCCGTGTGCCAATACCTGGGATTTGCATGTGAGTGGACAATACGCAGGCTATATCAGTACGGCTATATGGTCACCGCGTTTAAAACAGAATGTGGCCCTTGGCATGATTGAGCAGGCTTATTGGGATGAGGGTCAGACGCTTAGTGTGCAGTGCGCAGATGGCACTGAACGAAATGGTGTTGTCAGTTTGTTGCCAATGACATAAATTTTACTCGCTGCATCAAGAGTACATGCGTTTTTTTCTTTCTCGGGTTTCTTTCGTTGCAGTTTCACTGCCATCGTGAAAAGTGCCAAACCATCTGTCCCAAGGCATCTCCTGATTGCCGTAATTGCATTCGAAATACCGATGATGTAATTGGTGATAAAAAGTACCGAGCGCAAGTCGGCGTTTGTTCTTTACCAGTAAATTTTCATAGCCTGTGTGTGTCATTGCTGCACCCGGACCCAACCAGATAACGTGAAAGATCACATGCAGTGGGTGACTGGCAATCAGCCAATGAATGGCCAATGAACTTATATAAAGCAAGTGCTCAACAGGGTGCATGGCCAAACCAGACCATGGGCCAACATTGATGTTTTTATGGTGTAGGCTGTGGAAACGCCGGTACATAAACGGCTGATGCAAAAAACGGTGTACCCAATAAAAGTGAAACGCAGACCAAATGGGCAGTAGCACGAAGCCAAGCAAGAACCACAGTGCTGTGCCAATTGACAATTCTTGAAGTTGAATGACTGGAATATATTGGTTGGCCATAAGCCACATGGTCAGGCTTTGGAAAAAAGTTAAATGAAATACGCCGCTGGTTAAAGACCAAAACATGTTGTCTTTTACCTGGTCTGAAAACAAAAAACTGCGATTGTTTCGAGTTTGTTCGCGGTGATCAAATTTCAGTTTTTTGCCCTGGCCCTGACGAATATAAAAGTACCAGTGTAATCCACCAGCCACTCCCAGCATTAGTATCAAATTACAAAACAAGTTTTGCGCAATCCAAGTCAATTGAAAAGTAGTGGCTTGATCGAGAGATGGATAGCAGAACGCCCAGAGCACGACCGCCAGTAAAACCAATATGATAAATTCAGACAAACTGAGCCAATTGCGGATAAACCAGCCCAAAACCAATTTTGGGCTCTTTATTTGGCTAAAGACAGAGGCGTCTTGTAGGGGCAGAGCCGGGTGGTAGTGCCAGTCTTTATTCGAGCTGGGTTGTTGGTTTGTGTGCTGATTGGATTTTATGCTCACAGGCTGGCTCTGCAACGATACGCTGGTAAAGGCATATTATCTGTACTGTGGAGGCAATGCAATAAGACCGATGAGTCTGCATCGGTTTTTAAATGTCGGTATATCAAGGAACTAATGACATCGAATGAGTGAAGAACTTAATTACAAACAACTGATAGATGATGAAGTATGGGCCTTCATAGAAAAAACAGAGCAAAGTTACCCAGAAGATACTGTCAGCAAAACGGTTGCAGAGCAGCGTGAGTTATACAACGCCATGTGTAAATCATTTGCCAGCGAGCGTCCAATTGGCGTGACGGTCGTCGATGACCTGGTTGAGTCTGCCGAAGGTCATATTCCTGTTCGTCGCTACTTCCAAACAGAATCATTACCCTCTGTGTTAATCATATACATGCACGGGGGCGGGTTTGTTGTGGGTGATCTTGATAGTCACGATAGCGTCTGCGCCGAGCTATGCGATGCGACTGGGTATGCTGTAACCGCCATCGACTATCGTTTAGCGCCTGAGCACAAGCATCCCGCTGCGTTTAGTGATTGCTTGGCGGTTACCTTATCGGAGGCAGTCCGTGTTGCAGGGGCTTCCATTTTGCTTTGCGGTGATAGCGCAGGTGGTAATCTGTGCGCCGCAGTTTCTCATGCATTGCGCGCAATACCTAAGGCCCCGAAAATTGATGGACAGGTTTTGTTATACCCAGCGCTCGGTGGCGATATGAACCAAGGATCTTATCTACAACATGCAAATGCGCCGTTACTAAGCCTCGATGAAATCAAGCAATACATTAGCGCGCGTTTTGACGGTGCGGAACCCTTTGGTGATTCGACGGCCGCTCCGTTGCACGACACTGATTTTACGAATTTACCGCCCACTGTTGTTTTCAGTGCGCAATGCGATCCTTTATGCGACGACGGTAAACAGTACTGTAAGGCCATTGAAAAAGCAGGTGGGGAGGCGCTGTCGATAGTGGACTCTGGTCTGGTGCACGGTCATGTCCGAGCGCGCCACATCAGCACCAAAGCGGCCGAGAGCTTCAGTGCGGTGATTAATACCCTAGAGAATCTGGCGCAAACACCCGATAAAACTATATGAACTTGCGTGGAATATTGTCGTTATAGATTTGCTCAAAAATAAGCTCATCATTGTTATAGGCTTTGAGTGAGGCAGACAAGTAAAAATATGCCTTGTCGCAGCTGATGCTCACACATGAATCGGTTTTCCAATTCCAGTCATCACGGCCACCAGTTTGCTGCCAATGTATGTTACCGCGTGCCGATAACGGGTCGTCTGGCTTTATTGACCAGCGTTCGTTAGTAATGCTACCGCTGCGTAGGTCATGGGTTAAATCGCGGTTTTCTCCAAAGTCGTTTTCAATTAATGTGACCTGCTCATTGCTTGCTTCATCGACTAATACTTTCCTTGACGAGCTAGCTTCTCGAAGTACTTCAGTTTGCCAGCCAGCGGCGGTAACTGGTGGTTCGAACTGGACGGGTAGGGAGTGTTCCGTTGTTCTTACAGGCAAAGTCATGCTGCCTGCACTGATGCTTAACGTGACCGTTTGCGGGGATGGCCATATAAAGGGCCAACATGCTGTTGACAATGCCAATCGCAGAGAATGACCCACGGGAACACGATAAGCAATTTGGTCTAGCGCAAATTCGATACTAAATGAGTTTCCAGGTTGTATTAAGGAAGGGTGCTCAAACGATTCTCTGTGTGCCAGATTCAGCATCCCTGATGTGATATGAGCAGAGCTGCCATCGGGTCTTAGGTCGCATAGTCGGGCAACAATGAGCCCCATTGGTTTATCGGCACTGAGTGTTAACTTTACGGTGGGAGCGCCAATGATGGTCATTGGCTCGCTCAGTACTGATGTGTCTGCGCAGCAGCTGAGCAAATCATCGGCTAATTGGTCATCTGGGAATTCGGGTCCGTAAGAAAACGGGAAATATTCACCCGATGTTTTGCCACAGTCTTGCGCAGACGATACCGAAAACTTGCACGCGCCTGCAACATCCGAGAGCATTAAATCATTGTCTTTGTCGCTGGCCTTATCGACGTTGCTATCTTTGTTTCGATTGTTAGCAGGTTGATCCTCGCAAACGCTGATGCTTTTATTAGCGTTGCTACGCTCGCCAACGATATGCAATTGTTTTTCATTTATGTTTTCAGATGGCCAGTGCTGTTCTCCAACCCATTCACCTGGGCGTTCAGGCAACCAGCGCTTAGGCTTCACGCTATCCATTACCCACACGCGATAAGCTGGGTCATCTTCAACACCGGTGTCGGCGTTTTTCAGCCATCTGTCCCACCATCGTAACGATTCTTGTAAAAATCCGATGGCTGGTGTAGGTGCCGCGTAGTGTGGGTATTTATGTATCCAAGGTCCCACAATGCCTTTAACCGGTGAAGATAAATTTGTAACCAGGTGACTGATAGTATTGCGATAACCATCATGCCAGCCACCCACTGATAAAACGGCTGCTTTAATAGCTGTGTAGTCTTCGCACACCGAACCATGCTGCCAATAGGCGTCTCTTTTTTGATGGCGCATCCAGGTGGATGCTAAAAAAGGCATGTTGTTCAAACGCATCTTCCACATGTCCATCCAGGACTCACCGACTAACGCCGGATCGGGTGGTCTGGACGAATACGACAACATGTTGGCTGCCCACCCGATGTTTTCAGTCAGTAAACAGCCACCCTTATAGTGAATATCATCAGCAAAGCGATCAACCGTAGAGCACACACTGATAACCGCTTTTAAAGCCGGGGGTTGCAGGGCCGCAACTTGCAGGCTGTTAAATCCACCCCAGGAAATACCCATCATGCCCACACTACCGCTGCACCAGGATTGCTCGGTTGCCCATTGAATGACATTGCAAGCGTCTTGTAACTCCTGCGGCGTGTATTCGTCGTCCATTAAACCCTGTGACTCGCCGTTTCCTCGCATGTCCACTCTTATGCAGGCATAACCTCGCGCTGCAATGTAAGGATGACCCAACTCATCACGATGCACAGTGCCATCACGTTTGCGATAGGGCAGGTGTTCCACAATGGCTGGCACGGGCGCATTATCAGCATTTTTCGGCATCCAGATTCGAGCTGACAAACGACACCCATCGGGCGTCACAATGCCAACGTCAGGTAAGTCGATGATGTCCAGTACATGAGTCATGGCAACAGATTATCTAGAATATTCATGTCAAAGTAGAGCGCAAAAAAATGCCGATGGTTACCAAAAACCATCGGCATCTTTAAAACGTGTCAGTTAAATGCAGTTGTGATAGCAAACCAACTGAGCACGGTTGACTTAACGCAGCTTAGGCAAACCACCAACGCTCGGCAATCTTGTTGCCATCATTAATCCAGTTTGCCGCAACGTTTTCACCGTGGGTCAATTTCTTTGAATGCGCATGAATGTAGTTTGCCCACATCGCAACAATCGCTCCGCCGTCATCATGCAGCAATTGTTGGGCTTCAAAGTATTGTGCCTTGCGCTTGGTGTCATCCGTTTCGGAACGAGCACTGACAACCACTTCGTTAAAGCGTTTGGCGTCATCGGTTTCTTTCCAGCTGGTGTCGTTCCATTCTGTATCAGCGGTGTATGCAGCGGAATACATCCAGTCTTGGGTGGGTCGACCACCCCAATAGCAGGCGCACCAGCCTTTCTTGTTCCAAACATTTGACCAATAGCCATCGCTGGGCTCTCTAACCACTTCAATCTCAATGCCAGCCTGTTTAGCTGATGCTGCAATTAATTGTGCCGCGTCAACTGCGCCTGCAAAAGCAGCATCGGAGGCGGACAATTGGATTGGTCCAGAGTGGCCGGATTTCTTATAGTGCTCTGCGGCCTTTTCTGGGTCGAATTCACGTTGCGGAATATCGGTATTCAAAAACGGCATGGCACTGGATACTGGAATATCATTGCCAGCCAGTCCGTGACCTAATAAAATTTTGTCCACCAGTTCCTGGCGATTAATGGCGTATTTCAACGCTAATCTCAAATCGCGATTACCAAACGGTTCCACATCTAAACGCATGGGGAATGTGTAGTGTTGTGTGCCAGTGGTTTCTAATATGTTCAGATTGGGTGCACGAGCAAGCAGTGCAACGGTTTTGGGATCCACATTGTCAATTACATCGACATCACCGTTCATTATTGCGTTTTGACGAGCAGTAACATCAAGAATAGCCAACAGTTCGATTTCGTCAAAGTGTGCACGGCCCTCTTTAAAATAGTTAGGGTTTCGCTTTGACACAGCACGAACGCCAGGTTCAAAATTCTCCAGCACGTAGCCACCGGTGCCAATGCCAGATAAGGCATCGATCTTTCCGTCTTTTGAGGGTTGGATAATCAGGTGATAATCGCTAACAATGTATGGAAAATCGGCGTTTCCACTATCGAGTTCAAAGATAATGCGGTTGTCACCATCTTTCTTCATGGATTTGATTGCGGTCAGTAATCCTTTTGCCGCAGATTTTGAATTTTCGTCACGGTGATAGTTGTACGTAGCAATGACATCATCAGCGGTTAAGGTTTTGCCATTATGAAATTCGACACCTTGGCGTAAATTAAACACCCATGATGAAGCGCCGTCGGCAGGTTCGAAACTTTCAGCCAGTTCACTTATTAATTGGCCGTCGCTGTCAACTTCAGTAAGCTGATTACCGTAGGTGTAGTGCAGTGCTTGCGTAAAGCCGTTTTCCGATGTGCCGGGGTCCAGAGTATCGGTTGTTGAACCGTATCCAATACCTTGTCGTAGTTTTCCACCTTTTACCGGCGTTGCCGCCATTGCGTTTGTGGCCATTGACATAGCCATGGGCAGGGTTGCGCCAGCGGCCAGGGCTGTCATGATGAACTGGCGGCGTGATACGTTTCCGGCCGTCAGGCGGCTGGCCTGATTTAAAATAACGTCTTTTTTCAATGTACTGTTCTCCATGTGATGATGTTTTTAGCAGGCATGTAGCTTTGCTTGGTGTGCCGTTGTGTCTGCTGTTATGTAGCGCGGCCCTGCTGCATTTGCAGTGTATGCGCATTCTTAATAGTCAATCGCATTGTTTGAAAACGAATTGTTGAAATTGAACTGTAGCTAAAAGTACCATATCAAGGCCAAATATTGAAATTTGGTCCGAAAGCGGTTAATTTTTACTTTGCTCTAAGCCACAGGCGTTTGTATACTTGCTGGCCTAAACCACTAGAGTGAATACCGCTTGCATCCTGTTCTAATCACTATTATCAAACGCTTAGGCTTAGGACTGGTTACGCTTTTTGTCGTGTCGGCAATCATTTTCAGCTCAGTGACCATGTTGCCGGGTGATTTTGGCGAAGCCGTACTGGGTCAGGCTGCTACCGAAGAAACAGTGGCTGCGTTTCGAGAAGAGCTGGGTTTAGATAAACCGGCCTGGCAGCGTTATTTTAGTTGGGCAGGGTCGGTATTAAAAGGTGATCTGGGAACGTCATTTTCCGGCCGATCAGCATCTGGTGTAGATCGTTCACGCTCGGTGGCAGAAATGATCGCGCCGCGCTTGAAGAACACGCTGTTTTTAGCCGGTGTCACCGCGATAATTGCAGTTCCTTTGGCCATCCTTTTGGGTTTGTCTGCAGCACTTTACAGAAATACGCTGTATGACCGCACCGTCAATGTGACAACGTTAACTACTATTTCGATGCCTGAATTTTTTGTGGCGTACGTATTGATATTACTGTTGTCTTCACTCTATAAAGTCTTTCCTTCGCTGGCAACGGTAGACCCGGACATGTTATTGGGTGAGCGCCTCAATAGAATAGCGTTACCCGCAATTACTTTAACTCTGGTTATCGTCGCTCACATGATGCGCATGACCAGGGCGGCCATCATTAATTTACTGGCTAGTCCTTACATAGAAATGGCGCGACTAAAAGGTGCTTCGCGTTCAGAAATAATTTTAAAGCATGCTTTGCCCAACGCGTGGGCGCCGATTGCCACGGTGGTCGCATTCAATCTGGCTTACCTGGTGGTAGGGGTCGTGGTGGTAGAAGTCGTGTTTGTTTATCCAGGGATAGGTCAGCTAATGGTTGATTCGGTATCATCGCGCGACATACCAGTAGTGCAAGCCTGTGCACTTATTTTTGCCGGTACTTATATTTTGCTTAATCTAATTGCAGATGTGATTGGTATTGCCACTAACCCCAGGTTGCTACATCCACGATGACTGATTCTAATCAAACGCCGTCGGGATATTCCGCATCTGCAGAAGTGGGTGCAGTGCGTAAGCGCCGTAGCAAGGCAGAGCGATGGTGGCTGGCTTTAAAAAAAGCGCCACTCTCGGCCTGGTTTGGCATGATTGTTATAGGCGGGTACCTTATAGTTGCTTTGTTCGCACCGCTTATTGCGCCGTATGGCGAAGCACAGATTTTCCCGACACCCTATGCCCCTTGGGATGACACACATAGATTCGGTACCGATCAAATTGGTAGAGATATTTATACGCGTTTAATCTATGGTGCAAGAAACACAATGGGTATTGCGTTAGTGACGACCTTTCTGTCTTTTTTAATTGGTGGTTCTTTGGGCTTGGTTGCAGCCATTAATCGATCATGGCTTGATCAATTACTGAGTCGCACAACCGATGTTTTTATGGCTATCCCTGGGCTCATCTTTGCACTGATGCTGCTTTCTATTTTCAAACCCAGTGTATTGAGTTTAATTTTTATTATTGCGGTACTCGATAGCACACGGGTTTTTCGGCTTACGCGCTCTGTGGCTATTAATGTGGCCGTTATGGACTATGTAGAAGCTGCGAAACTTCGTGGAGAAAAGCTAGCCTGGGTGATGCGGCGTGAGATTTTACCCAATATCATGCCTCCTTTGGTTGCCGAGTTTGGGTTGCGTTTTTCGTTTGTGTTTTTAACGATTGCCGCCCTGTCTTTTTTAGGGGTCGGTATCCAACCGCCAACGGCAGACTGGGGCTCAATGGTCAGAGAAAATGCGTCACTGATACAGTTCGCCCAATATGATTTGAAAGCCGGACTAACGCCTTTATTGCCAGCTGCAGCTATTGGCTTGCTAACCGTAGCGGTTAACTTTGTGGTTGACTGGTTTTTGCATAAATCCAGCGGATTGCGCGATGAGCATTAGACATGGGTATCAGGCATGAGTGCCAGTGATGACGTTTTGCTAGAGATGCGCGATGTGCACATTGAAGGGTTCTCTGACGAGCAATGGCACCCAATCATAAAAGGCGTTGATCTTGTCCTGAAGCGTGGGCAGATTATGGGTTTAATTGGCGAATCTGGAGCAGGCAAATCCACGTTGGGTTTGGCTGCCATGGGGTTTGCCAGAGCAGGCTGTCGATTCACCCAGGGTAGCGTCACATTTGACGGCACAAATTTGTTGTCATTAAAAGATTCCCAGAAGCGAAAATTATGGGGAACCCGAATTGCGTATGTGGCGCAATCAGCCGCGGCCGCATTTAACCCGGCGCATCGTTTAATAGATCAAACTATTGAGTCGGCAAATCGAGCGCAAGTTAGGCCGGAAAGCGAGTCTCGACAAGATGCCGTTGATCTGTTCCAGTCTTTAAACCTGCCGGACGCAGGTAATATTGGTTCTCGGTATCCACATCAAGTTTCGGGTGGTCAGTTGCAGCGCGTCATGACAGCGATGGCTATTTCAGCAAGGCCTGATCTGATTATTTTTGATGAGCCAACAACGGCGTTGGATGTCACCACCCAAGTAGAGGTGCTGGCCGCGATGCGCGATATGGTAGAAAAACACAATACGGCAGCTATTTACATCACACACGATTTAGCAGTGGTGGCTCAAATGGCGGATGTTATAAAAGTGTTGCGTTACGGAGAAGAAGTAGAAGAAGCAGAAACGCGCACAATGCTGAACTCACCTAAACAAGCTTATACACGTTCATTGTGGTCAGTAAGGTCGTTGGAAAAACCGCAGGAAAAGGGTGATGATATTGTGTTGTCCATGCAAGGTATTCATGCTGGCTATGGCAAGGTCAGAGTTTTACATGGTATCGATATCAATTTACCTCGGGGTAAAACAGTGGCCGTTGTGGGCGAGTCAGGTTCAGGAAAATCAACCGCCGCGCGAGTGATCACCGGATTGCTACCCCCAAGCGAGGGTGCTGTACATTTTAATGGTCATCCCTTGCCTGCAGCACTTAAAGATCGCAGCACAGAGCAGCTTCGCCAAATTCAGATGATCTACCAAATGGCAGACACTGCCATGAATCCAAGGCAAACGGTAGAGGAAATAATAGGCCGGCCTTTGGAATTTTATCATCAACTGACTGGTCGAGAGAAAGAGGCGCGTATTGCACAGTTGTTGGAAATGATAGAGCTCGATGAGACCTTTCTAGATCGTTTGCCTTCAGAATTATCGGGAGGGCAGAAGCAACGTATCTGTATTGCGCGGGCGTTGGCGGCAAATCCTGATGTCATTATTTGCGACGAAGTGACATCAGCGCTTGATCAAATTGTGCAAGAGGGCATTTTAAAGTTATTGCTGCGCTTACAAAAAGAATTCAACATCAGTTACCTGTTTATTACACACGACATTGCTACTGTTAAAGCCATCTCAGATGAAATCGTTGTGATGTACAACGGTAAGGTGGTAGAGCAGGGGCTTAAAAACGACATACTGCAGCCTCCCCATCCAGAATACACAGAGTTACTTTTATCATCGGTACCAGAGATGGACCCCGATTGGCTAACGCAGCTACTGGCGTCCAGAACCTAAGTGGCCATCTTAAGTGATCATCTAAGTGATCATCGATTTGGGCACTGGCTAGCCCGAGCGAATCATGCTTTGGGTTTTAGCACTTCTGTTAATGCACCCGCAATAATCAAGATAGTGCCGGCAAATTCTATCAGGCCAAATGGCTCACCCAATAATATTGCGCTGGATATAACGGCAGCAATAACTTCAATAGTGAGTAAGAAACTCATCATTGCAGGTGGAATAACCGTAGCACCCCATAGCGTGATAGCCGTAACGGGTGCCAGATAAAAAATAGCTAAAAGCGAGCACGCCAGCAGTAGCGGTTTCCAGTGCGTTTGCATGTGTGCTAAACCCGCGCTGATGGGTTCGTTAAGTAAAACCAGACAAGCGACACTGACAACAGTGGCTCCTACATAACTTAATATGGTCATGGCGGGCACGCTGATTTTATTTGATGAAAACATCAGCGCCGAACCCGTGGACCAACACAAACCAGCGCCAAGTGCCATCCAGTCTCCTAAAGCACCCAAGCCGTCCAGAGGTAACTCGCCTCTGAAAATAACGACGATACCCAGGAACGAAAAAAACAAGCCGAGCATGCTTTTTAATGTGAATACACGTTTGTAAAATAAGCATTCAATAATGGTGCTCCAAGCGGGAGCCAGGTAGAACAGTAAAACCACACGGACAATTTCTGAGTAGGTCAGGGCTATTGCATAAAGTGTGAAAGCGATGCCAATGATCAGTGCGCCGAGAATATGTTGCCAGCCGATTTTACCAGTGCGTCCCCAGACCAACAGCGGAATCGAGGCTATCAGTCCGGACACGGAAAACAGTAAAGCCGTCCAGACACCAGATACCCCGAAATTTTCCAACGCTCGAACCGGCATCCAGTAGACACCCCACAACAGCGCGCTGGCACAGACAAGACCAACCGCTCGTGGAGATACTTTGCTTTGAATTGCAACTGGCATCAGGTCATTTTCATTTTTTACACACTCATAATCTGTAAAGCGTTGGTATACATCAGTACGGCACGTTCGCCATCGGAGCTGGCTGTCCGATTTGAAGGCCGAATAAGTCAAGAATAGCAGTATTACGCAGGCTATTTGTCAGTAGTTAACAATGGCGAGGCAAGTATCGAGTAGCAGCTGACCTAGTCGACACACAGTTTTACAACGCCAGGCCGGGTTTCTTAAGACACTATCAACAGGTAAATGTGTGATTGGAACAATCGATGAGCATGCTATTGGCAATCACAATCGATGAACCCTACTGTGGACGAAACATCTAAGATCTGTCGTATGAACTTCACTTTAATAAGCACGTGCAATCTTGGCAGGCTGGCCGATACAAATTTGTTTAAGCCGGATGCCGGCAGGCGGCGTATTGTCGCGATGTCGCTCGCCCTAGTGCTAAGCTTATTGGGTGCCTCGTGTTCTTTTGGAGATGGGCCAGAGTTAGTAACAGAAGAAACCAGTGACGTAGCAGCTGAATCTGCTCAGTCTGGTACTGAGGCCTCGCAAATCAATGCAGATCAGAGCGTTGCAGATCAGAGCGTTGCTGATTCAGATTCAAACTCGTCTGATGAAGACAATGCCGCAGTAGAAAATGTTCCACCCGTTGCGAATCCTGATCTAGATGGCGGTGGCTCTGACACCGAACAGCTTACCACTGACAATAACCCCATTGTCCGTATCCCTCGTACCGATACACTTAACGCGCCAAAAATTGACGGTCAAACCATAGACTACTTACCCGGTAGTCTATTGCTGGCCGGGGAATGGCGCTTTGCAGCCCAATTTGACAGCGTTGGTAAAACCTTGGGTGTCAATCAGTTTATGTTTGGTGAGCCAGATAGTGATCGCCGCTCCTTCCATCATTGGGCGGCTATGCATGACGGCGTTTATCTTTACTTACTGGTTATCTCTGACGATGCAGGCATCCATTTTCAGGATACCAATGAAAGTCGTAAGCCGTGGAAAGATGACAGCATTGAGTTGTTTATAGACGGTAACCACAGCCTATTAAGTGAGTACGATGGTGTGGATGATTTTCATATGACCGTAAACCTGCTGTCATCCCCCGAGGTGATTAATAGCAGCTTCATCAACAGTCCACTTATTACGCAATCTGATGCGTCCGCTACATTGCCATCAGATTTGCTTTTTTCAACAGGTCCGCAACAAGGGCCGTTGGGTGTTGATACAGGCAGAGGGCGTAAGGATATTTATGAGTTTCGAATTAAACTCAGTGAGCTGAATATCGTTGTGGATGCGCCTTTTGGAATTGAAATTCAAATCAATGACGATGACAATGGTGGAACACGTGACGCAAAGTGGGGATGGAATCACCCGCAGGGCAATGATTCGGCAAATGATCTTACGTGGCAGAATCCGTCAACCATGGGTACGGCAGTGCTTTTACAATAGCTGAGTTCTTTCACAATAGCAGCTTGCGAATTTAGACAGAGCTGCATTTGTGATTTGGGTAAGCTGCTGTAGGTTAGAGGTGCTTCTAGCCGATCTTTCGCCGTTGACCACTTGCCTTGGAAGTTGAGCCAAAAACAAAGCCAATTAAATTTGCCAGCACCGTTGGCATAACAAGATAAACCACCAGAACAGCAATGAAATACCATTTAAGGTAAATCAGATCCCACATTTTGTCGTTGCCATTCAAAAATGTAGCCATCATACCCACAAGCACATAGATGACACCTGCAATCATGGCAGAGACCATACCACCACCAACGAGGTTCCAGATAAAATCTGACGCACCACCATTGCGGCTGCTTTTTTCCGTGTTGCTCATGTCATTTCCTTTTACTGCTGTTCCCCGTTATCGTCGAATGCACTTGTTAAATTGAATGGTGGATGACCAGAACTACGATCAGGTCTCAAAAAGGCCTGTCTATTCACCTGTAAAAACCGGCTTTCGTTTTTCATTGAATGCCAGAATGCCCTCCAGCCGGTCAGCAGTAGGAATACACTTATTGTAAGCTTCTATTTCGTAGTCCATTGCGTCTGACAAGCTCATCTGCATACCTGCATGGATTGCATTTTTTGCTTGTGTCACCGCAATCGGGGCATTGCTGGCTATATCAGTTGCAATATCAATGGTGGCGTCCTGGAGTTTGTCGCCAGGGTAAACTGCGTTTATCAGTCCCCAGGCCAGCGCTTGTTCAGCATTGAATATCCTGCCGCTTAAAATAAGTTCTTTTGCTCTTCGTTCGCCTACTGCGCGCGACAGCGTTTGTGTGCCGCCTGCACCTGGAATAATGCCCAGGCGAACCTCGGTTTGTGCGAATCGCGCAGCCTCTGATGCATAACTGAAATCCAGCGCGCTAGCCAATTCACAACCGCCGCCAAACGCACTGCCATTTATAGCCCCGATAGTGGGCAGTGGGCATTGAATAATGGCGCGAATCATTGTTTCGAATACGAGGTGTTGCGCTTGCCATTGTTGGTCGCTCATACCTTTGCGTTCTTTTAAATCTGCACCGGCGCAAAACGTTGTTTCTCCGGCACCAGTTAAAATGACTACTCGATACTGATTTTTTTCTTGCCTAAGCATTCTAAACACGTCAATTAAATCAGAGGCCATTTGAGTATTAAATGCATTCGCCGATTTGGGTCGATTCAGCATCACACGCACAACATGCTGATCAGGTAAGTCGATGGAAAGTGTGTCAGTCGATGAAATCATGTTGTGCTCGCGTGCTTAGGTGAATGCTTGTAATGCCTGGCGCAGGTCGTCAATTAAATCCTCTGCGTCTTCAATACCGGCTGAATAGCGAATCAGGCTTTCTGGTATGCCCATGGCTGCGCGCTCTTCAGCGCTGCATTCAACGTGACTCGTTGTGGCCGGAGGACCAATGGTTGTTTCAACTGCCCCCAGATTTGCCGCGGCATGGGCGTATTTTAATCGTGGAACAAACTGTCGAACAGCATCAAAGCTATTTTCACGCAACATGAAACTGAGCATACCGCCGAAGCCTGTCATTTGCTGCTTTGCAATCTCGTGACCACTGTGTGATGGCAGCCCCGGATAAAATACGTGTTCTATGGCTTTGTGATTTTCCAGGAATTGAGCAACTTGCATTGCGTTGTGGTTTTGCGCACGAATACGAAGCGCCAGTGTTTTCATTCCACGTAACAACAAATAGGCTGCCATTGGGTGTAGCGTAGCGCCATTGATTTCCCGGTAATGATAAATCTGTTTGATCAGGTTGTCCGGCCCGCATGCTACACCGCCCAACGCATCGGCGTGCCCGCCCAAGAATTTTGTTGCACTGTGCAAAACAATATCAGCACCCAAGCGCAAAGGCTGCTGGTTGATCGGTGTAGCAAACGTGTTGTCAACAATAACCGTTGCACCATTTTCCTTTCCAGCGCTGGCCAGTCGTTTTATGTCCATGACTTTTGTAGTGGGGTTGGTCGGGCTTTCCAGATAAAGTACATCGCAACCCTTGGCTATTTCAGTTTCTATCTGATTGTGATCAGTGGTGTCGCACAGGGTGACGTCGATATTGAACTTAGGCAGAAACTCAGTAAATAAGACGTTGGTTCCACCGTAGGTGTCTTTCACTGACACAACACGTTGACCGGGTGCCAGTAGCCCAAACAGGGTGCTACTGATAATACCCATGCCTGTCGATGCGCTGGTCACGGCGTCAGCGCCTTCAAGTTGCTTTACCTTTTGTTCAAATGCGTGAACGGTTGGATTAGTGTTGCGACCGTAGATGTGGCCCGGCTTTTCGCCCAAAGCCACTTTTTGCCACTCGTCAACATCGTTATAGCCGAAGCCGACGCTGTGAACAACGGGCACTTGAGTCGCGCCTTGTAATAAATAAGTTTCTTCACCCGCCCAGATACATTGGGTGCTGTTCGAAATAGACATCGCGTAGTTGGTTCATAAATGGAAACGCCAAATTATCCCACACAAGTGTTATCTACGATGTCGCATAAAGGCCAGTTGTGTGACAGAAATACCTTTGGTTTGAAACAATGTAGGGCTACAATCGTGGTATACACGCGGCAGACTCGAACAGGAGGTGCTCCTATGGGAGGCGACCAACTTAATAAAATTGGCGACACTATCAGCAGCAATCCTATTGGCAGCTTAAGCAGCAGTGAGGGCAGTCACACTATTAGCAACGTGCATACTGGCTCCGGTACCAATACTGAGAATGCAACGCACGCAAGAGCGTACTGTGAAGGACGCAAGATCGACCCCAGTCGTGGTGCAACCCTGGCAGACGGCTCCCCAAACGACGACAACCGAGTTGAAATCGGCCCGACTCAGCTAGCATTTACAGAGTGGTCTGCAGCAGGACTTGAGCTGCCAAACTTACTGGCCATGCGTGAATATCGCTGGACGCGACTAACGCAGCACATTGTAGATCGTGCTTACGGCGGTTTGCTGGTGTTTGACCCCCTGAATATTCGGTACGCAACTGACAGTACAAACATGCAGCTGTGGAATACCCACAACCCGTTCAGGGCAGTGCTGCTATGCGCCGATGGCTACATGGTCATTTGGGATTATAAAAACTCGCCTTTTCTGTCCACGTTTAATCCACTGGTAAAAGAACAACGATCAGGTGCTGATCTGTTTTATTTTGACCGTGGCGACAAAGTGGATGTGGCTGCGGATAAATTTGCCAATGAAGTGCGTGTATTAATAGAAGAGCATGGTGGAAACAACAAACGCCTCGCTGTTGATAAAATCATGTTGCATGGTTTGCGCGCGCTGGAGGCACAAGGCTTCACGATTTGTGACGGTGAAGAAGTTACCGAGAAAAGCCGCTCTGTTAAAGGCCCTGATGAAATTCTTGCTATGCGTTGTGCTTCGCATGCGTGTGAGACATCGGTGCGTGTCATGGAAGACTATGCACGTACAAAGGTGCCAGTTCAAGATACATCAGAAGATGATATATGGTCTGTGCTGCATGCCGAAAATATCAAGCGTGGTGGGGAGTGGATTGAAACCCGGTTACTGGCATCCGGTCCAAGAACCAACCCATGGTTCCAGGAATGCGGTCAACGCATTGTACAAAACAACGAGATCGTCAGCTTTGATACCGACCTAGTCGGCAGTTATGGCATCTGTGTAGACATCTCGCGCAGCTGGTGGATCGGTGATCAACCACCACCAAAAGCCATGATTGATGCCATGCAGCACGGGCACGAACACATCATGACCAACATGTCCATGCTTAAGCCCGGTGTCAATATTCAAGAATTATCGCGAGGCTCTCATACGCTTGAACCGCAATACCAAAAAGGCAAATACGGTTGCTTGATGCACGGTGTTGGTTTGTGCGATGAATGGCCACTGGTTGCTTACCCTGATCAAATGGTTGAGGGGGCTTACGATTACGAACTGCAGGCAGGTATGGTGTTATGCGTAGAAGCACTTGTTAGTCCTGAGGCTGGTGACTTTTCCATAAAGCTTGAAGATCAAGTGTTGATAACTGAAACCGGATATGAAAACCTGACCACGTACCCCTACGACCCGAGGCTGATGGGCCTTGAGTAGTTGGTTTTATAGCAACGCTTGAGGAAGTGTGAAGCTGGTCGATCTGTCTGCATTTTCGTTCTTTTAGTGCTTTTGATGAATAGATAAGCATGTATTCGTTGGTTTAGTGTTGCGACTGAGGGTAATGTATTTAACTAAGCAACAATTTCGTCGCTTTGCCAAGCTAAAAAAGATATGCTCCAAAAGGTTGATCTAACCCTTGGAGACATACATGAAGCTAGTTAAATCGCTGATAGCGCTGGGCTTGACAGTGGCGATCAGCTCCACCGCAAACGCCGCGGAAAACCTAACGGGAGAGACTGCGTCGCCTGGCGGCTCAATCCACTTATCTATGGTGCACTTGGCGGAAGCAGCAGCGGCTGCCGGCGTTGCCAATATTCAAGTAGCCGATGGGCAAACACTCACTAACTCAATACAAAACGTCGCGGAAGGCAAAACCGATATTGCGGGCACACCTTACATTTTACCGTTTCTGTTATCCAAAGGCCGCGGTCCGTACGCGAAGCTGGGTGAGGAGAAAGGCGCAGAGCTGGCTGATAATTTGCGCGCGCTTTACCCGGTTACCTTGGGTATCTTTGCGCTGTATGCGTTTGACTCAAAAGGTCTTGGTGGTTGGGATGACCTGGAAGGAAAAAATATTTACAACGGCCCACCACGAGGTGCGGCTCTGAGTAATGCGCGCTCGCTTTTGCAGTTGGTTACCGGCCTTAAAGACGGTGATGGCTACAAAGGTATTCAGGTTAATTGGGGGCAAGCCGTGAAAACCATCACCGATGGTTCGGCAGATGCAGTCGTGTTACCTATCTTGTTTCCGGACAGCCGAATTACCCAATCACTTGCATCGGGTAACATGACTGTGTGGTCGATACCAAAAGATAAGTACGAGTCTGAGCCACTGCAGAAATATTTGCGCGCGCCGGGTTCAGCTCCCTTTGAACTCGATGCTGCAGATGCCGGTTTGGGCGAAGGTGTAACACTGGTCACCGAAGACGGTACTTTCCGAGGGCTTGCTACCATTGGTGGTGATATTGTCAACAAGAATATGTCGTTCGATCTTGCTAAGGCATTGACTAAGGCCCACATTGACACGCTTGACCAGCTAAAGAGTAAAGCCCCATTTGCGCGGTACGCAGGTTATGGTGTTGTTGACTCGGTTAAATCCGGTATGTGCGGTCCCAACCCGCTGAAATATCATGCTGGAGCCGTGGCTGCTTGGGAAGAGGCCGGTTACACAATAGATGATTGTGCCAAACCTTAAGTTGATTTAATGGTGCCGGTTCTAATCCAGAACCGGTGCTTTTAATAGCACGTTTTATTGCACGTTTTTTCAATCGCACTGTTTTAAATAGCGTTAGTTTGTTTGACGTTAGTGCTTTTATTGTTACCGCAAAAATCAGTATTAGCTATTTCTCTTTATGACAGACGAATCGTCTACACCCCAAGCGCCAACTGATCTTGGTCAGAAATGGGTTTATTGGTTAGCGCTGGGGTTGGTTATTGTTGGTTTGCTCAACGCCATGCCGGGCATTCCTGGCGTTGACAACGCCGTAGCCGGTTGGTTTGGCTTTAAACACTTCACCATTCGCAAATACCCTTACGAATTTTTCTATCCGATCGCGTTTGGCGTCATGATGATCATTGTCGCGCTAAAGCACTCTCTATGGCGAGAATTCGCCAATAGCTCGCCAGCGCGACGTCGATGGGGCTTGGTACTGGACGTTGCACTTGTGTTGGCAGCGATCGCCATATCACTAACCTACATGGTTGAGATTGAGGCTGTGTGTCTGGTTGATCAGATCACTGGCGAGCGCGCGGCTTTAATCGCGGAGAGTCTAAAAGCGGAAATTCAGTTTGCTGAAGACTTTGGTTTGCCTGTACCAGATTCGGTCGAAGACCCACAATGCATCAACACCACTGGTCCTTGGTTGGCCGCTATTTTCTTTTTCTGTGTTGCTGTTTTCCTGGCTTATAACGTCAAGGTATGGGGATTGCCATTGGTGTTGGTGGCTATCGCGATTGCTACGTACACCGTTGTTACTGTTATGGTTTGGTATTTTCACGGGCCAGACGATATTAATAAATACCTGATGACCAAGCTCGGTGGCGAACCACGCTTGCTTGCTGATGGTCGGCCGCGGTTGCACGATGCGCTAGTCAACAATTCCTCGGGCTTGTTAGGCCGGTTTATGGATATTATTTTAAACACGGTATTCCCGTACATTGTGCTTGGCGGGTTGTTTGGTGCGTCTGCTGGTGGTCGCTCTTTAATAAAGCTTGCGTTTTTATGGACTCGAAAACTGCGTGGCGGTCCTGCCCATGCGGCCATAGTTTCTTCGGCTATGTTTGGCACTATCTCAGGTGGCCCGGTTGTCAACGTATTATCAACGGGTGTGCTGACCATACCAATGATGATGAAGCGTGGGTTTTCAAAAGTGTTTGCCGGTGGCATGGAAGCAGCGGCTTCATCTGGTGGTTCTATCATGCCGCCAGTCATGGGTGTGGCGGCTTTTGTGTTGGCGGCATTAACGGCGGTGCCTTATCGCGAAGTCATCATCGCAGCCGCTATCCCAGCTGTTTGTTATTTTTTCTGTATGTTTTTATCGGCGGTTTTTCAGTCCAGAAAGCAGGGTATAGAAGCCATAGGTGAAGTAACAGAAGACATGGTCTTAAGCCGCACCGATAAGCTTAATCTGGTGATGATCTTTGGGCCCATACTATTAATTCTGGTTTTGCTACTGACACCAAAAGAAGCCGTGGGCTGTGGTTTTATTTCAAAACTATTTGGGGTGGCAAGCTCGGGCGAAGGCGCTGCCTGTCTGGCAACTGACTTACCTTGGTTTCTGCAAATAGTTCAAAATTCTGCAGGTGATGCCGGTAGTGCCGGTTGGTGGGCCGTTATTCTATTATGCTTTTTATTGTTTCTTGATAAAGGTATGCGGCAAAATCCCAAGCGACTGCTGGATGCCTTATCCGGCTCAGGCGTTCTAATATCGACGCTGTATTTGATGTTTTTGGCTGTGTCCATCATCGATTTTTGTTTGAATTTTACAGGCTTGTCTGACTTCATTGCACTCGATGTGTTGGGTTGGTTGCGCTCTCTTGATTTAGGTGGCAGCGGTTCGGGTGTGTTCCAGTTTATTGCCTTGCTTACGACCATGGCATTGGCTGTGTTGCTGGGCATGGGTATGCCAGCTGTGCCTGCTTATATAAACGTGGCCTTACTCATGGGCCCCGTGCTGGCTGGATTAGGTCTGTCTATATTCACCGCTCATATGTTCATATTTTATTTTGCAGTTGCTTCGGCCATTACGCCGCCGGTCGCCATAGCCGCGTTCACCGCTGCAACCATTACCAAGGCAGAGCCCATGTCAACGGCATTTTCAGCCGTGCGATCGGGTATAGTCATGTTTGTTATTCCGTTTGTGTTTGCTATTTACCCTGAGCTGCTGTTGATAGAAGCTGCCGTGCTTGACCCCAAGTCTATGGCTTCGGCAGCACAATATTTACCAGGCTATGATGGCCAACTGCATTTGGCGGCGTTGGCCTGGTTGCTGTTGCGACTTATACTGGCCTTGTATCTGTTGGCCAGTGCCCTGGCTTTTTATGATCGCAAAGCCTTAAGTGGCATAGAGGTAGTCTGTCGTTTAGGGCTAACGGTGTTGATATTGTTTAAACCAATGGAAATACATATTCCCGCGATGATTGCCGCAGCAGCTCTCTTGTTCTGGCATTACACCAGCGGTAACAATGCTGTTAACACTAAGCAGGCTGCAAACTAGGCGGGTTCAGTCCGCCAGACAAACACAGGTATAAGCCGAAATGAATGTATTGTGGATTATGGCTGACCAGCTTAGGTTTGATTATCTGAGTTGCTATGGCGCTAAACACATAGACACACCCAACATTGATGCTTTGGCGCAGCGAGGGGTCAGGTTTAATCGCACTTATGTGCAGTCGCCTATATGCGGGCCCAGTCGCATGAGTTTTTATACTGGACGGTATGTGCGTAGTCACGGTTCTACCTGGAATGGCTTTCCTTTGCGCGTTGGTGAACCCACGCTGGGCGATCACTTGCGCGAGCTCGGTGTCAAATGTTCGCTGGTAGGAAAAACCCATATGACACCCGATGAGGAAGGTATGCAGCGTCTGGGTATCGATCCTGAAAGCACGATAGGTGCTTTAGTCAGTCAGTGTGGTTTTGATGAATTTGTTCGTGACGATGGCACAAACCCAACCATCTACCCGGGGCGTCGTGGAGAAGACTACGATCAATACCTGCGTGATCACGGCATGGATGGTGATAATCCTTGGGAGGAGTGGGCCAATACCGCGTTAGGTCCCAACGGTGAGTTACGCTCGGGTTGGTTGTTGGAGAATGCGCCTTATGCTGCTCGCGTACCAAAAGAACATTCTGAAACCGCTTGGTTAACCACCCGTGGAATTGAATATATAGAGCAGCAGGGCGATCAGCCTTGGTTGTGCCATTTAAGCTACATTAAACCTCACTGGCCATACCTTGTGCCGGCACCATATAACGATATGTATTCCCCCGCCGACTTGCCACCGGTTAATCGCTCTCAAACCGAACGTGATTCTGACCATCCTTTAATGCAAGCGTGGATGAGCATGCGTGTCAGTGAAACCTTCTCACGAGACGATGTGCGTGACATTGTTGCACCGGTTTACATGGGTTTAATCAAAGAACTTGATGATCAAATGGGCCGCCTGTTTGACTACCTGGAGTCCTCTGGCAGGTTCAACGATACAATGGTGATATTTTGCTCGGACCATGGCGATAATATGGGCGATCATTGGATGGGTGAAAAAGACCTGTTTCATGATTGCTCGGCGCGTGTACCACTGATTGTTTATGACCCAAGAAGCTCTGCAGATGTCACACGAGGCACTAACACCGATAAATTGGTGGAAGGAATTGATTTAGCACCTACGTTTATAGAGTTTTTTGGTGGTCAACCCAAAGCTCATATACTTGAGGGTCGGTCTTTAACACCATTATTGAGCACACCAGAGTCACAACAGCAAAAAATCCAGTGGCGTACACATTGTGTTTCTGAATACGATTATTCAACCCGAGAAGCCAGAAGAACAGTTAACGTTGATCAAAGCGATGCACGGCTGGTTATGGTGTTTGATGGAAGATGGAAGTACATCTACGTTGAAACCATGCGACCAATGTTGTTTGATTTAAAAACCGACCCCAATGAGCTCAATGATTTAGGTGCTCATCCCGATTATGCCGATCAGCTTGCCACTATGCGCGAGCTGCATTTCGATTGGACAAGACAACATCACAGCCGAATTACTCGCAGTGCCGAAACTATTGAAGCCATGACAGATGATGGAGAGCCTCAAGGTATTTTAATTGGTTATGTTAATGAAGAAGAGTTGGCAGCCAAAGGGTATAAGCTGCCACCGCATGTGTCTGATTAACCTGTTATTCTACATCGTGCAGAACGTTCGCATTTGCGCAACCAACTTACTGACATCAATTTACTGTCCTCATATGGCATCATCTTGGAGACCACCGGGCGCTAATTCTACTTCTATGAGATATGGGCAGTTATCCTGTGTGAACAAGAGTCAGTCAAAGTGGAAGCTATGGAAGTGAATCTTAGAGAAATTCTTGTGGCGGGTGTAGATCAGTATGGATCTGTCGTGGAAAAACCTCTGCCAGAAGCATCCGAAAAACAAGTTGTCAATTTTGAGAGATTAATCGGCACCAAACTGCCGTTAGACTATCGTGAGTTTTTACTAACGATTAATGGAGGCTCGCCCAATTTAAACAAGTGGGAAGGCGTGCAGTACAAGGTTACTCCTGTCACCGATGACCCAATGGCGTTAAGTGGGACTAATCTATTAGAGCATTTATACCCATTAGGTGACGATGGCATACATGCTGAGCTGTTGGGAGTTAGCATTCCCACGCTGACCCTTATAGATAGATTTGATTTTTTTACTTGTTTGAAATTAGATACCCCTTTTGTTCCTGCTGGCTGTATGCCTATAGGCACGCCATATGGCAGTCAGAGTATGTTGCTATTATGCCTTAAAGGTGAATTCGAGAATCATATTCTTGACTATGAACATCGAAGAGATCCTAAAATAAAGAACGGAAATATCAGTATTGCAGGAACCAGTTTCACTGATTTTGTCAGTGGCTGGAATGTGATTGGTCAGTAGTATTGCGTAGTTATCGATATAGCCGCGTATGCTAACAAGCGAATTTCTTTCGGTTTTAACAAGAGTCATTTTCTAATTATGGCAGCACCATTTGATCAAGCAGAATACGATAACCGCCTGTCACGTGTCCGGACATCAATGAGTAAAAAAAATGTTGATGCGCTGGTTATTGGGGATCCCAATAACATTAACTGGTTATGTGGCTACGATGCATGGTCTTTCTATACGCCGCAGATTATGGTTGTAGGGCTGAACACTGGCCCAACGTGGATTGGACGTGACATGGACGCAGGTGCGGCCAGCTTTTCCAGTTGCTTAAAGCCAGAGCAGGTTGTCCCTTTTCCAGAACACTATGTTCAGCAAAAACACATACATCCAGCGCAGTTCATGGCGCAGTGGATGCGCGACAACGGCTATGACAACAAAAGTATTGCCTATGAAAGCGATGTTTATTATCTCACTCCGGCAGCCGTCGAACACTTAAAGGTCGGGTTGCCTAACAGCACATGGATAGACAGCGAGCGCTTGGTTAACTGGGTGCGCTTGGTAAAAAGCGAAGCTGAAATTGCCATGTTAAAACAAGCAGCAACCATTGCCGAACTGACTATGCAAGCCGCCTACGATGGCGTTAGTCCCGGAGTCCGCCAATGCGATCTTATGGCTGAGGTACTTGCGGCACAAGTTAAGGGTACGCCAGACTTCGGTGGCGATATGACGGCCTTGTATCCCTTGGTGCTGGCTGGCGAGGCGGCCTCAACAGCACACCCCATGTGGACAGATGCACCGTTTGAAAAAAACCAGACGGTAGCGTTTGAATTGGGTGGCTGTCGTAAACGTTATAACGCAGGCCTTGCCAGAACCGTGCACTTGGGCAAGCCATCGGATACCTTAACGACAACCGCAAAGGCAGTTGGTGAGGGGATGGAGGCAGTATTAAACAGCATGCGTTCCGGCGTCGCCTGTTGTGATGTGCACGCAGCGTGGCAATCTGTGCTAGATCAATACGGTTTGGAAAAAAAGAGTCGTATAGGCTACTCAATAGGCGTTGGCTACGCGCCAGACTGGGGGGAACACACCATTAGTTTTCGCCCCGACGATCAAACGTTGTTACCAACAAATGCTGTTGTGCACATTATCTTGGGTATGTGGATGGAAGGTTGGGGTATGGAGCTCAGTGAAACCATTCATGTGCGTGAAAAAGACGCGGTCTGTTTAACGCAGTTTCCACGCGATGTCCATTTGATAGATGTTTAAAGTGCTTTTGCTTTTATGGCCTAAAGTAAAAAGTCAATAATGTAAAGCCGATAGTGTAGTGCTGATATTTTTTAGATAGTGTAAGCGTGGACTCTTAAGCCGATAAACGTTGCGCAACTTTTTTCAAAAAAGCCAGGCCTTGCTCCAGCTCTTTTATCTCGATGTATTCATCAGCCTTATGCGCGCGATTGATATCGCCAGGACCAATCACCACAGTCGACAGATCCTCGTTACTAAAGTAGCCTGCGTCCGTACCAAATGATACTACGTCGCGACTGTTCAAGCCGGTAAGATGGCTGACGAATTCAGCGGCTAAATCTGCATTACGGTCATCCAGTGCCGGCACAGGTGCCAGCGTCATCATCTCAATGTTGGCATCGGTACTGATGTTTTTCATGGCTGGAAGAATTTCCTGTTGGGCGTATTTATCTATTTCATCGATAATTATTTGCCCATCCTCACCAGGCATTGGCCTGAACTCCCAATTAAAATGACACCAGCCTGCCGTTGCATTTGAAGCTGTTCCACCTTCGATGGTGCCAACGTTAAACGTGCAATAGGGTGGTTCAAAAGGTGTGTTGGCAACAGGTTTTGCTGCCATGCGTGCTGCTATTTCCTCAATTTTAGTAATGAGTTTGGTTGCAGCCACAATGGCGTTTGCACCCAGAGTTGGATTGCAGGCATGTACAGCGTGACCTGTTATTTCCGTGCGCATTTCATAGCCGCCTTTGTGTGCGGTAATCAGCTGCATGTCAGTGGGTTCGCCAACAATGGCCATGGCAGGCTTAAAAGTCAATTGCGCCATGCTATCCAGTAAATAGGGCATGCCAAAGCCTCCGGTTTCTTCATCGAAGGAAAAAGCCAGGTGTATGGGCAGTTGCAATCGACTGGCTTTAAAAAAAGGCACAGATGCCAAAACACAAGCCAGAAAACCTTTCATATCCACCGAACCGCGTCCATACAGACGTTGCTCGATTTGCGTTAATAAAAAGGGATCGGTTGACCAGTTTTGGCCATCAACTGGTACTACATCTGTGTGACCATTCAGTATCAGGCCGCCGTCTATTTCCGGTCCAATAGTCGCAAATACATTTGCTCGCTCTTTGGCTTCATCATAACTGATGATTGAATCGACACCATGCTGGTTAAGGTATTGGGTTATGTATGAAACGATATCGTGGGTGGGCTTGCCCGATACACTTTCAAAACCAACGAGCTTACTCAGTATATTTATTGTGCTGTTGAGTGTGTCTGTCATGGTTGATGCTATTACGTGGGCTTCAGGCTTGTATCGCTGATATAACCAGCTTAATGGAAATTATAAATAAGGCAATTTGAACCGCCAGATAAAACCATTTTTCTGAAAGCTTTTCTATCAGTTTTTTACCACAAAGGGTACCGATGGCGGCTACCGGTAGTAAAAGTACACACACTTTCAATGTGGAGGTAGTGTACGGATAAAGATTGGAATAGGGAATAATTTTTGCCAGATTAATCGCTGCAAAAACCAACGTGCTGGTTCCGGCAAAAACCATTTTGGGTAACTTTTGCGGCAAGGTGTAAACCTGAAAAGGCGGTGCTCCAGCATGGGATACAAAACTGGTAAAACCCGATAACGTGCCCCAAAACAGACCCTTACCCATATTCGCAGGTTTGGCCGAACCGGTCGCTTGTTTTTTTAGCCACGTGTATAAACAAAACGTGATACCCATAACACCAATCAGAAAGCTAACCATAGTATCTGATACGTGTGAAGCAGTTTGCCATCCAATCAGCACGCCAAGAAACCCTGCCGGTATCAACACTTTGATGTTAGGTGCACTGTATTCACGTCTGTAGAGCCAAACACCTACCACGTCAGACAATATGTATATGGGGAGAATGAGAATCGCTGCAACCATCGGCGACATAACCAGCGATAAACTAGGCACACTCAGCATACCCACAGCGGGCAATCCACCTTTAGACAACCCAACTAAAAAGGCTGCCATGATTAACAGGCCAAACAACAGTGGGCTGTTGAGTAATGAGTCTAAGGTTGGCATTAATCAGTATCAGTGGGGGCAAAGTGTTGATTTGGTTGGCGCTTAACGGGCAATTGACTGTGTTAACTTAATATCGCGTATTATGCCTGAATGTCTCGCCCCAGCCCAACGCCGTGGCCGATGCCCTGGCCGTTGGTTGTTGCCGCCGCCATTGGTATGTTCGCCGCCACTTCAACCGGTAGCACCCGTGCGCCGTTTCTCACCGACATGGCGACAGACCTTAATGTGTCTTTGCCTGCCATAGCAAACTTATTTGGTGTCACAGCCACAACCTGGGGCATCTCCTCGTACTTGGTCGGTTATGCATCCGATCGAATAGGTCGGCGTGTATTCTTGCTGGCCTCACCGGCGCTGCTTGCCCTTACCATGATTGCGGCAGCGCTTGCAGGTAGTTATGGCATGTTGATTGTCTTTATTGTGCTTGCCGCGATATGCTGTGGTGCGTTCACTTCTTCGGCAATGGCAGAGGTATCGTTGCGTACTAACAATACGCATCAGGGTCGCGCACTGGGGTATGTGATGAGTGGCCAATCGTTGACCCTGCTCATTGGCGTGCCTGTATCTGCATGGGTTGGTGCCAAAATCGGTTGGCGAGGTACTCACTTTGCTTTGGCTGGTTTATCTGTGTTTGCTGTGGTTTGCATGTTGTATGCGCTTTACTGGGCTTCAAAAAACACGCAACCCAGCTCACAAGTTAGCAAATCCAAAAATGCCACTACGATAAAGCAGGCCATGACCGGACCAGTAGTGCGTCTGTTTATCGCGCTTGGTATCGAGCGCCTATGTTTTGGTTTGGCCGCATTTTATTATGCATCTTATTTACGCACGGCTTATCATTTACCTGTGCAGGCCGTGGCTATACCCTTAGCGATTTTTGCTGTCGGTAATATAGTGGGTACAGTGCTAGGTGGTCAGTTAGCTGATCGGTTTGCGTATCGTCGCATTAGTTTTTCTGTGCCGTTAGTTATAGCCGGCTTCATCGCGTTACCCTGGTTTTATTGGCGCGGTGGTTTGCAAGTCACCATCATCTTTGGGTTTTTATTTGCTTTTTTTAATGCCTTGGGTCGTCCTTCTTTATTGGCTGCAATGGCCGATGTACCAGGCGATGTACGTGGTGTTATTATGGGTTTAAACAGCTCTATTGCCAGTATTGGTTGGCTTTGTGCAGCCTTGATAGGCGGTTGGCTGTATGCGTTTATCGGTTTTAGTGCTTTTGGTCTTGTTATGGCGGGCGCCTCAATTGTGGCAGCTATGGTCGTCATCCCGGACAGCCGTCTGCAATCAAGGTTCGGCAGTGATTAAAGTCTAAACTCGCTAACTAACGTAAGGAGTTGCCCCAATATGGCTATTTGCGCTCTTGGGTATTTGGGTATCCGATCTGATAAAACCAACGACTGGCGTAAGCTGTCTTGCGACATGCTCGGGCTGCAGGAAGTTGACAAAGGCGCTGGAACAGTAGCGTTTAGAATGGATGACCATAAACAACGCTTTATTGTCACCGATGAAGGTGGTGATGAGCTTGCCTTCATTGGTTGGGAAGTAGAATCGAAAGACGACTTGTCGCACTATGCCGGGACACTCTCTAACGCCGGTCACAAAGTTGAGGCAGGTTCAACTCAGTTAGCAGACCAGCGCTGTGTCGAGCAACTCATTGTGTTTAAAGACCCAGACAACAACCGCATCGAGTTATATTACAACCCATTACTGGCCAGCGATCCCTTTAAACCAGGTCGGCCAATCTCAGGATTCAAGACGGGTCCTGTGGGTATGGGGCATGCGGTTTTACATGTTAAAAATGTTGACGCATTAGTACCGTTTTACCGCGATGTTCTTGGATTCTCGCTAAGTGATTTTGGCATGCAGCCCATTCCCATGTACTTCTTTCATGTCAACGAGCGGCATCATAGCTTCGCTATAATAGGATCCGGGCAGTCTGGTTTTCATCACTTCATGATTGAGTACAATAATCTAGATGATGTAGGCCAGGGCTATGACATTGCACAGCTTCAAGATAATGGCATTGCGTACACGTTGGGTCGACACACTAATGACTACATGACCAGCTTTTATGCCAATACGCCGTCAGGCTTTTTTATCGAAAGCGGTTGGGGTGGACGATTGATTAAACCCGACGAGTGGGAAGCTTGCGAAACCACGGGTGGACCAAGTTTTTGGGGGCATGATCGTCTTCAATTACCTGATAATGCGCGACAAAAATTCAAAGACATGCGCATGAATTTGGCTAAACAGGGCATCAGAACACCTCCTGTTGTCGACTGTCCTTGGTTGTACAACGAACTGTGGAATTCTAAATAGCCATTGCGCACAATGGCTAAGCCCGATATGACTTCGTCGCATTTCAATAGCTTCACCAATGGTTATTCCAGTCGTGGTTTCCGCAGCCAAAGCACTCGTCGTTCTGACGATGATCGTAATGAAACAATTGAGTACGATGTTGCTGTGGTTGGATGCGGACCCACTGGCGCCACGTTAGCCAACTTGCTGGTGCGCTCTGGTGTAAAGGTGCTTGTATTGGACAAAGAACCACGAATTTACCCTTTGCCGCGTGCCGTACACTTTGACGATGAAACCATGCGTATTTTTCAATGTGTTGGTATTGCGGAAGCGTTACTGAAGAAAAGTCGGATTATGCCTGGCATGCGTTTCGTCGACGAGCAAGGCAAATTGCTGCTGGATTGGCCGCGCTCCACAGCAGTTGGACGACATGGCTGGCATGGTGGTTATCGACTACATCAACCCGCACTTGAAGCATTACTTCGTGGCGGGTTAGTTGATAATCCCTTGTGCACGCTGGTATTAGCGGCAGAGCTGGTCGACGTGACAGAACACAGTAGTGGTTTGAGCATAACCTACTGCGAGCCATTGAATAAAGAAACAAACCCAGTGGGTAATCCTACTCAGAACAAACAAGCTGTGGCAAAGTTTGTGGTGGGTTGTGATGGTGCGAATTCGACTGTTCGTAAGCTCATTAACACCAACATGGAAGACTTGGGCTTTAAAGAGCGTTGGTTGGTTGTTGATGTTCTGTTAAAGCAAGACATGCCCGAACTCGGCGACTACACCGTGCAGTACTGTAGCGCATCGCAGCCCATGACTTATTGTCGTAATCCAGGTTTGCGTCGGCGATGGGAAATGGCCTTACCTGATAATATAACCGATGAACAAGCCTCACAACCGGCCCGCATATGGACATTGCTATCTCGCTGGATAAACCCGGAAAATGCCAAATTGGAGCGAACTGCAGTTTACACATTCAGATCTGAAATCGCTCCGCAGTGGCATAAGGGCCGACTCTTTATAGCTGGAGATGCTGCGCATTTAACACCACCTTTTATGGGGCAGGGCATGTGTGCGGGTATCCGTGATGCCAGTAATCTGGCATGGAAACTAGCGCATTGCGTAAAGTTTGGTAGCGACGATGCATTGCTTGCCAGTTATCAGCAGGAACGTGCGCCTCATGCTCGCGAGTATATAGAAACTGCCATCTCGTTGGGAGAGCTGATTGGCACCATGGACGCAAGTAAAGCGTCTGCTATGTCACACAGCAAACCGACATCAGCAGCATCTTCTGAACAAACAACCAATAAGAAAATCGCATCCCCGGAACCCAGGCTGGGTGCTGCAGCTTGCTTTTCTCACCCTCACATGAATTCAGAACACACGGGTTTTTTGTTTAGTCAACCCTGTTTACTTGACGGCACTCGGCTCGATGATTTTTGTGGGTATGAAGCTGTTTTAATTGTTTGTGCGCGCACGCTTCTTGGACAAGGCGACTTACAAGATAACGCGCTTACGCTACTGTTTGCAGAAGAGCACCCTCTGTTAGCCGATGAGCTGGAAAAGCTAGGCGTGCTGGCGGTGCTGCTCAGGCCTGATCGCTATATATTGGCAACGGCTAAAAAAGACGAAGATATAGCAGGCCTTGCCAATATGTTGTACCCCAAAATCACAGCATCGTAGATGCTCTCAGAGAGTCTCAGGGCTGGTTTTTAGCGACTGACTCACGATGAGCAATATAGCTTGTCGATGCCACCAGAATGGTACCGCCAAGAATAACGTAAGCGTCGATTGATTCACCAAATAACAACACCCCAAACATCGTTGCCCACAGTAGTTGCAGAAAAGTCACCGGCTGCAGAACTGATATCGGGGCCATTTTTAACGCCTGGGTTAGTGTGAAGTGACCAGCAGTGGCAAAAACCGCCGTGAGCGATAGCAGCATCAGTTCTGTTGCATTTGGCTTCACCCAGTTGAGCAAGGCTAATGGCAGCAAGGTAAAAGCGCAAATGACGGACAACGTTGCCACGATGACTGTGAGCTGTTCTGTACCGGTTAATTTTTTTGTGACCAGGATGGATGCTGCAAACAAAGGTGCTGTGAGTAGCTGAGCAACTTGCCCGATAGAGATCGGGCTGAGTCCGGGGCGTAGAATAATAAACACACCAATAAGCCCAAATACAATGGCTAAAATACGGCGCGTGTACAGCTTTTCACCGAAGAATAGAGCAGCTCCAATGGTCATTAACACAGGCGTCAAATAACTTAACGCTGTGACTTCGGCAATAGGAACCCGTGCCATGGCAAAAAACCATAGGCAAACACCAATGCCATGTATGACTCCACGAACACTGATAAGCGCCCAATTATGAACTTGCAATTTACCGCGGGCAATATTGAATAGCACCGGAGCCAGTAACAGCGAACCAACGGCGTATCTGATAAATGAAGCTTCTGGTGCCGGTATGCGGGTACCGATATAACGCACTATTACCGTAACGGCAACAAAGCACACTCCTGATAACAGCATCCACAACATTCCAAGGCTGGTGGTGGATATTGCGCTTTTGCCAAATTTTGTAGTCAAAGAGTCTGGTTTGCTCAGTGAGGGTCGGGGAGGGTCAGCGGTAAACTAATGACGACGTCTGTCCCGGATGTTCCTTTTTTTGCGGTGGAGCTACTGATGTACAAGTTGCCATTGTGTGCTTCTGCAATCAGTTTTGCAAGGTGCAGTCCAAGCCCAAAACCGCCGGTACTTCTGGTTCTTGATTGATCAATACGATAAAACGGTTCGGTGATGGTGCTGATGTGTTCTGCTGCAATGCCTGGTCCTGTATCACTGACCGTGATTTTTACCTGATCTTTAGTGGTTTCAAGTGCCAGTAAAACAGTAGCGCGTGCATCATCGTTGTGCTTTATGGCATTGCTAATAATATTTCGGAATAATATTTTGAGCCTTGTTTCATCGGCCTGAATGGGGGCAACCGACTCGGGAAATTGCACCGTTATATTATCGGTGTGCATGTCATTGGCAACAGTATTCAGGAGTGTTATTAAATCAACTGAGGTGTAGTGCAACGCTGCATGCCCCGTTCTCATTTTTTCGCTTTCAAGGATGTCGGCAATAAGCCGCTCCATTTCAGCAAGGTCCTCCTCAAGCAGCTGGCGCTCCTTAGATTCGTCCAACAATTGCACAGCGACTTTGGCACGGGTGAGTGGGGTACGTAATTCGTGGCTTGCCCCTAGTAGCAATTGACGTTTGGCATCGAGCATTTGCTCAATATCATTTGCCATGGTGTTGATACTGCCGGCCAACTGTCCTAAATCGTTATCGTGACGTACTGGTACCCGGTGCGATAAATCTCCATTACCCATCAGCTTTACGCCGTCGCGAATATCCCTAACCGGCCTTAACATTCGTTTTATAGCCAAAAAACACAGAGCAAGCATCAGGAGTGCGATGAGCAAAGCTGGTGTGATGAATCCTCGACGTTGCCTTGCATCGTTGATGTGATCAAGCTCGTAAAAAACCTGGTAATCACCGACCTCACTTCTTAGCAGTGTTCTGTTCTCATCACCACCAAATGCATAGTTAGCGTTTTTTGGTACCCGGTGTTTGTAAGCGCGGTGGTCTCGTTGGGTGAACGATTCATCATCGATGTTAAGTTCTTTGCCATTGGTGGAATAATTTCCATCTGGCCCGATAATGTAAATGTTGACTGGTAGTCTTCTGGCTAAATCATCTGCGCTTTCTGTGTTGGGTGGGTCACCAATTTCCTGGCTGATAAAGTCGAGAACTTGTTCCAGATGGGGCCGTACATTAGCTCGCCAATTGCTGGTAAATGCATGTGCAATGGCGATAAATAAAAGTAAGCTTAGCAGGATGCTAGTGATCGCAAACACAGCCAGTAACCGAGCAGACAATGAGCGTTTTAATTGTAGAAGCAGGTTTTTCATGGCATTTATAAGTTGGCTGCTATCGATTACCCGGATAACTTTTTATTAACAAAAGCGTAACCTGCGCCATACACGGTAATAATTGGCTCGGCTGGTTTTAATTTTGAACGCAAGCGACTAACAAGAATATCTACCGACCGACTAAACAACTCGGTTTCTGTGCCTTTAAGCTGATTCAATATATCGTCTCGACTGAAGTCTTTTCCGGGTTCCTGGGCCATCATAATCAGTAGTTGATACTCCATAGTGGTCAGTGTTATGGGTTTTTTATCTACCGTAACTTGTCGTTGGTCCAGATCAATAGTGAGTTGTTCAAATACCAGAACAGATTCAGCTTTTTCGCGTTGTGGAGACTTACGTTTTGCGATGGTATTGATTCGCGCAACCAATTCTCTGGGATCAAACGGTTTTGGCAGGTAGTCGTCAGCACCAATTTCCAAACCAACCACTCTGTCTGTAACCTCACCTCTGGCGGTGAGCATGATCACGGGTATGTCGCTGCTGGCTCTGATGGTACGGCAAACTTCAAAACCATCCATCTCCGGTAACATAACGTCGAGAATAACAGCATCGAAATGCTCGTTTTTTAATTTGGCCAAGCCTGTAGATGGTTTTAGCTCAGCGCTAATGTCGATGTCGTAGCGAGCACAATACTCAGTCAGCAATGGAGCCAATTTTTCATCGTCATCTATAAGCAGCACTTTTAGCATTCTTGATTAACCCGTTCTTTAAAATGACTCAATCAGCTGTATCCTGTTTCACGTGGTGTTGTTCAGCATAAAGCGCAGTGAGCTCTGTGCCCACCGCGCTTGCACTACGATTAGTAAAACTGAACAACCGCAAACTATTGCGTTTGGTGCAGCTTAGCGATTAGTGTCGCCATTTACCACGTTTGTGACCACGAGATTCCATGAATTCCATGATTTGCGCTTTTTGCTCCGAGTCCAGGCTGTCCAGAAAGGTGCCTAATGCGACCACGATTTCGGGAGCAAATTGGTCGACGGTGGCCGTTTTCGTATTGATCATTTCCAGCGCTTTTGCCTGATCAAAACTTTCGGCACTCATCAAAGACTGGATGTCCGCTTTGGTGGTTTCCATCTGTGAATGCATGGCCGCTTTGGCCTTTAGCACTTCGTCCTTTAACGCCGTTAGTGCTTGCTCCTGGGTTGTGTCTAATTCCAGTTTTCCGGCAATGACACCCACAGCAATATCGGCGTGCATTTCGTGGCCGTGACGCCACTTTTTTGCGTATACAACCCCGGAGGTGCCGATCAGGGTTAAAACAACGATTACGGCGGTGGTAATCTTGGTCGATTTTTTCATGATATGTCCTATTTGTTCAGTGAATGAATGTTTGTGGTGCATAATCAGTATCGGTATTTGTGGGCGTAGAAGCATTTCGCTGCTGGAACAGCTTGTAACAGGGTGTAACGAAAATGAAGAAATCTGAGTTTGAGAAATGGTCGGCCAGGGCGGCGCAATGGTCAGCCCAGTACATGGATACGCTCGACGAGCGACCTGTGCGAGCACAGACCCAGCCAGGCGATATTGCAAAATTGATTGACTCTGTGCCGCCTGAATCGGGCGAGTCCATGGAAACCATACTCAAGGACTTTGAAAACATCATTCCTGATGGCATGACGCATTGGCAGCACCCACGATTCTTTGCGTATTTTCAGAGCAATGCAGCACCCGCCTCAATGATTGCCGAACAGCTGGCAACAACACTGGCGGCGCAATGTATGTTGTGGCAAACCTCACCGGCGGCTACCGAACTGGAAACCTGCATGATCGATTGGCTGCGTCAGTCAGTGGGCTTGTCAAAGGAGTTTAAAGGTGTGCTGCAAGACACTGCGTCCAGTGCAACCTTGTCGGCCATATTAACCATGCGAGAGCGAGCACTGAATTGGCGGGGCAATGTTGAAGGGCTCTCAGGACAGCCTCGCGTTCGTATCTATGCTTCATCGCGTACGCATTCCTCTATCGACAAAGCCATGTGGATAGCGGGTTTGGGCCAGGATAATCTGGTGAAAATCCCAACCGACGAGCACTTTGCTTTAGACGAACACGCGCTTGAAAAGGCCATTGCTGATGATCGCGCTGCTGGCTATTTGCCAGCCGGTATTGTTATTTGTGTGGGCGGCACGTCCATGGGAGCAACGGATCGCGTCGCAAACGTATGCAAAATTGCCAAGCAGGAAAACCTGTATACGCATGTCGATGCGGCCTGGGCAGGTTCAGCGATGATTTGCGAAGAGTTAAGAACTTTGTGGGATGGTGTGGATGAAGCCGATAGCCTGGTGTTAAACCCACATAAGTGGTTGGGTGCATCCATGGAGTGTTCAGCACATTTTATTAAAGACCCTACTGTGTTGGTTAAAACCCTGGCTATTCAACCGGAGTATTTAAAAACCCATGGTCAAGATGGTTTGGTTAATTACAGCGAGTGGGGCATTCAACTTGGCAGGCGGTTCAGGGCGCTTAAATTGTGGTTTCTGATACGCGCTTATGGTCTTGATGGCTTGCGAACACGTATTCGTCATCACATACAGTGGTCAGAAAAACTTTGCAAGCGTTTACGTAGCGAACCTGACTTTGAAATTGTCACCGATCCTATTTTATCGCTGTTTACTTTTCGCTATGTGCCACAGCATATTGCTGATCACGACGAATTAAATTTGCAACTGGTTAATGCGATTAATGATGATGGCAGAATCTACTTGACCCAAAGTGAGCACGATGGCAAACGCGTTATCCGTTTTGTCAGTGGTCAATTCGATATGGAGGAAAAGGATGTTGATATCGCCTTTGAGGCCATCACGGATATCGCGAAACTGGTATTGCCAACGACCTGAACCAGTATGAGCAATAGGCTAGTGATTGGCTAACCAGCCGACATCACGGGTTCAGTGAACAACGATTCGTCTGGTGTGATACCAAGGCCAGGGCTGGTGGGTACATCGATGTGACCACCAATAATCTCTATGCCTTTGTTTGAATCGTAGTGTCCTTCAATATATGGCGCGGCCAGCCATACGCCTTCAAGTAAATGCGGCTGCACAGTGGCCCCCATGTGAGTACAGGCAGCAGCAATAATATCGCCTCCCCATGAATCGTCACAGGTGTGGGGTAAATTGCGGGCCTCGCAAATATCCCGAAAAGCAACCATTTGCTGCAAGCCGCCCAAGCGAGTGACTTTCATACCAAAGCCATCCACCAGGTTGGTTCCGGCTGCTGTGATCACGGTGTTAAGGTCGACGCTGTTTTCATCCATGTAAATAGCATGATTGACACTATTACGAATACTTTTCAATTCTTCAATGGTATTGCACGGTTGTTCCATAATAAAGGGAATCTGTTGGCATTCGCGGCTCACCCTTAAGGTGTCTCGGGTTGTCCAGCCACGGTTACCATCAACTGCCAGGCGGACACCTGTGGTGCCAACGGCTTCCCACACTTTATGAATTGTTTCTATGTCAAGCTCTACTGGTCTGCCGCCCACTTTAATTTGCAAGCGTGGGTATCCCTCACGCTGCTTTTCTCTTGCCAGTCGAGCAATGTCATCTGGTTCACCAACCCCTGTTGCATAATAAGACGGGATACGATCGGTCGTTGCTCCACCAAGCAATTGTGCTACAGATAACTTAGTGGCTTTACCCAGCAGATCATGCACGGCTATGTCGATTGCGGCTTTTGCATAGTTGTGGCCATGAAGTATTGTATTGAGTTTTCGGCGCACGGTTAGCGGCAATGCCTGCACACCGATTAACTCGGGTGCCATTAGTGTAATGGCAGCTCGAGCACCTTGGGCGTGCGCTTCGGCATACGTTGGGCCAACAGGGCAAGTCTCACCCCAGCCGACCAGACCAGTGTTGGTGATGAGTTTGACCAGCGTTGTATCCAGCGACCAGACTTGAGCGTTGGCCATAGTGTACGGCCCGTTTTTTACTGGCAATTTGTGCTGGTATAGATGGACTTCGGTAATTTTCATGGACTAATTTTTTGTTAAAGACCGGTGTTATGGATAGAGCAGGCCGGTGAGTCGGTCCTATAACTTCAGTCGATTTGTAGCTCAGTTATCTCACGCCGAAACGCCAATGCATCGCCAATGTCGGGCATGTCAAGTTCTCTGGCGTAGCGATGCCCGGCGTAAGTGGCCCAGGCGATAGGGCCCGGCGCTTCAGCATCGCCAATAATCTTGACACTACTGATGCCGTTTTCTGCCCACTTGCTCTCTTGCAATAGCAATTCACTGTAAACGGCTGAACGAGGTAGTCGAGACGCTACCATGACCACGGCATCAGTGGCGAAGTCTTGTTTTGAATCGGTATAAACGCAATTACTGACAACATGGTCTGCGGCAATTGCTGCGACCCCGCGGTTCAGCACAATGTTGACGCCCATTTCTGCCAATCGTTTGTGAATAGCGGCTTGTTCAAGCGTGTTGTTTGTCCATTCAGAGACATAAGCCGACGTAGTAATCAGAGTCACTTGAGCACCATTGCCTTGTAGTAATTCGGCTAGTACACCACCCATATAATAGTGGTCGTCATCAAACAGCACGACACGACCGTTGGGCATATTGCCGCTCATCAAATCATCCGGCGTATACAAAGGCATAGCATTGTCTATTGGCATGGGTACGACGTGTTGACGCGAGACACCGTCTCGACACCAGGTTGAACCTGTTGCTATAGCAACATGCTCAAAACCGAAATCAAGAATGTCGCTGGCGGTGAGTTCACTATCAAAATATATGTCAACGTTAGCCATTTGACTTAGCTGGTATTCGCGATAATCAGCCACTCGCCCCCACGCTGATAAACCTGGTAGCTTTCTTTCCAGTGCAACACGACCACCCAGTTGTTTACCAGCTTCGGCCAGCGCCACTTTATAACCGCGCATGCCCAATGCTCGAGCTGCTTCGAGTCCTGTAGGTCCTGCGCCGATAATAAGCACGTTATTGGACGAGCCTTTTTCCTGCATACGTTCGGGATGCCAGCCTTTGCGCCATTCTTCCATAAAGGTTGGGTTTTGCGTGCACCGAGAAATAGACATGGTCATATCCCCGGTTATGCAAATGTTACATCCGATACACTCACGAATATCCTCGATACGACCTTCCTCGATTTTCTTTGGCAGGAATGGGTCGGCAATAGAAGGGCGGGCACAGCCGATAAAGTCGAGCGTGCCAGAATTTATTTGTTTGATCATCACATCGGGTGAAGTGAATCGCCCAACGCCAACAACTGGTTTGTCGGTGAGTTTTTTAATGCCGCTAACCAGATCATGTTGTGCGGCTTCTTCTTTAAAGCGCGATGGGCCAGAACAATCTTCCCACGCACCGTGGGCCAAATCCCATAGATCGGGCAGGTCTTTGTGCATTTCGATAAAGTCACGCACTTCGCTATTGGCAAAACCCAATTCCCCTACCAGTTCATCGAGTGAGAGCCTTAAGGTGATACCCATGGTGTCGCCGATCGCATCTTTGGCATCGCTAACGACTTCTCTAACAAAGCGTGCGCGATTCTCAAGGCTACCACCGTATTCATCGCTGCGTTGATTCGTTGCAGTGGACAAGAAATGCTGAAACACGCCAAAGCCATGTGCGCCGTATAAGCACACCAAGTCGAACCCGGCAGTTTTTGAACGCTTTAAAGCGTTAACAAACCAGCGACGTAAATCTTTAATGTCTTTTTTAGTCATCGACCGCGCTTGTACCGGGTCGTTGGTAAACGTACGAATGGGAAGTGCAGTGGGCGCCAATGGGACCTCTTTAGTGTAAAGGTTAGGTCCGTTTATGCCCGAGTAAGCTAATTGAATTCCGGCAAGCGCACCGTGCTCTTTGATTTTTTGGGCCATCTTGGCCAATTGGGGGATGTCTTTGTCTTCCCAAAGTCGCAATTCGATAAAGGGTGTGATCTCAGACGAATGATGCATTTCGCATTGTTCAGTAAAGACCACACCCCAACCGCCTTCGGCTTTGGTTCCACGCATAACAGCGGCGGCTGATGGGTCACGATAGCCGCCACCATTGCAGTGAGGTACTTGATAGAACCGGTTTTTGGCTACCACCGGGCCTATGGCCATGGGTTCGAATAAAATATCGTACCGCTTGTCGTGTGCCATGAGTACCTACTCTTAAACGTGAAAACATTGGCTTTATTTACGAAGTCGTGTCCATAACTGGTCATACACTTCTTGTGTTGCCTGATCGCAGACAGCGATAAACGCTCCTGGAGCGGAACCTTCCGGCGGGGCAGACTCCGGTTGTTTTGCTAGTTCCGGGTCGGTAAATGCTTCAGCCCCGGTGACGCCTGCGGAGTATTGTGCGTAGTTGGTGACGGCTGCGATGTTTTCAGGTTCAAGCATGAAGTCCATGAACTTCAGTGCGTTGTCACGATTTGGAGCGTCTTTTAACAGCACCACGTTATCCATCCAGACAACATAGCCTTGCTTTGGATAGGCGTATTCAACGTTGGCACCTTCAGCGCGAGCCTTTGCCGAGAACCCGTTATAAATTTGTCCAGCTGCAGCATCACCCGAAACCAGAACGTCTTTAGCCACATCTGATCCGAATGATGCCCAGTTCGCTTTAGCTGATTGTAAAAGCTCGTCTAGTGCTTTGAGCTTGTCGCGATCGGTGCTGCATTGCTCCATTCCCAGGTGCAGCGCTGCCATCAGTAACACTTCGCCCTGTGAATCGAGCATATTGATTTTTCCTGCCAGTTCAGCGGGCGGATTAAAAAGAATATCGGTTGTGTTTATGTCGCCGGTATAGACGTCGCGATTCACAGCAAAGCTGGTAGAGCCCCACTGATAAGGAATAGAGTGCTTGCGGCCATTATCAAATGGTACATCGACCCATTGCGGCTGAATGTTGCCCTTATTGGCTAGCTCGCCTTCGGCAATGGTGTCTAACAGGCCCTCGTTGGCCATAATCTCTACCATGTAATCACCTGGCACGGCTAAATCGTAAGAACCGAGCTTGCCGGCCTTTAACGACGCCAGTAAGGATTCATTACTTTCGTATGTATCCATGGTGACTTCTACATCGTTTTCTTCAGAAAACTTGTCTAGCAGTTCTTGTGGAATGTACTCAAACCAGTGGTACAAAGACAGTTTTCCCTCGGCTTGCGCTGAGCCTGCGATCAACGCCGCAGAGAGGCCGATGCTGACTGCCAGTGATTTTCTAACACAGTGTTTAAACATGGTGGTGTCTCCAAGTAAGTTAGTTGGCATCGTTTTTTTCTTTGTCAGTTCTGCCAATAAAATAGGACAGAGAGACCAGCAACACCGAAAACAACAGCATCAGCGTGCTGAGCGCCATAATATTTGGTTTGATGCCTTGTTTAACCGCACCAAAAATGGCAGTGGGTAACGTTTCAACACCTGCACCCTTAATAAAATTGGTAATAATAAAATCGTCAAGTGAAATAATAAATGCCAATAAAAACCCGGACAACATGCCAGGAAGCATCAGTGGCATTAGCACATAGCGAAACGCTTTCCAGCGATCTGCATAGAGATCCTGAGCTGCCTCCTCAAAACTGGCCTCAATACCTTGCAGTCGGGCCGAAATGGGCAAGTAGGCAAACGGAATGCAGAACACAATATGTGCAATCAATATTGACAGATACCCCAGTTTTAATCCAATCATGGAAAAAAATATCAGCATGGCAACAGCAGTAACAATTTCGGGAACCATGATCGGGATTGAAATAAGGCCGAAGCTGAGGGTTTTTCCGTTAAAAGCGCCACCTCTTACCATGCCAATGGCAGCAGCGGTTGCAAAACTGGTGGCAACCAAGGCTGCACTTAAAGCAATGGATAATGAATTCCAAGCGGCTTTTTTAAATTTTGCAGCTTCTGGTCCGGTGAACACATCGGTGTACCATCGCAGGGAAAAACCGCTCCATTTAGTTATTGATAAGTTGTCGTTAAACGAATAACCCATAACAACCAGCAATGGTGCGTACAAGATGAGCAGGCACACAAGCGTAATGAAAAGGAAACCGGGGTAGCGGCGGGGATTATAAGTGCGATTATTATTGCCGGTAAACATGCCTACACTTGCTCTTTCGTTTGCGCGCGTGCGTAAAATAACAACGCGATCAAAACCAGCGTCAGTAAAATCATGGCTGACGCTGCGCCAAAAGGCCAGTTACCAGCATTACCCTTGAACTGTTCTTCTATTAACGACCCAATCATGAATGTCTTCGCACCGCCAAGTAAGTCGGGTGCCAGGAATGCGCCGAGACTTGGAACGAAAACCAGTATGCAGCCGGCAATAATGCCAGGCTTTACAGCGGGTATGACGATGCGTCGAAGTATGGTCCAGCGACCAGCGTATAAATCGGCTCCTGCTTCTGATAAAGAAAAGTTGTAGCGTTCGACAGCCGCGTAAATGGGCAAAACCATAAACGGTAAATAGGAATAGAACAAACCCAACTGCACCGCAATGTTGGTATTGATCAGTTGCAGAGGTGTATCAATTAAGCCGCTGCCGAGTAGTGCCTGATTGAGCGGTCCATTTTCACGAATTAAGAATTTCATGGATACTGTGCGTATCAGCAAATTAACCCAATAGGGAATGGTGACCAAAAACAACCACATTGAGCGAGTCGATGGTGATCGCGTGGCAATAAAAAAAGCAGTCGGAAAACCAATAAGCAAACAAAGCAAAGTGGCCATGCTGGCCTGTACCAGTGATCTGAAGTAAATAGTGATGTAAGTCCACTCGATACTGGGTGCCTCATCGCCAAATAAACCACGATCAAACACAAATTGATCATAAGCGGCCAGAGTAAATTCCCATATAACGCCACCACGAAATTCTTTGGTTAAAAAGGAATACACCAGCATAAGCGCAATCGGCAACAACATGAAAATGCCGACGGTGAGCCAGGTTGGAAGCAGCAACCAATTACGCACTGGAGCAAAGGTGTTTGATACCGTTCTGCCTGAGCCTGCTGCAGCCATCAGTGACTTAGAAACCTAGCGCTATTTGGAGCAAAGCTTACGTTGACTTTGTTGCCAATACTGAAATTGTGTTGTTGATTGCCGCTGTTTTGTGTGCGCGTGAACAGGTTAACTCCACTGTCTAGCTTAATTTCGTATTGTGTATCGGTACCAAGATAGGTTGTATTGCGTATGGTTCCGGCCAGGTCATTGGTGGTACTCAGTGCGTTTAGTGTGATGTGTTCGGGCCTTATGGATAGATGGCCTCGTGCGCCGTTTTCCAGTGCATGGGGTGATGCAGCAGTGGCTGGAATGCATTCACCAGAGTCCAGTTTGACGTCTACCTGATTGTGTTGATTGCTTTGTGCGCTGACAACACTAGCGTCGAGCAGGTTAGTGTCACCAATGAATTCGGCTACAAATCGACTGGCTGGTTGCTCATAGACTTCAGATGGTGACCCAATTTGTTGTACTTCTCCGGCGGACATAACGGCAATACGATCTGACATAGTCAGTGCTTCTTCTTGATCGTGGGTGACAAAAATGAATGTTATGCCGGTTTCTTTTTGTAACGCCTTTAATTCGGCACGCATTTGTTGGCGTAATTTTAAATCCAGGGCAGACAAAGGTTCATCCAATAACAGCACCTTGGGTTTAGGTGCCATAGCTCGTGCCAATGCGACACGTTGTTGTTGCCCACCGGATAACTGTGCCGGTTTTCGATTAATAAACTCTTCGAGCCTGACCGTCTTGACCATTTGGTCTACGCGATCGTCAATGTCTTTTCGGGACCAACCTAACATGTGCAATCCAAAGCCGATATTGTTGGCGACACTCATGTGGGGAAACAATGCGTAGTTTTGGAAAACAGTATTTACTGGCCGTTGATTGGGTGGCAGGTTTTTAAGTTCTTCATTAAAAAGCAGCACCGTTCCGCTGGTTGTGTTTTCGAAACCAGCAATGATGCGAAGCAATGTCGTCTTGCCACAGCCAGATGGCCCTAGAAGGGTGAAGAACTCATTGTCAGCGATATCAAAGCTCATCTCGCGAATGGCTACAAATTGGCCAAAATGTTTGGCAACGGCTCGGATTGAAACGGCTGTGGGGATGCTGTTCATAGCTGTATACTACACAAAATATTCGTGAGACTAAAACCGTTTTAATGTGGCGATTCTTTTGTCTTTCGTTTTTCTGTCTTTGATGCGACATATGATAATTATACCGATCTTGGAACTATAGCCATGGCAAAGCATACCGGTTTCGCACCACTGCAGTTCGACACACAAAGCGAGTCCAGTCTTGTCGATCGCAGTCATCAGTTCTTGCAAATGATGAAACAGCGCAGAACAGTGCGTGACTTCAGTGCGGCTGCTGTTCCGCAGGATGTGATTCGTTGTGCGATTGAGGCAGCTGGCAGTGCACCAAGTGGTGCCAATATGCAGCCTTGGCATTTTGTCGCTGTAAGCAATGCGCAAATTAAAAAACAGATTCGAGAAGCTGCGGAAATCGAAGAGCGCGAACTCTACGAACACAGAGCATCTGATGAATGGTTGAAGGCGCTGGCTCCTTTAGGCACTAATGCTGATAAACCTTTTTTGGAATCTGCTCCATGGTTAATTGCGGTGTTTGCTCAGAAACACACAATTGATAGCCAAGGAAACAAGCACAAGCATTATTACACGCCCGAGTCAGTTGGTATTGCCACTGGGTTTTTAATTGCCGCCCTGCACCAGGCTGGTTTAGCAACACTAACGCACACGCCGAGCCCGATGGGTTTTTTACGCGATATTCTTGGTAGGCCAAAGCACGAAAAACCGTTTCTATTGTTGGTTACCGGGTATCCGACAGACGATGCGATGGTGCCTGTCATAACAAAAAAATCAGGTGATGATTTACTGACCTGGAAAACCTGATTGTAGGAAACTGCAAACGGAAAACAATAAAAAGTTAACCGTAGCGTAACTGTGCTTCCATGAGTAGTCCGCTGCCCACGCTGTTATACAAGTCGCCGGCAATGTGTTGTGCATCGGGAAAAGCTGTGTCAATACAAGCTTGTATCATCGGTAGTGCAGTTGAGCCGCCTGTTGTAAATACGGTATCTATTTGCTTATGTGTTACGCCAGCCTGATTCAATGTTTCGTCCAGAGTGCTAAATATCTTACTCACATCACGTTGCAGTGAATTTTGAAGTTGCGTTTGTGTTATTGCACATGAGTCTATCTCTTGATACTCATTAAATAAGGCTGCCAAGTCAACGTGCGCTTCGGGTTGTAAAGAGAGCGCTATTTTTGCTTGTTCCACCATGCTGGCTAATTGGTGACCTTTGCGGAGGGCCAGTATTTCCAGAAGTCTGTCCAGCCGTAGTTTATTGCTAACTAGTGGGCGCAGGTTTTTGAGTTCGCGAAGCACACGTCGGTCGTAAAGTAGGTGAATCTTGTGCCAGGTCGCCAGATCAAAGTAATAGGCAGATGGCATGCTTAAGCCCTCTTTGTCTGTTAAAGGCATCCCCATGCCAAAAGCGGGCATCACAGTATTGACTGATAACTGAGTGTCAAAATCGGTGCCACCCAAATGCACGCCGTGATTGGCAAGAAAATCTTCCTCTCGGTTGTTCTGACCATGTCGTTCGGGTGAGAGTTTAATCAACGTAAAATCAGATGTGCCACCACCAATATCGATAATAAGCGCTAATTCTTCCCGTTTAACCTGCCGCTCGTAGTCCATGGCTGCGGCTATGGGTTCGTACTGAAATGAAACTTCTTTAAAGCCAGCTAAGCGAGCAATTTGCGCCAGATGATCTTCGGCAGCTTTATCAAGTTTTTTGTCGGTATCGTTAAAATAGACTGGTCGGCCCATAACCACTGATACCAGTTCAGATGATTCTGATCCAGTGAATTTATCAGCTTGGGATTTCAGGCTTTGAACAAAGAAACCAATGATTTCATCGAATGTGTACTGCCGATTTTTTACCTGAGTTTTATCTCCCATGAAAGAGCCACCCAGCAAACTTTTCATTGAGCGCAATAGTCTCCCCGGTTCTCCCGCCGTGTAGCGACTGATTGCCTGGCGGCCAAAATCGATTTGATCATCTTCGAAGCCGAAAAATAACGCGCTGGGCAGCGTAGTCTGCCATTGGCCTGACGTGTCTTGCTCTAAAGGGACCATAACAGGACGTTGGTCTTTAATGACACCGACCGTCGAATTTGACGTGCCGAAGTCCAATCCACAAAGTGACATATTGGTTTTTAGTTCAGTTCAGGGCTTAGTTGAAGATTCGGTAGGTGGTTCTATTGTTTGTTCTGCTGATGATTGATATTCGTCGAACTGTTATTATGCCCCAACGCTGATGTTGTTATCCGTGCAGCGCCCCCATCCAACCCGAGTGAGTCACTTGAGCCAGTCTTCAGCCTTCAGTTCACTGCAATTGCTTCCGGTGCTACACGATAATCTGGCGTCTCTGGGCTACGAATCAATGACGCCCGTCCAATGCAAAAGTTTGCCACCAATTTTGGCAGGTCATGACGTCATAGCTCAGGCGGAAACGGGTTCTGGTAAAACCGTTGCCTTCGGTCTGGGTATTTTATCCAGACTCGAACCCAAGCGCTTTCGCGTGCAGGCAATGGTGCTGTGCCCAACTCGCGAGCTGGCTGATCAAGTGGCCGAAGAAATTCGTAAACTGGCAAGGTCACTGTCCAACGTCAAAGTCATTACACTTTGCGGTGGTGTGCCAGTGCGATTACAAGCCACTTCATTGGAGAAGGGCGTTCATATCGTGGTTGGAACGCCTGGTCGTGTAGAAGACCACTTAAAAAGAGAAACGCTGGACTTAAGCCATGTGCAAACATTGGTGTTGGACGAGGCCGATCGTATGTTGCAAATGGGCTTTGAAGAGTCACTCGATGCCATTATGTCTTTCGTGCCGGTCACCCGGCAATCTCTGCTGCTAAGCGCCACCTTTCCCGAAGAAATTGAGCGTATTGCTAGCAGAATCTTATGTAACCCCACAATGATTGTGGTTGAACCCAGTATCAACAAACAGGGCATAGACCAGCATTTTTATCAGGTTAAAAATAACGAACAAAGAATTGAAGCGCTACGGTTGTTGTTGCTCAAGCACCAGCCCACTTCGTCGTTGGTATTTTGTTCAACCAGACAAGATGTGCGTGACGTCACCGCTTGGCTCGACGAGTTCGGTTTCAGTGTGCTGATGTTGCATGGAGAAATGGAACAACGTGAGCGCGATCAAACACTCGTCCGTTTTGCCAACGGCAGTGCCACGGTATTGGTTGCCACCGATGTGGCAGCGCGTGGGCTGGACATTGACGCTTTGGACGTTGTGGTTAATTACCAGTTAGGCCGAAACTTCGAAGACCACGTGCACAGAGTTGGCAGAACAGGCAGAGCAGGGGTTAGCGGTACGGCATGGTCTTTTTATGATGCAAGTGACGCAGGCAAAATTGAACAAATACAAGATAGCTTGGGTATCAGTATTGCGAATAGCATGCTGCCTGCAAAAAGCACGTTAAAACGGCATGCAGCAGAAGCTCCCATGCAAACCATTCAGATTGATGGCGGTAAGAAACAGAAGCTGCGTCCTGGCGATATATTAGGTGCTTTAACCGGTGATAATGGTATCAAGGGCTCAGATGTTGGCAAAATCAAAATAGTCAGTAATCGCAGCTATGTGGCAGTTCGTCGCGAAGCATTGCAAGCGGCACTAAAAAAACTTGGCTCAGACAAGCTAAAGGGCCGTTCCTATCGGGTGCGCGTGCTTTAAGTGCGGCGCATAGGTAAGCGATAGTCACTTTCAGAACCATTGGATATACCAATCTGGGTGAGAATGGCGCACTTTCTTAACGTGCCAATGTCATGTCAATACTGCAAAAAAACCTGATTGCCGGTGAATGGGTTTCAGGTGAGTCTGAAATTGAAAACCACAACCCCTCCGACCTCACTGACCTGGTTGGTGTCTACGCGCAGGCAAGTTCTGATCAACTCAATGCGACTCTCGAGCAAGCACGCCTGGCGCAAAGCCAGTGGGCAGCCGTTGGTATGGAAAAAAAGCAAGCCGTTTTGATGGCCATTGGCAATGAAATGATGGAGCGAAGCGAAGAGTTGGGCACCTTGCTGAGTCGTGAAGAGGGCAAGCCTTTGGCTGAAGGTAAAGGTGAAGTGTTTCGTGCTGGGCAGTTTTTTACTTACTATGCCGCTGAATGCCTTCGTCAGCTAGGCGAAAATGCTGATAGCGTGCGCGACGGAATCGAAATCGATGTACGTCGTGAGCCAGTGGGTGTAGTGTCGATTATCTCACCGTGGAATTTTCCAACAGCAACTGCGTCATGGAAAATCGCACCGGCTCTGTGTTACGGCAATGCCGTCGTTTGGAAACCAGCGAACGTGACGCCTGCATCTGCTGTCGCTTTGAGCGAAATCATTGCAAGGCAAGATATACCCAAAGGGCTCTTTTCATTGGTCATGGGCTCCGGCAGCGCCATAGGTAGCCAGCTTGCAGCAAGCCCTCTGATAGACGCCGTGTCTTTTACCGGCTCCGTGCCTGTTGGTAAACAGATTGCTGGCGCTGCTATCGCAAACTTGACCCGTGTGCAATTGGAAATGGGTTCCAAGAATGCGCTGGTGGTAATGGATGATGGCGACCTTGATTTGGCAGTCGGTGTTGCGCTGGGTGGGGCATTTGGTGGTTCGGGTCAAAAATGCACCGCATCATCAAGATTAATTGTCCACGATGCTGTTCATGATGAATTTGTTGAGAAGCTTGTAAAAGGTGCGCAGGCCATGAAAGTGGGACACGCGCTAGAAGAAGGCACACAAATTGGCCCAGTGGTCAGTGAACAGCAATTAAAAGAAAACCTGGCGTATGTTAAGTTGGGCCGTTCCGAAGGTGCTGAATTGGTGTGTGGCGGCACACGGGTAGATGCAGATCACAATGGACATTACATGTGCCCGGGTGTGTTCATAAACACCAATAACACTATGCAAATAAATAGGGAAGAAATGTTCGCGCCACTTGCGGCAGTGATAAAAGTTGATGGATACGAAGAAGCACTCAGCGTCACCAATGACACTCACTTTGGTTTGACATCCGGAATTGTCACTCGAAGCCTGGCGCGCGCCACTCACTTTCGTCGACATGCACGCACCGGTGTGGTTACGGTTAATTTACCCACCGCCGGTACCGACTATCATGTGCCCTTTGGCGGCAGGGGGGAGAGTTCCTACGGTCCAAGAGAGCAGGGCAAAACCGCCGCAGAGTTTTATACCATAGTAAAGACAGCTTACATTAGTTCAGGGTTGCCAGAATAGTTTCGCGGAAGCTCAGGAAATAAGACTGATGGGCTGAGGCAGGCGTTTTCAACTGACCTTATAAATGCGTGTGTGAAGTTAGCTTCATCACTACCAGAACGTATTAGATAACCAATCTGATGCGGCGCAAAACCAGAGTCAATTCACATTTTCTCTAAAAGCGTTAAACACGTGCCAGAAACTACCGACCTTGTTAGTTACTAGTGGTAACTACAAGGAAAGACTGGCGTGTTTAAAAAAGGCAACTCTACTGCGGGCTATACATCTTTATCGAGCGCATTGCTTATATGCTCTTCACTGGCGTTGGTGTCATGTGGTGAAAGAGATGAATCCCAGAATGGGCCAGAATTTCAAACTGCCGGTGAATCGGCGAATACCAGCTCGACAGACACACTGCAACGCAATGCTGCCGATAATACCAGCGCCAGTCTTGGCGTTACGCTTCAAAGTATCGTGGAAACAATGAATGGCTCGGCGGCGATTGGATCTGCGTTTACGGTTCCGGGGATTGGTTTAACAGCTGATCAACCAAGTCCAGATGGTGTATTTAATGACCCTGCCGATTCTGGGCCTCTGATTAATGAATCATTTGATACGCGCGTCAGAGACGAATCGGGGAGCTTGTTTGAAACCTCATTAGGTCTGGCAGGCAATGCCACAACCGAACGCAATGGCAACCTTATTACTATTGATCCTGATGAGTCAGATATGTGTGCCCAGCAGGGTGACTTGGTCGGTGATAGTGTTTGCGAGCAACTGTTTGCTGATCTGCGTGTCACCATTAATGCACTCACCGACTCCAGCGGCACAATTAACTATTTATTCCGTGACCAATCTGTATTGGAAATAGTTTATTCCCCCGAGTTGGGAAGCTATGAGTTAAGTCTTGCTGGTATACAGAGTATGATTTTACGCACAAACGAGCTTGATACGCAGTCTGAGCCTGCTCCCGATAGCATGTCTGGTGCGGTCAAGTTTGAAGCTCGTGTTTTAAATTCAACCGTTGGCGCAGAATCCGCGTCCATGGCCATGTCGGTATCCGAAACCATGACCATTGTAGACTCAGCCACGGGTACCGATATTTCAATAGCACCATCAACGTTATTGGAATTAACGGCTGACGCAGGTTCCGGCACTGCCAGCATCGCAATTGGCATTGGCGCTATGTCGATAACATCGCGTAGCGATTCCTTAGCAGGTAACCCGTTACAGAACCTGATGCTATCTGGTATCACTGCTCGCGCAGATATCAGCAATAATGGCGATGTACTAACAGTCAGCAATGTTGGTCTTGGTAATGGGCCGTTGGTTATGAGCGTTGATTCTTTGGAATCTGTGCGAGCAACACTGGATACGTTTGGTTTTACGGTTGATGCCAGTAACAACACCATTGAATTAAATGGTGATTTAAATTACGCAGCAGCATTTAATAATATCCTGGGTTCGCTGGACGAAACTGCATCACACGACTCGTCGTCGAGCTTTAGTTTGTCAGCTGCCTCAGGCACCACGTTTGCAGAAATGGCCAGTGGTGTTATGCGAATTGATCAGGGTGGCCCACTAAACCTGGTATATGCATTGTTTGATGGCAGCTCTGCCACCAATGGTTCTGTTACTGTTAATCAGGGGCAGTGTTTCGGGGAACAATTTAATACCGATTCGCCGATCGATACAGTAACCTGTAATTAGTTTTAAAACCGTTGGGTCAGGGCTCAGTTTTTCAGTACTGACGACAAAAATTCGCGGGTGCGGGGCTCTTCCGGGTTGCTGAATAGTTTATCCGGTGCAGCTTTTTCAATTATCCGACCCTGATCCAACATACATACCGTGTCTGCAGCTTCGCGTGCAAAGCCGATTTCGTGAGTGGCTAAAATCATTGTCATTCCCTGACGCTTTAATTGTCTTAGTACGTCCAGAACCTCTTCTATAAGCTCCGGATCCAGCGCCGATGTGACCTCATCGAACAGCATTATTTGTGGATTCATGGCCAGTGCTCTAATAATGGCAACGCGTTGTTGCTGGCCGCCAGACAGTTGATCAGGGTAATGATTCATTCTGTCTTCAAGACCAAACTTGGTGAACAGCTCGGTTGCGTTGTTAAAAAGTTGCTCTTTAGGCTGGCGTAAAACACGACGAGGCGCCAGTGTGACATTTTCAAGCGCGCTCATATGCGGAAATAAATTGAAGCTTTGAAACACCAGGCCAATTTTTTGTCTGATCGGTTGTGGATTGAGTCCGGGTTCTGATATTTCTTGCGAGTTATAAACAATTTGCCCGTTGTCAATGGGTTCTAGTAAATTGATGCAGCGCAACAAGGTTGATTTGCCCGAGCCCGACGAACCTATGAGGCAGACCATTTCGCCTTCAGCAACGGACAAGTCTATGCCTTGTAGTACGGGAATATCACCGAATGACTTATGTACGTCAATCAATTGAAGTTTTGTCAGTGCCATCAGCTACGCTCTCGATGCTGCTTCGCCAGCAGGTAATCGGCATAACGGGTAGCAGGGATAGTGATGGCAAGGAAAATAATGGCAGCACCAACATAGGGTGTGAAGTTAGCAAGTAATGATTTGTGCACCCCAGCTTGACGCAGAATCTCGACGGGGCCTATAAACGACAGTAGAGCCACATCTTTTTGTAATGCCACCAACATATTCATGTTTGCGGGAACAACTCGGCGCAAAGCTTGCGGTAAGACTATGTATCGCATGGTGTCACCATGGCTAAGCCCTAAAGAGTGGCCGGCCGCTCGTTGGCTTTCGTGTACTGACTCAATACCGCTTCTGATGACCTCTGCAACGTAGGCTGAATAAGTTAATACTAAAGCCAGTGTGCCCCAGATGTACGGACTGTTCCAGGGACGGGGCAGGCCAAGTCCTGGTACCCCAAAACCAATGAGAAAAATCGTCAGGATAACGGGCACACCACGAAATATATCGGTGTACAAAATACCGAACATCCGCAGTGGAAACATCACCGCAGATTTCTGGTCTCGGCAGAGTGCAATTAATAACCCGAGTATAGCGATAGCCGGTAGTGACCATAGAAATATGGCGATATCGAGAGTAAATGCTTTTAGTAAAGACGGGAAAGTTGAAACCAGAATGTCGCCATTGAAAAAACTGTTTTTGACTTTGGTCCAGCCAGGGGCTTGCGGAACAAGCACCACCAGAGCACTTAAAACCAGCAAGGTACTGAGCGTGGCAATAGCCACGCCCTTGCGTTTTTGCTTTTTCTCGAATGCAACTCGTGTTGCGCTGCGACTTTTCATTAGGTTTTATTTAATCAATGGTACCCCAGTGGTTTCTTGCAACCATTGCGCTTCGATGCTGGCAAGTGTTCCGTCCTCAGTCATGGCATTCACCGCCATATCAACGCATTCTTTCAGTGCACTACCATCTTCCATTAGCAAGCCGAACTGATCAGGTGTTTCGGTTCGATCAGCAGGAAACTGACCTAAAACAACACCGTCTTCAAGCACTACCGCGCCAAGGTATAGAGCGGTTGGCAGATCAAACATGGCCGCATCGATCTGATTGGCTTTCATGGCTTCGGTGACGTTGACATTGTCGTCATACAGAAGTGGGTCGCTGTCGGGCTTAATGTTGTCTTGCAGCATTTTCAATGCAGTAGTATTGGCATCTATTCCCCACTTAAGTTTTTTTAAAGACGCAACGGTTGCCTCTGCACCGTTGTCTACAGCCGACTTACGCACCAGTATGGCCATGGCCGCTGAATAGTACGGGGCAGAAAAATCGACAACTTTTTCGCGTTCCTCGGTGATAGAGAACTGTTGCAGGTTAAAGTCGAAGTCTTTAGTACCGGGTTGAATGGATTGGTCGAATGATGCCGACGTCCACTCGACCTTGTCTTTATCAAAACCCATGCGACTTGCAACTTCGTAGGCGACCGCGGCTTCAAAGCCTTCACCTGAAGACGGGTTGTTGTCCATGACCCACGGATAGTAAGCCGGGTTGCCTGTGGCAATAGTCAGCACATTTTCTTTCAAGGTTTTACCCGCTGCGCATTCGCTGGCTGTGCTGGCGTTGCTGGTGGAAGCCAGTAGCAGTGCGAATGCTGCTACCGCGACTTTAGGTGATCTGCTAGGGAATTTCATGGTGTACGCTCCGTTTATATTTGGCTTGTAGCCGCGCTATGCGGACCAATATGAACGATACTATTGGGTTTTAGCTGAATGAGCAAATCTGGAGCTGGCCGTGGTGTTTTCTGCTCGCACTCACGCGTTAAATTGAATTTGGGTTTTCATTGCGATACTTCGGTCGTTGGCTATTTTAAACGCCTCTTCAAAGCTATCCAGCGGCAGGGTATGGGTAACAAGCGGCTTTACATTGACGCGCTTGTTTTGCATCAGTGTCACAGCCGTTTCAAATTCGGGGTGAAAGCGAAAAGAGCCTCTTAAATCAATTTCTTTTGCAGTCATTTGCATCAGTGGTAGTGACATATCGCCACCCAAGCCCACTTGCATCAATATGCTACGGGGTCGCAATGCCGCGATGCCATCTCTTAATGCTTGCTCGTTACCTGAACATTCGAACATCACATCAAAATAACCTTTGCCTTTTGAGTAAGATGCCAGTGCATCCTTGTTGTTCAATACATTGATGGCTTGGTCCACACCGCACTCTTTTCCCATAGCCAGTGCATTGTCTGCAATGTCGGTAGCAACTATTTCTGCTGCACCTGATAAGCGAGCAGTGATTGCACACAGCACGCCTATAGGCCCACAGCCGGTAATTAAAACGCGTTTACCAACCAAATCTCCCGCTCGTTGCGTTGCGTGTAATGCGACAGCTAAAGGCTCGGCGGTTGCAGCTTCTGCGGGTGTTAGTCCCTCGGCCTTTACACACTGGATTGCCTTAACAGTAAGTTGTTCTCTAAAAACACCTTGTATATGCGGCCATGGCATCGCCGAGCCATAAAATTGCATGTCAATACAATGATTTTGTTGACCCTTCAAACAGTATTGGCATTGATAACAGGGTCGGGAAGGGGAAACAGCAACCAGTTCGCCCGGATGAAAGTCAGTGACGTTTGACCCAGTAGCTTTAACGTACCCTGAGACTTCGTGTCCCAGTATCATCGGTTGTTTTAACTTGACCGGACCAAAGCCGCCGTGGTTGTAATAGTGTAAATCGGAACCGCAAACGCCTCCGATTGCCGTTTCAATAATAACTTCGTCGGCTTGTGGAGTTTGATCATCCAACTCGACCTCTTCCAGTCTTAAATCAAGCGGCGCATGAATAACAAGTGTTTTCATTGGGATTTTTCCATTTTACCTTTGCGGCGATTAAGGTCATTAGTCGTTTAGAGAACAGATTGGTGCCTTTCTGCAGAAATTAACACGATAAAAGAGTTGCAGTTTGATACACAAATAGTGTAATGTTACCGGTAACATAAATCAAGTGAAAGTCTCCCTTAAGGCTTCTGAGCAGAGAACGTACTAAATGACCACGGGTATTGCACGCTTCGACTTAACCGGTAAACGAGCCTTGATCACTGGGTCTAGCCAAGGTATCGGTCTGACTCTGGCACGTGGGCTTGGTGAAGCAGGCGCCAGCATTATTGTCAATGGCAGAGACAAAGATAAGTTATCTGCCGCAGCAAAGTCACTAAGCGACAATCAAATCGATGTTGCTGAACTGCCGTTTGATGTCACAGATCATGCTGCAGTTGCCGAGGCGTTAAACGGTGCAACCAGTACCATTGGTGATATCGATATCCTGATTAACAATGCCGGTATGCAGCATCGTACGCCTTTGGAAGACTTCGATCCGGTTATGTTTGAAAAACTGCTGCAAACCAATATTTCTTCGGTCTTTAATGTTGGTCAAGCCGTTGCAAAACACATGATTTCCAGAGGTTCAGGCAAAATAATCAATATTGCATCGGTGCAAACAGCCATGGCCAGGCCGGGCATAGCACCGTATACCGCAACAAAAGGAGCGGTCGCTAACCTGACAAAAGGCATGGCAACTGATTGGGCGCAATATGGCTTACAGGTTAACGCTATTGCCCCGGGTTATTTTGATACACCGCTCAACGCGGCATTGGTTGCCGATGATACATTTAGCGACTGGCTGGCCAAGCGCACACCAGCTGGTAGGTGGGGGCAATTAGACGAGCTCATTGGAGCATCCATTTTCTTAAGTTCAGATGCATCCAGTTTTATTAATGGTCATACTTTATTTGTAGACGGTGGTATCACAGCTTGTTTGTAAGCCGTGAGTCGTCTTTATCGAGTGAGGGCAAAATAGGGTTTTGGTAACAAACGTACGATGTAATAAAGCGGTGTGGCATTTCCGGCTTTTTTTGGGTAAAAATGTTACCGGTAACATTTTTCGAATTAAACAGCTTGGCGTAACAGCGAAGCTAAATGAGCAAATTTAAGGCTAAAAATGCCAAAGATTAAACTTGAAAATCTATCCAAAAGTTACGGCGACTTTGAAGTGCTGCACAGCATCGACCTGGAAATGCAGGATGCTGAATTCACTGTATTGGTTGGGCCTTCTGGATGCGGTAAGTCCACTACATTGCGCATGATTGCCGGGTTGGAATCAGTCAGTGCGGGTGAGATATACATTGACGACAAACCCGTGAGTAAGTTGGAGCCCAAGGAACGCGATTTGGCAATGGTGTTCCAGGACTATGCGCTTTACCCACACATGAACGTAGCAAAGAATATGTCTTTCGCCTTACGTTTGGAAAAGCGACCAAAGAAAGAAATCAATACCAAGGTTAACGAGGTGGCTGAAATTCTTGGGTTAACAGAATTTCTTCATCGCAAGCCTGCAGAACTTTCCGGAGGCCAGCGACAACGCGTGGCCATGGGTCGAGCACTGACGCGTGATAGTTCAACCTTTTTGTTTGACGAGCCCTTGTCAAATTTGGATGCCAAGTTGCGTACTCAAATGCGGGCAGAACTTGCAATGATGCGTCAACGTGTACACAAGAACATGATTTACGTAACACACGATCAAATTGAAGCCATGACGCTGGCAGATCGTATAGTGGTCATGCACGGTGGAAAAATTCAACAAGAAGGCACACCGGAACAACTGTTCAAACATCCAGCCAACAAGTTTGTTGCCAGCTTTCTGGGGACACCGCCAATGAATCTCCTGCAAGCCAGTGTGCAAGGCACCAGTGACATTACAAGTTTGATTGGTTCTGGGTTTTCATTGCGCTGCGACGACAACACAAAGCAAAGACTGGGTCGTGCTAGCAGTAAAGAAGTGTTGCTGGGTATAAGGCCATGCGATCTTGTATTTGATCCATCCGCGCCAGAAGCATCTTCTATCGATATTAATGTTGTTGTATCTGAATACGTCGGAGCACAGTCGGTGTTGATTGGTGACTGCTCAGGGCAAAAAGTCATGGTGGAGTTGAAATCAGATACACCGATAGGCTTAGGTGAAAAACTAAGGTTTGCAGTAGATTTAGATGATTTGCATTTTTTTGATGTTGACACCGATCAGGCGATAGTTTGAGTCTTGATCAATTTTGAATAGTAAATAGACGGAGGAGTTACATGTTTAAGTTTACAAAAACGCTGGCGAGTATCGCGGTTACATCAGCTTTGCTGATAGGCCAGGCGGTTGCTGGCCCGTATGATGAATTTGCGGGCACCACATTGATTGTGAATTTTCCTGCGCATCCGCACTATGATGCTGTAAGGAAAATACTGCCAGAATTTACAAAAGAAACCGGTATTGAAGTCGAGGTAGATCAACTACCGTATTTGAAAATGCGCGAGCGCCAGACGCTCGAACTTGCTCAGGAAGAAGGCGATTACGATCTGATTGCCTACGTGGTCTTTTCTAAAGCCGATTACGTATATGCAGATCAGCTAGAAAACCTGGCGCGTTATTACATGAATCCAAAGTTGGCTGATCCAAACTATGATGCTGACGACTTAATCGATGGCTATGTTTACAACATCGGATTTGCTGGTGGAAACAAAGGCTACCTACAAGGCAAGACAGGTTCATTGTTTGGTATTCCTTACGGATCTGAAACTTCTATTCTGGGTTATCGAAAAGACATTTTCGAAAAGCACGGATTGTCCGTTCCAGAAACCTACGACGAAATGCTTGAAATCGCATGCAAGATTCCTGAATTAGAACCAGGCATGGGTGGTTTAAGTTCTCGAGCCGCGTCCGGTCATCATGCTAGTCACGCTTTCTTGCTACATTTGGCACCACTTGGTGGCAGAGTGTTCGATGACAGCTGGAACCCGATTGTGAATAACGAAGCGGGTGTGCAGGCTGCAAACGCACTGAAGACAATCGTTGATTGCGGTCCTGAAGGCGCGGCAAGCTTTGGTTTTGGTGAAGCCCTGGGTTCATTCCTTGCTGGTGACACGGCCATGTTTCTGGATACCACCGTTGTGGCAGGCCAAATTGATGACCCTTCTAAATCTAAAGTGGTTGGTAAAGTCGGTTGGGCGATGCACCCAATGGGCACTCGTCGTGGTAGTCAAACAGGTGGTTTTGGTATCGGTATTCCAAAAAATGCTGAAAACAAAGACGCTGCGTTTTTACTCATGCAGTGGCTGACATCTAAAAAGGGTGACAAAATGGTTGCGATGGCCGGTGGTAACCCGTCGCGTTTCTCAACCCACGCCGATGAAGAAGTCAATGCAAAATTCCCACACATGAAAACCTTTGGCGAAGCACTGCAGCACGCTGATCCTGACTGGCGTCCAATCATTCCGGTCTGGGGAAAAATCAATGCCGATCTGGGTACCACCTTGTCTAAGGTGCTTACAGAAGACCTTGATATCCAGGAAGCGCTGGACGGTGTTGCCGAACGCACCAAAGCGGTCATGGACGAAGCTGGTTACTACACCTGGTCTCAATAAGCGTGTAAGTAGATAACCGCACGGCAACTTTTGTTCGCATCGCATGCTCTGTGCGTCAAAAGTTGCCTTGATCGTTTGCCTTAATGATATAAGCCGTAATTGTAATGTCTAATTCAAGCATCAATCGCCTTTATCCCTACGTTTTCATGGCGCCTGCTTTGGTTATCATGGCTTTGGCTCTGTTGTATCCGCTGGGCTACATGGTCTATGGCAGCTTTCGTGACTGGGACCCCAGTCAGGCTCTGGGAGAGTCAACTTTTGTTGGCTTAAAAAACTACTACACCTTGTGGAACGACCCCAATTTCAGAGAAAGCGTTGCTGTTACTCTTAAGTTTGCATTGTCGGTTGTCACCATTGAAATGGTTATCGGTGTAGGGCTTGCACTTTTGTTGGACAGAAAATTACGCGGTATGTCCATGTTACGCACGCTGTTTATATTACCAATGATGATTGCGCCTGTAGTCGTGGGTCTTGTTTGGCGGTATATGTATCACCCAACTATTGGTATTTTCAATAAAACACTGAAGTCAATTGGATTGGAACCGATTGATTGGCTAGGTCAGAATGCTTTGACCTCTGTCATTATTGCTGACATCTGGCAATGGACTCCTTTTATATTTATTCTTGCATTAGCGGCATTACAATCGCTGCCACGCTCGGCACTTGAAGCGGCTCGAATCGATGGCGCTACTGGTTGGCAGCAAATCGTGCACATAAAGTTACCGCTAATGATGCCGGTACTGATCGTTACCTGCCTGTTGCGTCTTATCGATGCATTCAAAGTGTTGGAGGTCATTTTGGTAATGACTGAAGGCGGCCCGGGCTTATCAACAGAGATACTGGCTTTACGCATATCCAGAACAGCAACTGAGTTCCGCGAACTGGGTGTAGCTGCCGCTATGTCCAATTACTTGTTGATTATGCTTCTTGTTTTAACGGTTTGTATGCTGGCTTATAACCGCTGGATGGAATATCGAGCGGCACGAGCTATGCGCGTTGCGGCGGAGATTGGATAATGTCAAATACAATAGCAAAACGCCAGCATCCGGGTTTTTATGCCATCGTCGTTATGTTGATCATAATGGCCGTTGGCCCGATTGCGATAATGCTGATTAATTCGTTTAAACTCGATGTCGACATAACCTCTGGTACGGGTGGGTTAATTTTCATGCCTACTATCCAGAACTATGAAACCGCCTTATGCGACATCTTGCCTTATGAACTTGATCATCTGGATTATTGTGCACTTAAATTTGGTGGTGCATTTATAAATTCCCTGGTGATTGCCATCGTATCTACCGTGCTTACGTTGATCATTGGCTGTATGGCCGCTTATGCCCTGGTGCGTTTCAAATTTATGGGCCGAGATACCGCGTCTGCCACCACCTTGATGGTTCGTATGGTTCCCCCTGCTGTTTTATTAGTACCTGTGTTTGGTCTATGGAATAACGAATTCTGTTTGGACAAAGACGGATTAATTGGCGGTTTTATAAGGGAGACCTTTGGGGGCAGGGGAGATGTGTGTCTTGCTGGTACACACTCAGGGATAATTCTGGTGTACATCGCCATGAACCTACCGTTTGTTATATGGATTCTGCAAAGTTTTATTGTGCAAGTGCCTCGACAACTCGAAGAAGCTGCACGCATGGATGGAGCAGGGCCGTTTCAGGTGTTTTTTAAAGTGGTGTTGCCGTTAATTAAACCAGGCTTGGCTGCAGCGGCAATCTTTACGTTTAGAATTGCATGGAACGAGTATTTGCTGGCCTCGGCATTGTCAGATCGAGACACAAAAACAGTTCCGATTCTCATTGTGAACAACATGTCTGAATTTAATGTTGAGTGGGGCGTCATTATGGCAACGGGTATGTTGCTGGCTATTCCACCTATTATTTTCACGTTGTTTGCGTCAAGACAAATCATCACCGGTATGACAGCCGGTGCCGTTAAAGGTTAAAACAGGAAAGCATTATGTCAGGTGTAGCAATAGTCACAGGTGGTGGTGGTGGAATAGGAAGAGCCGTTGCCATCGCATTAAGTGATGCCGGCTGGAATGTCGTGGTGGCTGGAAGAACACAAGCCACGATCGATGAAACTGTTAAGGCGTTTAAGACAGAAGGCCTTGGTGTGGAGTGTGATGTGTGCGAAGAGGCGCAGGTCGATAAGCTTTTTAACAGTACTGTCGAAAAATTTGGTCAAGTTAATCTGCTGTTCAACAATGCGGGCATAGCTGCTCCAGCAGTACCCATTGACGAATTGGACGTTAAAGACTGGACCAATTTAATGGCCGTTAACTTACACGGTGCATTTCTGTGCGCAAGAGCGGCGTTCAGGCAAATGCGAAAACAGGATGCTGGGGGTCGTATCATCAATAACGGCTCTATATCTGCTACCACACCTCGGTTATTTTCAGCGCCTTACACGGCAAGTAAGCACGCCATTTTGGGACTAACAAAGTCATTGGCACTTGATGGTCGACGATATGGGATTTGTTGTGGGCAAATTGATCTGGGTAACATCACATCGAACATGGGCGATGCTATGGCGCAAGGCGTATTGCAAGGCGATGGGTCTATTAAGGAAGAGCCGGTGATAAGTGTGCAACCAGTTTGTGATGCCATTTTGTATATGGCCAACTTACCACCGGATGTGAACGTACTGACAATGAACGTTATGGCTAATGGTATGCCATTTGTGGGTAGAGGCTAAAATGTCAAACGCAATAAAACTCGATAAAGATTTTCGTTTTCTGGTTGGTACCTACACCGACCTTGATGCTCTGGCGCATCAACCTTACGCACCCACTTCTGGTAAAGGCATTTACGGCTTAACCATTAGAAAAGACGGCGCGTTGTCTGAACAACACGTTACCGATATTTTGAATCCCGCGGTGCTAATTCCACATAGCAACGGCAAGATGATTTACGCCATCGTAGAAACCATTCAGTCCAATGGGGATGTTGTTCAATTAAGTATTGGTGAGAACGGCAGCTTAAACAACGAAAGCACGTTTACGGCTTCAGGAAAGTCCACTTGTTATATCTCGCTGTCACCTAAAAAAGACTCAGCCATCGTCATCAATTATTGGGATGCCATTATCGATGTCGTCGACGTTGACAAAGACGGTAAGTTAGGCAGTGTGTTGCAGAGCTTTAAGCAGTTGTACCGCAAAGAAGGTGAGTGGCGCCAGGTAGAATACCGCGAAGACCATTGGGAAAATCGTCAGGTTGGGCCACATGCCCACTGTGCACACTTCTGGAAAGACTGGGTATTTATTCCTGACCTTGGAGAGAATGCCGTATTCCAGTATCGCTACGACCCAGTGAAAAAATCACTCGAAGCCGATACCCACATTAAGTTTGAAGCTGGCTCTGGCCCTCGCCATATGGTAATGCACCCTGACATGGATATAGCCTATGTATCCAATGAGCTGTTTAACACGGTTTGCGTGGCCAAGCTTGATGCATCAGAGCCTGAAAAAACCAAAGAGCGACTTATTCCTATTCAGTACGAATCCACGCTCGAGAACCGCGACCAGGTGTCTTATGTATCTGAAATAAAACTCTCATCAGATGCCAAGTTTCTTTACGTATCTAATCGCGGTGATAATTCGCTTGCCATTTTTAAGGTGCTGGAAGATGGGCAATTAGAGCGTATCGATGTGGTTCCCACGGGTGGCAAATTCCCAAGGCATTTCGCCTTAACACCTTGTGGTGGTGCAGTACTGGTTGCCAATCAGGATTCATCCAATATCACGTTGTTCAGCCGAGATAAAAATACTGGACTAATAGAAGCAACCGGTGAGCATTACGATATCCCTGCGCCAAATTACATCCGCTTTATCGATTAGAGAGTATGGGAATGTCTTTTAAATACTCTGCCAATGTGGGTTTTTTATGGGATCACCTGCCACTGCCAGAACGCATTGAAGCTGCGGCCAATGCAGGCTTTGATGCGGTTGAATGTCATTTTCCCTATGAATTCCCAGCAACAGATATCAGTGCGGTCTTACAAAGATCGGGCTTGCCCATGGTTGGGCTCAACACCGCATTGGGTCCAGCTGGTGCTTTTGGCTTGGCGGCGATATCCGGGCAGGATACGCAAGCGCGGGTACTTATTGATCAGGCTATTGAGTATGCCAAAGAAATCGATGCGACAAACGTGAATGTGGTAGCAGGCTTAACCGCGGGCTCAGCTAGCAATGAAACGACGTATATAGACAATCTTCACTACGCCTGCGAACAAGCCGCCGCTTGTGGCAAGGTCATTATGATAGAACCGCTGAACCCTCGGGCGGTACCCGATTATCACTTCAGTACAGTTGAACAAGCGGTTAACATAATTAAGCAGGTTGGTGCGCCCAACATGAAGCTGATGTTTGATTTTTTTCATGCGCAAATAGTAGAGGGTGATCTTGAAACACTGATTAACCAGTACGTCGAGCATTTTGTTCATGTGCAAATATCGGCGGTTCATGATCGCGGTGAACCCGATGAAGGAGAGATAAACTACCCTTATATGCTTGGTGTGCTTAAAAAAGCAGGGTATCAAGGCTATATTGGCGCTGAGTACAAGCCAAGAGGCGATAGTGTCGAAGTTGGCTTGTCCTGGTTGAAACAATTTCGTCACGTTTAGTTGGGTTTTCGGTCTATGCAAAACGAGAAAAAGCAATTAGTCACCATGGAAGATGTAGCACAAGCTGCAGGCGTCTCGCGTATGACTGTATCCCGTGCGCTTAGTGACAACGGCCTGGTGACTGAAAAAACCCGAAGTCGTATTCTGGCAATTGTCGAAGAAATGAATTACGTGCCCGATCAAATGGCAGGTAGCCTTGCAACCAAACGCTCGGGTTTTGTAGCGACTCTTGTGCCTTCAATCAATAACGTTCACTACGGTAAAATGGTGCAATCCTTAACTGATGCACTGGAGAACACTGGCTTACAAATACTGCTTGGTCATACCGACTACTCGGCCCAACGAGAAGAGGTTCTGGTAGAAAGTTTGTTGAAGCGACGCCCAGAAGCCATCGTGCTGCCTTTTGATGGGCACTCAAAACGCACGGTAACTTTACTCAAAAATGCGCAAATACCGGTGGTGCAATTGTGGGAGACACCACCTAAGCCCATCGGCTATACCATTGGTTTTTCCAACCGCGATGTTGCGCGCAGCATGACCGAGGAACTCATACAGCTTGGCTATAAGAATATAGCGTTTTTGTGCGAAACCAACGATGAATGGACGCGTGGAGCGGCGCGTCGTGCTGGCTTCAAAGACGCTATGGAGGGTGCGGGATTATCTGCTCACAGAATGATTCGCTTTGGTCAGCCTCCTATGTCAATCAAAGACGGGCATTTTATCGGCAGTAATCTTAAGCAGTACTATGACGATATCGATTGCATTTTCTGTGTATCAGACGCGCCGGCATTTGGCGTTATATCCGCACTGAAAGAGCAGGGAATTAGCGTGCCCGATGATATCGGTGTAGCCGGATTTGGTAACTTTGAGGTTTCACGATTTTCCAATCCAACTATCTCCACTGTGAAATTTGATGCTGAAGAATTGGGCCGAGTAACAGCAAAACTCATCACAGATTTACTGAGTGGCGATAAATCGAAAACCAAATTGCCTAAGCGATACGATATCAATGTGACTAACGCCATGCGAGAAAGTACTCGTCAACAGTAAAAGCAAACCCTCAATTTAAAAACAAACCTCAGTTTTAAATGTTCAGCTAAGCGTCGCAGTTTTTTGAAGCGTTTTCGAGTAGATATTCCATTAAAACACGAGTGCGATAAGGCAAATACCGGGCACTTGGGTAAACAATATAAATTCCCCTGGGTTTAGGGCAGTACTCTTTTAAAAGTTGCACGAGTGTGCCGTTGTTTAATGATGGCTGAGCCAGAAAATCGGGCACCCGCACAATACCCAAACCTTGTTTAGCGGCGTCTATTAAAAACTCACCATCGAAAGAGTTCATTGATGTATTCAGTGCCACACTAAGTTCTTTGCCACTTGGTGTACCAAAAACCCATTTTGGGCGCTTGGATGAACCAAACTGAATAATGCGATGAGATTTGAAATCTTCAGGCTTTTCCACTGGATGGTGGCCACCAATGTATTCGGGACTTGCACAGAAAACATGGCGCGATTGGCAAAGCTGGCGAGCGATCAACGTTGAATCTTGTAGGTCAGATATTCTGACAACCAAGTCGTAGTGCTCATTAATGACATCAACGATTCGATCGCTAAAGTCTACATTGAGATGTACATCAGGGTGTTCCTGGGCGAATGTAAGCAGTAGTGGGCTCAAATTAACCTTGCCAAAATACAAAGGTACCGACAGTTTTATTTCGCCTCGTAAACAGCTTGTTTCGTGACGCATGGATGCCTCGAAGTCATCAAAAGTGCTGATGACGTTGAGACCTTTTTCGTAGTACTCTCGGCCTGCTTCAGTTAACGACCATTGGCGTGTAGTTCTGGCAATCAATACCGCTTGCAGACGTTCTTCCAGCATTCGCAGCTTCCGGCTCATGGCCGATTTGGCAATACCAGCTTGATCGGCCGCTTTGCCAATGCTGCCTTGTTCGACAATCTGCACAAATGCCCGGAGATCTTCAATTTGCCCCATAGTGTTCTAATAATCTGAACTATTATTTCCATAATGCTTATCTGTTCAAAATATTGCAACCCTATAGAATAGTGAGCGAGGGTGCTTATTCGTGCAAATGAAAACAAAAGAGGTGAATTCATCATGGGGCTTTTACAAGAGGGTCAATGGGTCGACCAGTGGTATGACACGAAGGCCAGTGGTGGCCGGTTTGTTCGTAAAGCGCCCCAGTTCAGAAGTTGGATAACCGCTGATGGTTCTGCCGGACCCAGCGGCGATGCCGGATTTAACGCCGAAGCCGGTCGGTATCACTTATACGTATCACTGGCTTGTCCCTGGGCACATCGCACCTTAATTTTTCGTGCCTTGAAAGGCCTTGAAGAAATGATTCCG
>CALHOI010000016.1 GCA_938035525.1 uncultured Granulosicoccaceae bacterium
GCTGGTCACTGAAAGCTGTTTTAAACCACCATCCTTAACCAAGGCACGGCGACTACGCTCGATACGCTTGCGCCGCGAGTTGCTGAATTTTGCCATGTGGGCCTGCTCATCATCGGCCAGATCGACTCGATACCGAAAACCAACGCTGCGTTCATGGACGTGCAAATCACTGCGATGCCGGTAGGCGCTGATCAACAAGGCGTCATCCAGCAAATACCTGAGTTCCACGAAACTCCACTCGGTACAGTCGGCAAGCCAGTCGAGCGCAACATCGGCAACCAGAGATCGGTATTCAGGATGCGCGATGACATCGAGGTATTCTGTGGCAACCTCGTCTTCACGAGCCTCACCAGTGCCTAGAAACATGAGGGTGCGGCTTAAAGAGAGTCCATGTCGGCGTGCATACATCGGCAACAACCCAACCAGTGTATCGCCGTGGGTTATGCGCAAAATATAAAGTCGGTCAGTTCGCGCCGAATAGACCTGCCACCACGTATAATGCCACTCCCAGCTCATGAAAAAGCAGGCAGAACTGGTTGCCGCGAATGCACGCCACTCGTCCGCCATGGCGGCGAACTCCTGCGTATCGCTAATCACAGAAATCCGCAAGTCCTGAGGTTTCACGCCCTGCAATTCCTGAGTAATAACCATTTTATTCATGGACAACGGTGCTCAAGCATGAACAACATACTCGCAGACCGGCTTAAAGAATCGCGAGTGCTACTCGCTGACGGTGCTACTGGCACAAATTTGTTTGGTATGGGCCTTGAAACCGGCGATTCTCCCGAGTTGTGGAACACGGACCACCCCGAGCGCATCACGAAGTTGCACCAATCGTTTGTCGACGCTGGCTCAGATATCATTTTAACCAATTCATTCGGTGGAACTCACTACCGTCTAGCGCTGCACAACGCGGGCCATCGAGTCGAAGAATTAAACGTCAATGCAGCGCAAATAGCCCGAAAAGTGGCCGATGGCGCGTCAAAAAAAGTGCTGGTCGCAGGCTCCATAGGCCCAACCGGTGAAATTTTGGCACCTAACGGACCGGTGTCGATAGAAGACGCTGCAGCTGCTTTCAAGGAACAGGCATTGGCACTTAAAAAAGGCGGCGTTGATATCATGTGGATTGAGACCATCTCCTCTGCCGAAGAGATAGAAGCTGCTGTGACCGGCGTTGCTTCACTGGGTATGCCCATTGTGTACACCGTCAGCATAGACACCAATGGCCGCACCATGATGGGACTAACGGCAGAAGACACCGTTCGTATCAGCACCAGCCTGAATACCCACATTACGGCTGTCGGTACCAATTGCGGCGTCGGTGCCAGCGAGGTTGTCGCCGCTGTCAAAAACTTAAGTACAGCAAGAGATACCCTTGGTGTGCGACCCGCCCTGGTGGCCAAAGCCAACTGCGGCATACCCGAATACATTGACGGCGAAATTGTGTACAACGGTACACCCGAACTCATGGCAAGTTACGCGGCAATGGCAGCCAATGCCGGCGCGTCCATCATTGGAGGCTGTTGCGGCACATCGCCATTGCACGTACAGGCCATGCGTGACGCGATCGACCAATACCAGCCAGCTCCCACGCCGTCACTCGACGAAATTGCCGAACAACTGGGCGAGGTATCACAAGGTGCACGTGCGCAACTTTCTGGTGACTTGTCGGTTGCTGGTGGTTCCGCCACAGGCAGAGGTGCGCGAACTTCACGACGACGCAAAAAACCACCTACTAACGACGCGTAAGTCGCACAGTGGAAGTAATCTAGTGAGCATAGCCTCGTGGACAAGTCCAACGAACAAGCTTAGTGAGCTGGCCAAGCGAGCTAGCCAAGTGAGCAAATCGAGTGAACAAGCCGAGTGAATAAAGAGGTCAAACCAGACGCGTTAGAGCACGACCCGCTACAGGCTTGTCAGGATTGGGACTGGCAAACCGTGGTATCCAATTCGGTAAGCGATGTTGACGTATTGGCATCATTATTAAACCTGGAACCTGGTGAGCTGTCTGCAATCAGTTCCCGCAATGACTTTGCCCTGCGCGTACCTTTGCCATTTGTGGCACGAATGCAAGCCGGTGATATAAACGATCCTTTGTTGTTGCAAGTACTGCCACAACAATCGGAAAACACCAGCCCAATAGGTTTTAGCTCTGACCCCCTACAGGAGACCCAATACAATGTTCGACCGGGGCTTGTGCACAAGTACGCAGGACGGGTGCTGCTAACGGCAGCGGTCAGTTGCCCGATAAATTGTCGTTATTGTTTCCGACGACATTTTCCGTACGAGGCAAATCGCTTAACACCAAAGAGTTGGACGCCAGCACTACAGTACATCAGTGAAGACCCAAACATAAAAGAAGTGATTCTAAGCGGTGGCGAGCCACTGTTATTAAACGATCGGTTGCTCAGCCAACTACTCGATGAGATCGAGTGCATTGAGCACGTACAGATGATTCGCATTCACACACGATTTCCCGTCGCTGTACCTCAACGACTAACCCAAACACTGTGCTCCAGATTAGCCGGTTCGCGTTGCAAGGTTGCTATGGTGTTGCACTGCAATCACCCAAACGAAATAGATTCGCACATGAAAAGGCATTTACGGGCGCTGGTTTCAAGCCCAGTGACTTTGCTAAACCAAAGCGTGTTACTTAAAGGCATAAATGACAGCGGCGAAACGCTTGTACGTTTAAGCGAAAAACTCTATGAAGCTGGCGTACTGCCCTACTACCTGCACGCAACCGACCCGGTTATTGGTGCAGCACACTTTCAGGTCACTGATGCACAGGCAAGGTGTTTGTCTGAAGCACTAACAAACACCTTGCCCGGCTATCTGGTACCAACGCTGGTACGCGAGATCAGTGGTCAGGCTGCCAAGACACGCCTGGGTTTCTAGCGTAAATAATCACGCAACGTTGATTGCCACGCAGTATAAGCAGGCTTTACCTGATATTTATCACTTAACAGCAACGGCTTGTTACCTGCACGCCACGAATAGCGGTCGGTAAATCCCCAGCTTTGCATCGCTTTACATGCGGGTTGAGCTAAACAGATTTCCAGTGCTCGACGATAAATTTCCGCCTGTTTTTGTTCTTCACCCTCAGCATCCTGTGCCACATCGAATTCGGTTATGTAAATATCCAATCCCAAATTGGCAAATCGCTGAAGGTTGTTTCTCATGCCTTCAAAATCAGTAAAGTTGGTGCGTAAGTGCATTTGAAAACCAACACCATCAATGGGTGTACCTGCGTCCAGCTCACGTTTTAACAGATTGTACATGGCGTCTGATTTTGTATTGAACCACGACACGTCATAGTCGTTGTACAACAATACTGCAGTTGGGTCAGCTGCCCTGGCCAATTGAAAAGCCTCACGTATATAGCTTTCACCCATACCGCGATACCAGATTGATTCGCGCAATTGACCATCTACATCATTAATGGCCTCGTTAACAACATCCCATACTTTAACGCGTCCGCGATAGCGACCCGCCAAAGCACTGATGTACTCACGCATAATGGAGCGAGCTTCTGAAGGATCAGCACCCTGCACCCAACCTGGCAATTGCGCATACCAGATCAAAGGGTGTCCGTGCAGCACCATGCCTTTCTCTACAGCATAGTCAGCTATGTCGTCTGCATCTTCCCATCGGTACACACCACGTTGTGGCTGTATCCAACCCATTTTGTGCGAATTTTCCGGGGTGATCATATTAAATTCCTCACCCGCTATTTCTCGATACAACTGGTTGTCAGCAATGTCCGCAGAATTAAGTACAACGGCGAAACCCAACAAAAAGTCGCGTTGCTCTGCAAGCACGCGCAAGCGTTCACCCGGCCTGTCAAAGGTAGCGCGCTCAACCACGCTGACAGTAAAAGATTTTTCGTCAAACAGATTCGCATCTTCACTGTCGGATGCACGAAAATGAAAAGTATGATCGCCTAAGTCACTGGCATCAGTAGTCCAAACCACATCGCGAGAACCATCGCCGTTATCAACAAACTGCGCATCAGATGGCAGGTTTAACGCTTGAAGATTAGGCACGGTAAAGTCTGGGTCTTTTGGAAACACGATCTGGTTTAGCGTATCGCCAACCCGAATGGTTGGATTATTAATACCGTTTATAACAGGCGAAAAGTTAACCGGGTTATTGGGGTCGCGCTCAACCCTGATTCGAATGGTTTTATTAATACGTACAGTTGGATCTTTGGAATCTATAGCGATGACATCCACGAAGGTATCACCCAGGTTAATGGGGAACGGCATCCAGCGAAACGTTCGCGTGCCATCACCATTATCCTGAAAAGAAGAATCAACCGGCATACGATCAAGCGCTAAACCGGGTACTGTGCCATCGGCCGATGTGGTTTTTACCCTTAAATTTAATGGCTGACCCAAAAACACAAACTGATCAGTTAAATCAACAAACGCCAGGCCGTTGTCGTTGCCCGTTTCATTATCGACTTCACGATCGGGATTACCGGCATTCACGGTTAACGTAATAGTCTTGGTTGTATTAATGCTGGCATCAGCCTCTTCAAAGGCCACAAAGCTAAGCTGGTGGTTGCCTGTTTGTTGTGCTGATGGCGTCCAGCGAAACTGCCTGGTGCCGTCTCGATTGTCTTCAAAGCTTGCCCCTGGGGGCAGGTTATCCAAGCGCAAACCGGGTACCAGCCCTTCCGGATCAAACGGAACCACGCGAAAATCGAATGCATCACCAACGGTGATTGATCGGTTAATCAGAGATTCAAATTCAGGAGGACGATTGGCAGTTTCAGGTTCTTCACGAAACGCCGCTGCACTAACAGAGATCACCATACTGCGCCCGTTACGAAGATTAGGGTCGATCGCATCGACTGCCTCAAAAGTGACTTTGTGTGCACCAATCTGGTTTTGTTGCGGCAACCACTTGAAGGTTCGCGTTCCATCACCATTATCAGAAAACATGGCGCCAGCAGGAATATCGATGATGCGCAGCCCGGGAACAACGCCTTCCGGGTCGGTGGGTACCACGCGAACGTTGACTTGTTCGCCAACAGTCACGGTCACGTCTTGCAAAGGATCAATAAATGGCGCTTGGTTTGCGAAAACGGGTGCGGCAAAAAAGCACGCGCCTACGGATAAAATCGATTTACAACGTTGAAGAATTTGCATGGGGGTTTTTCTTACTTGCAGTAGTGCTACCTCGGTAAAAGCAGGGATCAGGCCCAACGTGATACCCCCAAGTGCCACAGGCAGCGCTGGAAAAGCCAAGTAAAAACATATTTATATTGTTATTATTCAATAACTTATAGAAATTTCATCGTCTAACCTACGGCGAATAATGGCGAAAGTTGCGATAGGTTTAATTGTGAGCTGCTACCCAAAATAGCCGCGCAGCGACTGGGACCTTAGCTACACTTTGCGATCGCCGTACACGAACACCGAAAACATCACCACTATGAATGCCGTACTGAATAAAAATATTCTCCCGAATCTGGTAGCGCTGGGCATTATCGGGCTGAGCTTTCTGTTTGCCGGGCCACTTAAGGCCGTTCTACTGAGCACCGGATTATTTGCCCTCTCTGGCGCCTTAACCAATTGGCTGGCTGTGCACATGTTGTTTGAGCGTGTGCCCGGGCTTTACGGCTCTGGTGTCATTGTGTTGCATTTCGAGCAATTTAAACAAGGCATCCTGCGCATGGTGCACGAGCACTTGTTCAATAAAGACAGAGTTGAGAAAGTGCTCAGCAACCCTGATGGCGACCTGAACATCGACTTACAACCCATCATTGCCGGCATTGATCTGGACGTGGCATATGATCAGTTAGTTGAAACAGTCATGGAATCATCGTTTGGCTCAATGCTGGGTATGCTCGGTGGCGATAACGCGTTGGAAAGTATGCGCGACCCGTTTAAACGCCGGATGGGAAAATACCTGGAAGACGCAGCGGCATCACCGCGATTTCAAAAAATCCTGAATCAACAAATATCCAACCTCACCAGCAGCGAGCAATTTATGGTGAGACTTGATGCGATCTTGCAAGCAAGACTTGATGAACTGACACCCGAAATGGTTCGCGACATCATGCAACAAATGATTCGCAAACACTTGGGTTGGCTTGTTGTCTGGGGCGGTGTTTTTGGTGGACTTATTGGACTAGCAGCTGGACTGGTTAGTGTCTTTGCGTAGACTTAAGACGACACCTTAGATTGCAGAAAAGACTGCAGCTTAGACTGCAGTTTGTCAGCGAGCGCTGATTTTGCGGATTTATTTTTTTAGTGGGTGTTTGGCGCGCAATGGCACGCCATCGAATTCGATAGCGTCCCAACCTGTTTCCATGAATTGACGGATATTAGGGTGGCTATCGCCGTCGGGGTTTTTCAACACGTCTGATCGGTAGTAGGCACCAAAGCAGGCCAGCGTTTGCTCATCACTAAGATCGTGCAAACGAGCAAAAGCGAAAAGCTTACAAGAACCCGTGTTTTGTCCTGCCTCGTTAATAATATTGTGGTTGCGAAAACTGGTGGGCACGTAGGTATACAGACGATTAATCAATGCTATGACATCGGGAAACTCAACCATTTCAGGTTGGGTTTCCAGGCGATTTAAAAAAAATTCGAGTTCCATAGACACTGCTGCTTGCTTAACTGGCTCCGATGGTAGCAGCTTTAGTAGATCTGAGCTAACCTGGCTTTGTGTTGCTCGGCAGCATCGGGATTATTCTTTTTGTAGTCAATGGCATCCACGGCTGCAATGGCACTTAAATTAACAATACCACGCACCGTTGTCGACTCGGTCACCACGTGAGCAGGCCTTCTGAGCCCCATCAGTATTGGCCCTACAGGCAAGCCCTCACTGACAGTTTTAACGAAGTTATAAGCAATATTAGCCGCATCCAGGTTTGGCATGACCAGCAGATTAGCACTGCCCTCAAAACTGGCATTCGGGAAAATTCGATCTCGGGTTTCTTGTGATAAAGCCGCGTCTGCGTGCATCTCACCTTCAACCGACAGATTGGGGTGGTTCTTGGCAAGGATATTACGAGCTTCGCGCATTTTAAGTGCACTCTGGTTATTTCGGGAGCCAAAATTGGAATGCGACAGCAAACCTATTTTTGGCACCATGCCAAAACGCGTAACAATGTTGGCAGCCATGACGGCGGTTTCGGCAACTTCTTCGGCACTGGGGTCGGCTGTGACGTGAGTGTCAGTTAAAAACACAGTACCCGAATTCAGTATCATTAAAATGCAAGCCGATATATCTGACACTTCATCCTGAATACCGATGATGTCGCACAAGTATCGCAAGTGCCTTGCATAAGCGCCTTGCGTGCCACACACCATGGCATCAGCTTCAAAATTGTTAACCAACAAAGCGCCCAAAGCGGTGTTGCGTGATCTGATAACGTTTGATGCGTATTCCGGCGAGACACCCTGACGTTGCATTGAACGATGGTAAATATCCACGTGCCGATCAAAGTCTGGGTTATCGATGGGGTCGAGTACATCAAACCCTTCTCCAATACGCAGACGCAAACCCAGCGATTCGATCTCTTCTTCTATGTTTTGGATACGCCCCAATAACAATGGTCGACAGATGCCATCATCGACCAGAATTTGAGTTGCGTTTAACACCCGCGATGATTCACCTTCGGCGAGCACAACTTTTTGCATGTTAGCTTGAGCCCGTTCAAAAACAGGTTTCATGACTAAACCAGAACGAAACACAAAATCATTCAGTTTCCTATGATAGGCATCGAAGTCGGTTATGGGTCGTGTGCAAACCCCACTGTCCATGGCAGCTTTGGCTACCCGTGGTGGAATTTCAATCATGAGTCTGGGATCAAACGGTTTTGGTATCAAGTATTCGCGACCAAACCGAAAAGGCTGACCACCGTATGCAGCGGCGACAACATCGGACGCTTCTTTGGTAGCAATATCGGCAATCGCTTCGACGCAAGCGGCTTGCATCTCAGCATTGATTTCGGTTGCGCCTACATCCAACGCCGCCCTGAATAAAAACGGAAAGCACAACACATTATTAACTTGATTCGGAAAATCTGAACGCCCTGTTGCAATAACCGCATCGTCCCGCACCTTGTGCACTTCTTCCGGGTTAATCTCAGGGTCTGGATTAGCCAAAGCGAGTATGAAAGGGTTTGGCGCCATGCGCGCCACTTGCTCACCCGATAGCACATTAGGCGCTGACAACCCCAGAAAGACATCAGCATCGGTAATGCAATCGTCGAGGACCCGGGCATCAGTTTGTCTGGCATACACTGCTCTGTACTCGTCAATGGTATCCAAGCGCCCCGAATGAATAACACCGTCGATATCGCAGACTGTGATGTTTTCTTTTTTTAGCCCCATGAAAACCAGCAGGTTCAAACAGGCCAAGGCCGCCGCACCAGCGCCCGAACACACCAGCCTTACATCGGCAAGCTCTTTTTCAACCAGTTTCAAGCCATTGCGGATAGCGGCGGCCACAACAATGGCTGTGCCATGCTGATCGTCATGAAACACTGGGATGTTCATGCGCTCACGCAGTTTTTTCTCTATGACAAAACACTCAGGCGCTTTGATGTCTTCCAGATTAATGCCACCAAAAGTGGGCTCCATGAGCGCCACTGCGTCAACAAATCTATCAACATCGGTGGTGTCCAGCTCAATATCAAACACATCGACATTGGCAAATTTCTTAAACAAGACAGCCTTGCCTTCCATGACCGGTTTGGATGCTAAGGCACCTATTGGCCCCAGACCCAACACCGCCGTGCCGTTAGTAATAACCGCAACCAAATTAGCTCGAGCGGTAAGCTCACACACCTGTAATGGGTCTTTAACAATTTCTCGACAAGCCGCTGCTACCCCGGGGGAATAAGCCAAAGCCAAGTCGCGCTGGTTAACCATGTTTTTGGTGGCACTGATTTCAAGCTTGCCAGCCACTGGATAACGATGGTAGTCCAGCGCATCTTTGTCGAATTTTTTGCTCATTTTTATATTTTATACGTTAGACGTTCAACTATATACGTCACCATGCAAGCATAAGCCTCTCGGCTTTACGTGGATGGACTAAGTAATTTATCGCTTACAGCTCGATTAAACGCGCTGCAAACAGCAATCAGTGATGCCGATACGATGTTACTGTTAAGCGCAGCACCGTAGCGGGTCTCCCCTTTTCCAGCCTGTATCTCAAAATAACAGGCGCTTTGCGCATCAGCGCCAGCTCCAGTGGCGTGCTGATGATAATCAACCACTCTAAAATCAACATTAAAGTGCTTGGTGATGGCTTGCACAAATGCATCAACCGGCCCATTACCCTGACCACTGATTTCAAGTTCCTCACCCTTGTACTTAACCACTGCAACAAGATAACGAATTGAATCATCGTGCTCGTCTTCGGTGCTGGTGTGCTTTATAAACTCTAAAGGTGATGTGGCATTGATAAACGCACTATCAAAGGCGTTTCTGATAGAGGTAGAGTCAACCTCTTTACCGGTTTTTTCACTGATATCCTGCACCACTTTGCTGAATTCGATTTGCAGGCGGCGCGGTAACTCCAGGCCATAATCGCGCTCCATGATAAAAGCGACACCGCCTTTACCCGACTGCGAATTCACTCTGATAACAGCCTCATAGGTACGACCAAGATCGGCCGGGTCAATGGGCAGATAAGGCACTTCCCAGGTTAACGAGTTACTGGAGCGCATTGCTGAGAAGCCCTTTTTGATCGCATCCTGATGCGACCCTGAAAACGCCGTGAATACCAGCTCACCAGCGTAAGGATGGCGCGGGTGCACTGGCAACTGATTACAGTATTCCACTGTACGCATCACATCGTATATATCGGAAAAATCCAGGTTTGGCTCTACACCTTGGGTGAACATGTTTAAAGCCAGCGTAACAATGTCAACGTTTCCGGTGCGCTCTCCATTCCCAAACAACGTGCCCTCAACACGATCACCACCGGCCATTAGCGCTAATTCGGTAGCGGCTACTGCGCAGCCACGATCGTTGTGCGGATGCAAACTAATAACGATGCTGTCACGGTTTTTTATGTTACGGGTAAACCATTCAATTTGATCAGCATGAATGTTGGGTGTGGACATTTCTACTGTAGCGGGTAAATTCAATATGGTTTTATTGTCTGGTGTGGGCTGCCAAACATCGTTTACGGCATCACAGACTTCAACCGCATAGTCCATTTCAGTGCCGGTAAAACTTTCTGGTGAATATTGAAACTGCCAGTTAATGTCTGCGTATTTTTGCGCGCACTCAGCAACCATTTCAGCACCGTTAACAGCAATTTGTTTAATACCGTCTTTATCCTGTTTGAATACAACCCTGCGTTGAAGTTCAGAAGTAGAGTTGTACAAATGCAAAATAGCCTGCTTAGCTCCTTTTAACGATTCAAAGGTACGCTCAATTAATTCGCGACGCGATTGCGTTAATACCTGTAGCGTGACGTCACCGGGTATCAAATTGTTATCAATTAAATGTCGTATAAAGTCGAAATCAGTCTGAGAAGCGGCCGGAAACCCCACTTCTATCTCTTTAAAACCCAACGCCACCAGTAAGTTGAACATGCGCAGCTTTCGCTCACTGCCCATCGGCTCTATAAGTGCCTGGTTGCCATCACGTAAATCGACACTGCACCACACAGGTGGTTCAACGATGGTCTTTGACGGCCACGTGCGATCGGGTAGATTGACTGGGGCAAACGGAGGGTATTTGGTTGCAGGGTCGATTTTCATGATGCGTTACTCTTTCTAATAGGGAACAACAAGGTAAAAGTGCTGACTGTGCTGAGGTGGCTGATTGCCGAGCGCGCACAAACGCTCAGCAGCCGGATAAGTCGAGTCAGTTCGACATAAGCCGTTGCAAGGCTACTTGTTAAAGTTGTTCCAATTACAGTTGGGGATAAGCAGCTAAGGTGCTGATAATGATACTGCGTTGACATGCTGATCTCACGTTTTTGCCAGTGCAAATCCTGTGGTGAATTGACTAGGACAGACTGGGCTTAATGTATGGCTTTGCCCGATGCTTCGGGCCCGGCTAGCGTCGAACTCCCGACTCCCTGAAAGGGGCCGGGCGAATAAGCAGCAGGAGAAGTACGTGAGTAGCCATGAGTAAAGAGTAACCATCCAACGCCATATGGTCAAGGCTTGTCCGCATCAGATTCTGGTTGAATTTCCAGCAAGGGCCTGATCAACTTCTCTAAGCCATTGGCTTTGATCTCGTAAACCAGGGCCATTTGCTCACCAAGTCGGCCTTTTGGGAACCCTTGTTGTTTGAACCACACCACATAAGGCTCGGGCAGATCGATTAACCTGGTGCCCTCAAACTTGCCAAACGGCATACGTAAGCCAGCGGCTTTCAGAACTTCCTCAGACAAAACATCGAAATCTACGCTCATTAACCACCGTCCTCAATGATCGTCATGATGACTGACGCGTTTTGGGTCCATCTTATCTGACTCTGTTGATACGGCTTGCGGACCACCGGTCATACGCAGATTGCGGGTGCGTAACACCGGCTGCGTCACCGATGCCACCAGTTCACGCCACATAAACAATAAACCCGAAAATACGATAACGGATGACCCGATTATGACGTTCCGGTCGATGGAATCATTAAAAACCAACACCCCGTACACGATCGCCCAAAGCATTTGGCTGTACTGCATGGGCGCAATATATTGAGCTTCAGTACTTCGGTAGGCGTTAATCAGCAACATTTGCCCAGCCACACTCATTAGCCCAACCGCACACACTTTTAATAAGGCCAGACCCGGCATTGGCTGATACACCCACAACACTAAAAATCCACTGACAACGACGTTCGTGAGCATTGGATACAACATTAACGTTACGCTGTGCTCACGCGCCCCGATTTTTCTGGTGATGACAGAAGAAAAAGCCACACACACCGCCGCCAATAAAGCCGCGAAGTGTCCACCCGACAAAGCCATGGTGCCAGGGCGCAGCACAATAAGGATACCGGCCAAGCCCAGCAAAATGCCAATCCAGCGTATTAATTTAACCTGTTCGCCCAGCAGCGGAATGGATAGCAAGGTTATCAGCACCGGTGCCGAGAACAATAGCGAGTAAACTTGCGTCATGGGCAAATTGTTGAATGCATAGAACACACTCAGCAGGGAGCCAACCGTAAACATACAACGCAAGGCAATGAGCCCCGGCAGATTTGGTCGTAGCGTAATTTCCTGCTTCCCCAGCGCCAGCATAAAAGCAAACGGTACAAAACTGAAAAGCACAGAAAAGAAAACAATTTGAAAAACCGGTACACCTGTGATGCTTTTTATCAGCGCATCGTGCAAGCTGAACACAGCAAAAGCTGCCAAAGCCAGTCCGATACCTCGAAACATGGCTGATGGTGAAAATTCTGTGCTCATGCCAATGGTGTACTCATGCGAATTCTGTGCTCATACAAATACCGGTGCTAATCAAGCCGAACTTGCGTTATTCTATCGTTGATCAACCATGAAGGTATTGATATGCGACTTATCACACCCCTCTTCATAGCGCTTATTGGCGCTGGAATCGGCATACTAATATGCAAGCTTTTCGTCAGAAGCTGGTTAGCTTATCCTGCGGCTGCCATCATTGGCGCTGTTAGCGCGTTTGCAGGAATGATACTGCGCGACGCGCTCGACGCGACCATAGTGACATCTAATCAATTGGGAGATATGTTAGCCGCAGCGTTACTGAGCTCGCTGATTGTCAGTATTGTGGCTAATATTGTCACCAGTGTTATTTCAACCAGCAACAAAAGAGATGAGGACTGAGGCGTTCGTAAGGAATGTGATTGAAAATAAAGTGCAAGTCAGGCCGTCAGGCTACTGAGTGTGTGACTTCCTAATGCCGGTTAACTAAGCCGTTTCGTACTTACCGAAAAGCTCGTTCAAACGACCAACCAGATACCGTAGGCTGATTGGCTTTGCCATGCACTCCGTTCTGTCGACTTGCCTTGACCAGGTTTCAAGATCTGCCGCATTTTGGTCGGTTACCAGAAACATAGCCGGTGCACGAGAACGAAACTGCTCATTGACGGTATCGATCAGTTGCCGCCCATCCATCTTAACCAGACCATTATCGGCTATTAGTACGTCGTAATTGTTTTCTCGCAGCATACGCAGTGCAACATCACCACTGAGCGCCGTATCCACCTCGTAGCCATTACGATCAAGCGTTAATTTCATCACTCGCAACACATGCGCCTGATTATCAACCAGCAAAATACGCTTCATGGGAGGCGCTACCGGCACTACGCTTTCAAATGAATCCTCTTGCATCTGAATTTCTGTTTGTTGTAAGTTTGCAACCATGATGTTTTTTCTTTTGTTTCTCTAATCTCTATCGGATTACTTCATTACATTTGCGTTAACGGTAAGCGGACAAGCCAACTTAAAGACACCTGTTTAGATATCCAACTGTTCACAGTGCAAATTACTGCTTACGCGCTGTAATTCGCATTGCCAGAATTAAAGTGAGATTTTGTACCCAATAATACGGCGCACGAATACGATTAATCTAACGACCTACATACCCTCACCACACGCGTACAATGAACTGGCACACATATCACCAACCATCCAAAACTGTCACTCATGATTAACGTATACCTTGTACGCCACGGTCAGGCATCAGCTGGCACCGATAACTATGATCGGCTATCGTCGCTTGGCATTCGCCAGGCTCAATTGCTGGGAGATTACTGGAAAAAACAGTCTTTTAAAATTGACGGAGCGTTCTGCGGTACGCTGCAGCGGCAGCAACATACCGCCGAACTGGTTCTGGCCAAGGTTGATCACATACCCTCACTACAATCAACGGAGGTCCTCAACGAATACGATCACCACACTATAGACAAACTGTACGGCGAAGGTTTAAACAGCGATATGGCCGAGGATTTCACATTTGACCAATACTTTGAAATCATGACGCGTTGGCAAAATGCTGCAGAGCGCGATGCCAACAAAGCCATGAGCTGGCAGACTTTTTCAATGCAAGGCTGGATAGCCGTTCAGGAAGCGGTTGCGGCGTTTGAACAGCAACAAAAAACCGACATCAATCTGGTGTTTTTCACGTCCGGTGGCGTCATTGCCAGTGTGGTCAAACAGGTACTCGGGCTTGATTTTGACATGACCATGCGTAAGCTGTGGCAGACACGCAATGCTTCGATAACCAGGTTGTTGTTCGATGAATTTGGCTATTGCATGGTTAACAGCAATACCATCCCCCACCTTGAAATGCACTTCGATCCAAGCTTGGACACTCAAATCTAAGACTAACTAAAGGTTATTGTTAAGACGCCTGAACGCTATACCGTTTTCATCAAACAGGTGACAATCCCCTTCCGGAATTGCAATATCAACAGTATCTCCACTGCCAGTAGGGTCAAGGCCAGAACGTTGCACAACAAAGTTATCCAGGCCACCGCAACGTCCATAAAGATAAGTACTACCACCCAATCGTTCGGCAACATCCACGTCCATCGGAATGGAAAAACCACCGGTGGCTTTGTCGAGATCTTCTGGTCGTATGCCCAGCGATATTGCGGTGTTGGGTGTGCCGGATGACGCATCGACGGGTATGGTTGCCTTGGTGCCATTTGGCAGCTGTATAACTGCCCCAGTGGCGGACCCCTCCAATAACGTTGCATCGAGGAAATTCATGCGTGGCGACCCGATAAACCCAGCAACGAAAAGGTTGTCTGGCTGATGATAGAGCTCCAGTGGTGACCCAACCTGCTCTACCTGGCCGCTACGCAGCACCACGATTTTGTCAGCCATGGTCATGGCCTCAACCTGGTCATGGGTTACATAAATCATGGTTGCGCCTAACTGCTTATGCAGCCGTGCGATTTGTAAGCGCATTTCTACTCGGAGCTCTGCATCAAGGTTAGACAAGGGCTCGTCAAACAGAAAAACATCCGGGTCTCGTACTATGGCGCGTCCGATTGCCACGCGTTGTCGCTGACCACCCGAAAGGTTTTTGGGCTTGCGATCAAGCAGTTTGTCGAGCTGTAGGGTTTGCGCAGCCTGCGATACTTTTTCGTCAATGATGTTTTTGTCGACGCCATTCATGCGCATGCCAAAACCCATGTTTTCAGCCACAGTCATGTGTGGATAAAGCGCATACGACTGAAATACCATGGCAATGCCGCGATCGACAGCGGCCACTTCGGTGACATCGCGATCTTTAATATGAACTTCACCATCGCTGAGCTCTTCCAGACCAGCAACCATTCGTAAGAGCGTGGATTTACCACAACCTGAAGGTCCGACAAAAACGATAAAGTCGCCACTATCGAGCTTCAAATCGATACCATGAATGACGGTCACATTGCCGTAACGTTTAATCGCATTTTTAAATTCAACATTAGCCATAAGTATAAATACCAATATATAAAATCACGTAATACGCAATGTTCGGGTTTAGTTAATGCTGGAATCCATGGAACCCCCTGCTCTTGGCGCAAGACGCCTGGACACTTCGGCCGCCGCCGCAATAAGTGATTCTTTCCACTGCACTAATTCGTCAACGCCGACTCTAAAGGTTGGCGCAGTAATGCTAATACCGGCGATTGCCTGGCCACCGTGATCAACGATTGGCGCTGCAATGCTGTTGGTGCCTATAAAGCTCTCTTCTAAATCTAATGCATACCCTCGTTTACTGATTAACGCAAGGTCTTTGTGTAACTCAGGCAGACTAGTGACTGTGTTGGGTGTGTAGCGGGCAAACGAAATTCTGGAAATGATGCTTTCCTGGCGCTGCGCATCGCACCATGCAAGCATGACTTTACCGGTGCCTGAGCAATACACCGGAGATTTGTTACCTACACTGATCGACAAACGAACGCTTTGAGTGCTTTCCACATGATCAATAACAACCACATGCGTATCTGCATGTACAGCGATCTGTACGGTTTCGCCTGTCAGAGCGCTAAGCGCTAAAAGCTGATCACGCGCGAGCATGCGAATATCGGACCGGGTCCAAACGCGATTGGCCATTTCAAGGATGCGATACCCAGCGTTATAACTTAGCGCACGCTCGTCAAAAATCACAAAGCGCTCGTCAATAAGATCATTAAGCATTCTGTGTAACGTGGCTTTGGGCAACCCGGAGCGATCTTCAATTTCGGCAAATCGAAGGGGGCCCTCTGACACCAGTAAATCGAGCAATCGAATAGCTCGCACAACACCGCCTACTTGTTTCTTTTTTATTTGCTCATTGGCCGGCTTGTCAGATTTCTCGCTGGGCAGCTCGTGCTTGCTTCGGTCGGATGACTTTCGAGGCTTAATTGAATTGACACTCATTGCTATCAGCTTTTATACTTTTGGAACATTGTTCCATCTTTCGCACTGTTGTGCAAATTTGGTTTCCAGCACTAAGGCCCACGATCTGCTTCATGCCCAACTCGCCTACCTTTTTTCAACTTGATAGTTGCACATCAAGTTTGGTTATTGCCAACCCGGCCACAGGCCCGGTTCTGACATGGTTCGGCGATCGGCTGAACGCCCAAATCAGTGCCGAGATGCTGTCTTGTCACGATGACACTGCCCACGCGTTTGCAACACTGGATGCCCGCGCACCGCTTACGCTGTTTCCACAAAGTGCCACTGGCTACATGGGTTCTGCTGGGCTTATTGGACATCGCCAGAATTCGGGCGGTGCCAGTCATTTAGTTTGCCAGCAGATAATTCAGTCTGGCAACTCGATTACGCTGACCTACAAAGACAACGCCCAAGCGCTCACACTGGTAAAAATAATAACGCTGGACCAGCAAAGCGATGTTGCCAGCATTGAGACCACGCTGACCAACGATGGTCCAGACGACTACAACGTGGCATGGCTTGCCAGTGCCACTTTGCCGTTGGCCACTCACCTCTCTCAGCTTATCTCTCAACACGGGCGATGGGGAATGGAAAATCAGAGCCACCAACGCAACATCGGACCCGGTCGCATTGATATCAGCAACCAACACGGGCGTACTGGTCACGCACACGCACCCAATCTTATCTGTGCCAGCGAAGATCTCAGCGTTGACTGTGGCGACTGCCTATTCGTGCACCTGGGGTGGAGCGGTAACTACAGCTTCAAGGTGGAACGCTTGCAAGATGGCAACGGCTATATTCAAGCCGGCGTATTACTTCAACCTGGCGAAGAGGTGCTTGGCAGTGGCGAATCACTGCATTGCCCTCCCGTTAATTTCACCGCTGGTACGGGCCTGAACCAATGCTCGCAACGTTTTCATCGTTTCGCGCGAAACAATATTCTGCCCGCCTGGACTCGTCAACCCAGACCTATTCACGCTAATAGCTGGGAGGCAATGTACTTCGACCTTAACGACACCGATTTAAACGCCCTGGTAGACGCAGCAGCCAAAATTGGTGCAGAGCGGTTTATTCTCGACGATGGCTGGTTTATCAATCGGCGCTCAGACAACGCCGGACTGGGTGACTGGATGGTTGATGAAAGTGTTTTTCCAAACAGACTTGCACCGCTGGCCAAACACATACGTTCTCACAATATGCAATTCGGATTGTGGTTTGAACCCGAAATGGTCAACCCGGACAGCAAGCTTTATCGCGAACACCCTGATTGGGTGTTACAACACAATGACATCGAAACACCATTGGCTCGCAACCAGCTGGTACTGGATATTGCCAATAAAACCGTGGCCGACTATCTGTTCAAACACATTGACCAACTGGTCAGCGAGTATCAGATCGATTACATTAAATGGGACATGAACCGCGACCTGGTTCTGGCAGGCGATGGCAAAAACAGTCGGGCCAACAAACAGCCGCCTGCCGTTTATGCACTGATGCAAAGACTCATTGACGCACACCCGAAGCTTGAAATCGAAAGCTGTGCATCGGGTGGCGCGCGCTGCGACTTTGGTGTGTTGAAACACACCGGGCGTGTCTGGACATCAGACAATATTGACCCGCTTGCACGCGCCAGTATCCAGCAAGGTTTCATGCGTTTTTTTCCACCTGAAATAATGGGCGCGCATGTCGGCCACTTGCATGCTCACCTGACGGGCCGAAGCACCAATCTGCACACTCGCGCCATTATAGCGTTGCAAGGTCAATTTGGATTCGAACTTGATGCCCGCGTGCTTGACGAAAACGATGTCGCCACATTGCATCACTACACCAGTATTTATAAAGCCCATCGCGCATGGCTTGCCAACGCTACCTACTGGCAACTACCAACATCTTACGAGCAGCTATACGCAAATTGCCTGGTGTCCGAATCCATGGACGAGGCGCTGGTGAGCATTGTTGTTCTCGACAGTTTGCAAGCAACCCGACCCGGCTGCCAGCGCATGCGTGGATTACAGCCTGACAAACGCTACCGCATCTCCATGCTGAGTAATAATCTGGAGCAACTTATTCCGTTCAACAAAGTCATGCCCGAGTGGTGCAGCAATGACTGCACGAGCACCGGCGAACTGCTGACACGCATCGGACTGTCGCTTCCTGTTATGCCACCGCAATCAGCGCTGTTGGTGCATTGTGTACTGGAGCCCTCCTGACATGAGCAATACGCCAATCAACGGGTTTAATCTTGAGCGCCTGCTGGCACGTTTTAGTGAGAAGTTTGGCGGGCCGGAATCCACTGTACAGCAATTTTTTGCCCCGGGCCGGGTTAATCTGGTGGGTGACCACACCGACTACACGGGTGGTTATGCATTTCCCTGTGCCATTGACAGTGGCAGCATGCTGTTAATACGCCGATCACAAAATGATCAATTTCGTTTTGCCTCAACTAATTTCGATATGTTCGCACAACTGTCTAAAGAGCAAATCAACAAAACCTACGGCGACAACTGGATCAACTATCCACTGGGTGTTGTCGACCAATTTGTTAAACGCGGTTTTGCCATTGACGGTATCGATTGCCTGTATTCGGGCAATGTACCCAACGGTGCGGGTTTGAGTTCGTCTGCGTCCATTGAAGTGGTTACTGCCTTTGCCATCAACCAAGTATTCGACTGCGGCTTACCCCTACTTGAATTGGTCAAGATGGCGCAGGCTGCTGAAAATGATTTTGTTGGCATGCAATGCGGCATCATGGATCAATTTGCCGTGGCCATGGCCAAACGCGATCACGCACTGCTCCTTAATTGCGAAACACTGGACTATCGACAAGTTCCGCTCAGCCTGACAAATCACTCAATTGTGTTGGCCAATACCAATCAACGTCGTGAACTTAACGAGTCAGCCTACAACGAGCGCGTTGCTGAATGTGCACGCGCTTTGGCTTTGCTACAAGATCACTTGCCTATCAAAGCCCTTGGCGAACTCGATGTGAAAGATCTGGAGAAACACCAATCGCTTTTTACCGATGACCCAATAGCGCTTCTGCGCGCCCAACACGTGTCTTCAGAGAATGCCCGAGTGCACGCTGCTGTACCGGCGCTTGAGCAAGGTCGACTGGACACGTTTGGCGACTTAATGAATGCATCACACGATTCGTTGCGCGACTGCTTCCATGTATCCAGTGAACCATTGGATCATTTGGTCAAAGCGGCAAGAGCCCAAAGCGGTGTGCTGGGCAGCCGATTAACCGGCGCTGGATTTGGCGGCTGCACAGTTAACCTGGTTGAAAAAGACCACTGTGAAGACTTTATCGCTAACGTCGGCAAAACCTATCAAAAGCAGACCGGGCTAACCGCTGATTTTTATACGATCGCCCCCAGTTGCGGTGTACAGCAGGTACACACATGAGCGCAAACTGGCAAAGACGCTGGCAACCACTGTTACAACAATGGGTTATCATCTCGGCAACCACTGCTGCCCGACCCTGGTCGGGCGCCATAGAAAAAGTCACCACCACAGAGCAACCGTCACACGACCCCGGATGTTATCTGTGTCCTCGCGTTAAACGAGCTGCAGGCACCACCAATCCTGATTATCAGGGTGTATACGCATTCGACAATGATTTTCCCACGCTGTCTTCAAGCGCTCCATCAGCGCAAAACAATGACGACGTACTGCATACATACGCCCCCGCACACGGCCGTTGTCGCGTGCTGTGCTGGTCTGAAAAACACAACGAGACGCTGGCGAGCTTATCGCCAGAAAACATGCAGGCAGTAGCACAGCTTTGGAAAGATGAGTACGTTGCGCTGCAAAACGAACCCGATGTTGCTCAGGTACTGATATTCGAAAACAAGGGTGTAGAAATTGGCGTATCAAATTTGCATGCTCACGGACAAATTTACGCACCCAGCTTTGTTACTGACACTGCGGTTTCCATGCGCCACGCTCAGGCCGACTACGCGAGGGCAAACCAGGGTCAGTCTTTATTGCAAAACATGTTGGCCTCAGAACATGTGCAAAAAGAATTACTGGTAGAGCAAAATGAACATTGGTCAGTCATCGTGCCCTACGCCGCGCGCTTCTCTTATGAGACATGGATACTGCCCAACAGGCATCTAAGCTCCTTAGCCGATACGTCGCAAAGTGAACTCGATGAACTGGCGGCAGTTTATCAACGTCAGGTGCAGCGATACGATTTACTGTTTCAACGCTCCGCGCCCAATATAACGTTGCTGCACAACGTGCCATGCGATGAACACAGCGACAACCAGCACTGGTGTTTCCATCTGGCCTTTCACCCACCATTGCGTGATGCGGAAAAATTAAAATATCTGGCAGGCTTTGAATCGGGCAGTAACAACATTGTTAATCCGCTCATGCCTGAAGATGCTGCCGCCGCCTTACGCGCTGTGAAGGATACGCAATCGTGAAAACCGGCGTTTGCTATTACCCAGAACACTGGCCCGAGTCGCAATGGGCCACTGATGCACAACATATGCGCAAACTTGGTTTGTCCATGGTGCGCATAGGCGAATTTGCATGGAGTCGCTTAGAGCCAAAGGCAGACGATTATCAGTTCGACTGGCTCGACAGAGCGATTGACACACTGCACGATGCAAAGCTTGAAGTCATATTAGGCACACCGACCGCAACGCCGCCAGCCTGGTTAATCAGAAGCAATCCAGACATGCTGGCGGTTGATGAAAATGGACAAACACGCGAATTTGGCTCACGAAGGCATTACTGCTTCTCATCACAACCCTATCGACTTGAGTGCGAACGTATTGTGACCAAGCTTGCACAACGCTACGGCAAGCACCCGGCTATTTCTGCCTGGCAAACCGATAACGAATATGGCTGTCACAGCACCAGCATCAGCTATTCGGTGGCCGCACTTAACGCATTCCAGCTGTGGTGTGAGCAAACCTATGGCAGCATCGACACACTTAACAAGGCTTGGGGGAACGTGTTCTGGAGTATGGAATATAACGACTTCTCCCAAATAGGCGTACCGGTTGGCACAGTCACAGAGTCAAACCCGGCACATCGGCTAGCCTACTGGCGCTTTTCTTCTGCGCAAATAAAATCGTTTAACAAATTGCAGGTAGATATTATTCGTCAGCACGCACCGGGTCGCGACGTTGTGCATAACTTCATGGGCAACTTTGTTGAATTTGATCACTTTGATGTTGCCGACGATCTCGACGTTGCCAGCTGGGACAATTATCCATTGGGGTTTCTTACCCGTGATGGCACCAACGAAGAAGATCAACGTCGGTATTTCAGAACAGGCCATCCCGACTCATCATCGTTTCACCACGACTTATATCGTGCTTGTGGTAAAGGTCGCATGTGGTTAATGGAGCAACAGCCAGGGCCTGTCAACTGGGCACCATACAACCCAGCACCACTGCCGGGTATGGTTCGCCTTTGGGGTTGGGAAGCCTTCGCCCATGGGGCCGAAGTGGTGAGTTATTTTCGCTGGCGCCAAGCACCATTTGCGCAAGAGCAAATGCACGCCGGATTATGCTTGCCCAATGGTGACGAGGATGACGCAGCGGTTGAAGTGAAAGTGTTGTCAGACGAAATTAAACAACTGGCACACATAGAACACAACATGCAGGCAGCGGATGTTGCTTTGGTTTTTGACTACGCTGGTGATCAGGCCGCGCGTATCCAGCAACCAGATGGCAGGCATTACGATCCGCTGGTTTTTGTGCAACGCGTATACTCAGCAGCCAGGCAGCTTGGTGTTGCTGTGGACATTGTTTCAAGTCAAGCTGATCTGTCGCCGTACAAGCTAATACTGCTGGCTAATGTCGCTGTTTCAGACGCAGCACTTGCCAGCCAACTGGAAAAAACCAGTGCGCATATTATGTTGTTCCCGCGAAGCGGATCCAAAACAACGGAGTGCAGCGTCCCAAAACAACTTGCACCGGGGGCTTTCCAGCAGCTAATCAATATCAAGGTATCGCGAGTTGAGTCCTTGCCTGCATCCGTTGAGCTGGTGACAGAAAAAAAGTCAACAACGATCGACTGGCGAGAACGTGTTGAAGCCGACTTTGCGGCGCAGGATGTGTTTGAGGACGGCTGGGGGTTTCACTACACGCAAGGACGAACCCACTACATTAACGCCTGCCCCGACCAGCCAACGTTAATCAAACTGATAGCAGCGCGGTTGCTCGAGTGTCATCTGGATTACATGGATTTGGGGCCAGACTTACGCATATCCAAACGAGGCAAACTGACACTGGCTTTTAATTACGGCCCGAAGCCTGTCCATTTGCCCAACGACATTCTGGCGCACTTCGGTTACGAAAACACGACCGGCTTTGCGTTAGGTAGCGCATCTATCAGCCCGGGCGAAATCGCAGCATGGCAATCATCATGATCAAGCCCAACGACACCAAACATCGCCTGACTAATCGCCTGACTAATAGCCTGACCAATCACGTGACTAATAGCCTGTACAGACCGTATCGCTGTTTGGTCGGCGGATACGGCGCGTTACACCCACTTTGTCAACAGCGATACCATTGTGCCCATATTCGCCTTTGTCAGCAAAAAAGAGACGGGCTGCGCACTTTACAACACCCACAAAGCATATCATCATGGGGTTCGTGTACGAAGAACCATGTGATTACGACCATGGAATGGTCAAGGCAATGGCAGAGCTGCCTTCAAATTCTCTGCTGTGCCGTGCATCAAGCACGACAAAATTTTTTTATAACTCCACTGGAGAGTACTGACTATGTTTAAGAGATTTAAATTTGGAAAAGTTGCACTCGCTGCAGCGATGGGTAGTTTAATGTCTGGAGCCGTTGTGGCCAGCGAATTAGTCATCACGTTTGATGACTTAAACCCGGATAAAAAAGCTGCATTTGAAGATGCTGTTGCAGCCTTCACGCAAGCAAATCCTGACATTCAGGTAACGGCCAATAACGGTGACCGCGAAGCTCACAAGAGCACCATTCGCAACGCACTGCAAAATGACGCGCCCGACGTTATTACTTGGTACCCTGGCAATCGTATGGGTCCATTTGTAGACGCAGGCCTGTTCATGGACATCTCTGACCTTTGGGCCTCTGATGAAAACCTGTCTGCCAATTTCAATGCAATTAAGCCAACCATGTCACGTGATGACAAGCAATGGGGAGTTCCTTACTCATTCTATCAATGGGGCGTTTACTACCGCAAAGATATCTATGACAAGTTAAGCCTCAGCGAGCCAAAAACGTGGGACGAGCTTCTAAGTAACTGCGATGCGCTAACTGAAGCTGGTGTTACACCATTTACTATTGGCACCAAGTTTCTCTGGACTGCCGCCGGCGTTTTCGATTACCTGAACCTGCGCACTAACGGCTACGATGTTCATAACGACTTGACTGCTGGCAAGATCAAATACACCGATGATCGTATTCGCGCAACTTTTGCCAAGTGGGAAGAAATGCTTGACCGTTGCACGTTTGTTAAAACTCACGCAACCATGTCATGGCAGGATGCTATCTCACCTTTTGCAAATGGTGATGCAGCAATGTATGTCATGGGTAACTTCTCTGTTGGCCAATACAAAGAAGCTGGCCTAACCGACGATCAAATTGATTTCTTCCAGTTCCCTGAAATCACACCGGGATTGCCTCGTGCAGAAGAAGCACCTGCTGATGCTTTCTTTATCCCGGCTAATGCCAAGAACGTTGAAAACGCCAAGAAATTCCTGGCATTCATTGCAACACCTGAAGTTCAAGGCACTTGGAACAAAGCCATTGGTCAACTTCCGCCAAACTCAGCAGCTGAAGTTAACTCCGATGACAAATTCATCGTTGAAGGTATGGAAACACTTTCTACAGCGGCAGGTCTGGCGCAATTCTATGACCGTGACGCACCTGCAGCTATGGCAAAAGCGGGTATGGAAGGTTTTCAGAAGTTCATGCTTGACCCATCAACCCTCGATGAAGTACTCGAAGGTCTGGACAAAGTCCAAGCAGAAGTTTACTAAAACTATTTAGTTTGTAGTTATGTAAGCGGTACAGTCGAGCCGGCTACAATTTTGTAGCCGGCTCTTACATCCAGAAGCCGTTCTTGTTGATTTCTGGAAGCTAGATCGAAGATTGAAACTCCCTTACCGGAACTTTAAGTCTATGAATACAGCTTTAGCCTCAAATCAAAATCGATTCGCAACATCCACTCAACAGGTTGGGATAGCTTCGCTAGTATTAATAGCCTGTGTATTCGTGCTTTACTTTGTTGTTAGCACATCATTGGTTCAGGAGGTGCTTGGCTTACAATCCCAAATAGAGGCTAGAGTTCCTACATTTTTCTTAAGACTAATGCTGATCGTCGGCGCGCTTACTGCCGCTTTGTTTATTATTACTGGATTGTCTTACTACAAACGTAACAAACTCGCTGTCACACCCTGGTTGTTTCTGGCGGTTGGTTTAGCGCTGTTTTTGATATACGTCATAATTCCGATTTTCCAATCCATTTCCTATTCGTTTACACGCTGGAATGGCTTGTACGACATCAATGGCGACTGGACTGGTGAATGGGTTGGTTTTCATAACTATAAAGTATTACTTGACGACCCCAATTTTTATACCTCGCTTAAAAACAACATTCTGTGGCTGGTGCTGTACATGCTGGCGGTACCTATTGGTTTGTTTATAGCGCTGTTTCTCAACCAGACAGTCAGGGGAATAAGAATTTATAAATCGCTGTTCTTTTTTCCGTTTGTTATTTCTCAAGTTGTGGTTGGGCTGATTTTTACCTGGGCCTACAACCCCGAGTTCGGGTTGCTCAGTGAAGTCTGGAGCTGGTTTTTTTGCGAAACAAAAGAAAACATCATGGGCAACCTGACCCGTGTCTGCTCTGTTGACCCACCATCAATTCTTGGTGATGAACATAAAGCCACCTACGGTATCATTGCCGCTGGGCTGTGGCCGCAAATAGCGTATTGCATGATTTTATATTTGACCGGGCTTAACAATGTGTCTCCCGATCAAATTGAAGCCGGACAACTCGATGGCGCAAAAGGCTGGAAAATGCTTTGGTACGTTGTCCTTCCTCAACTTAAGCCCGCCACTTTTATTGCGGTTGTAGTCACGGTTATTGGTGCGCTTCGTTCTTTCGATATGATTGCAACAATGACTCAGGGTGGCCCATTCGGTTCTACTAATGTGCTGGCCTATTACATGTACGACCAGGCAGTCGGTGAAGGTGTTGGGCGTTACGGTTACGGTTCGGCGATAGCCACTGTGCTGTTCCTGATTATGCTGGTGTACATCAGTTATTTCCTCTGGCGAATGTATCAAGACGAAAAGGAGGCAAGCTAATGTTCCCCAAACCCATTAAAAATTATTCAACCGGGACTCAGCTGGCTTATAAACTGGCTCTGCCAGTGGCGTTACTGCTTTGGTTATTGCCTTTATTGGCAATTTTTATGACATCAATTCGTCCCGCATCCGACATTGCTACAGGTAACGTTTTTGGCATACCCAGCAGCTTTCAAATGCTTCAGAACTACGGCGAAGTGTTTGCCAAAACCGATGCACTTCGCTATCTAATCAATACACTGGTGATTGCCATACCCACCATGATCATGTCGGTCGCACTGGCGTGTATGACGGGTTATGCATTGGCTATTTACCGGTTCAAGTGGGCCCTACCGCTGTTTTTCCTGTTTATCGCTGGTAACTTTGTTCCGTTTCAGATCTTGATGTTACCCGTGGTCGATCTCTCCGTAAAAATGGAAATTATGAATACGGTTCCCGGACTTGTGTTGTTTCATGCTGCCTTCCAGACGGGGTTCTGTACCTTGTTTATGCGTAATTTCATGAAAGCACTGCCATTTGAACTGATCGAATCAGCAAGACTGGAAGGCGTGGGCGAGTTCCAGATTTTCTGGCACTTGGTGCTGCCATTGGTGAAGCCGGCAATTGCGGCTTTGTGCGTTTTGATTTTTACGTTTATCTGGAACGACTTCTTCTGGGCGACGGTTATGATACAAGACGATGCAAGCCTGCCCATTACCGTGGGTGTGCGAACGCTCAATGGAGAATTTGTACAACAATGGCATCTGGTTTCAGCGGCATCGCTACTGGCGGCCGTGCCACCGGTTTTTATGTTTTTCATTATGCAAAAACACTTTATTGCCGGATTAACGCTTGGAGCAACAAAGGGCTAAGGGATGCCTGTGAACACACGCCTGTGAATACACGCCTGTGAAAACACGCCTATGAAAATAAGACCAGTAGAATCAAAAGACCGACCAGACTGGGAACAGCTGTTCGATCACTATGCGCAGTTTTACAAAGTAACCACCCCAGAGAGTGCCAAAAATCAAGCCTGGGACTGGATTTTTGATTCCGCTGAATCTTTCTGGTGTGATCTTGCTGTAGACAACCAAGACAATACCATTGGCTTTGTACAATATCAGCTCATGCACCGATCATTAAGCGGCTCAAAAGTTTGCTATCTGAGCGACTTGTTTGTTTATCCAGAGCAGCGCGGTTCGGGTGCTGGCCGCGCTTTAATTGACCATGTTATGTTATTCGCGAAAACCAATCACATAGAAAATGTTCGTTGGCTAACACAAGATAGTAACCTGACAGCCAAAAAGCTGTACGACACCTATGCCGCGCAGTCGGAGTTCGTCTTGTATTCAGTGCCTATAAGCTAGCCAGTAGCAGCAGGTTAACTAACCGGAACCACACTCAGTGAATCCACGTACTAGGCGCTTAATAAAAACCACAATAAAGCTGCTGTAGTAGGTTAAACCAATTGTGGTTGAGCTGTGTAAAAAACACGCCATAGACGTGGTGTTTCCACTGACAGAAATGCCATGGAACGTGACTGAAATGCACATAAGACACCCCGATGGCCATGTGTTCAGAGTCAGTAAGGCCATTGAAAACCAGTAGCACGGCCTTTAACATTCAATACAAAACCCGATAGTCTATGCTTAACGCAAACGCTAATTAAAATAAACCACTTCCGCTCCTCATGGACTTATACATCGTTGGCCAGGCCATTCTCGGATTCGTTCTGCTGGTGCTTGGCGCTGAACTCATGGTTAAAGGTGCCGCCGAACTGGCAGCGCGTTTCGGGATTCCGCCCATCATTATCGGCTTGACCGTGGTTGCCTTTGGCAC
>CALHOI010000017.1 GCA_938035525.1 uncultured Granulosicoccaceae bacterium
CGCCAACATTATGGCAACCGGCGTGTAGAGCGTGGTTAATATGATGCCGTGTGCCACAGGAAAAGCGACCAGTAAAATACCCACGCCTAACACCAGCCAGGTTTCGTTGGCGTCCCAGAACGGACCAATAGATGAAATCATCACATCGCGTTCGGCTTCTGGCCTGCCCAGCATCAGAATACCCGTGCCTAAATCGTAGCCGTCCAGAATGGCATACAGCAACATGGACAAACCCATCAAGCCAAGAAAAATCACTGGCAAAAAATCATCGGGTATAGCGCTCATGCCAAAACCTCCCGGTATGCAGGCTTAGTTGGTGCAGCCTGTCTTGCCAAATAAAACAGGGTGTAGATAAAAGCGACAAGCAGAATGGCATACAGCGACAAGTACATGGCTAAGGAACCACCGATAGCGGCTGCCGGTACAGGGCCCACTGCATCTTTGGTTTGAAGTACGCCATAAACTAACCATGGTTGACGACCAATTTCGGTTACGTACCAACCCGCCAGCGTGGCTACCCAGCCCGAAAAGCTCATGCCCACCAGCACTTTTAATAATACTTTTGGTAGCGCTCTGCCTTTTAAAAATAAAAACGCTGTGTACCATGACACCAACAGCATCAGTACGCCCACACCAACCATAATGCGAAAACCGAAAAACAAGGGCGCAACCGGCGGTGCATTCTCGAAACTATTGAGTCCCTGTACTTCACCATTAAAGTCGTGAGTCAGAATAAAGCTTGCCAGCTTCGGCACACCAATCGCAAAGTCGTTTTGCTGAGTTTGTTCGTTTGGAACAGCAAACAACAGCAGTGGTGCGCCGCGCTCTGTTTCCCAAACGCCTTCCATGGCGGCAATTTTCACTGGTTGATGCTCTAAGGTGTTTAAGCCGTGTAGGTCACCAACAAATATTTGTATCGGTATCAATAAGGCTGCGCCATAAACTGCGGTACGAACGGCTTTTTGCAAGCCTTTGGTTTGGTCATTACGAAGCAGGCGGTACGCCGAAATACCGGCCACCAGAAAACAGGCTGTTAATCCTGATGCAATTAACATATGCGTTAATCGATACGGCATAGATGGATTAAATACCACTTCCCACCAGCTTGTTACGTGGGCAACGCCATCTATCATCTCGAACCCTGCCGGGGTATGCATCCAGGAATTTAAAGCGATAATCCAGAACGCCGACATGGTTGTGCCTGCTGCTACTAGTGCGGTTGATAGTGTGTGAAACCACGGTGGCACACGTCGGCTACCAAAAAGCATGATGCCCAGAAAAGTAGCCTCAAGAAAAAACGCCGTTAACACCTCGTAGGCCAGCAGTGGTCCGGCAACGTTACCAACCGTTTCCATAAAGCCCGGCCAATTGGTGCCGAACTGAAAAGACATGGTAATGCCACTGACAACACCCAACGCGAAGGTCAGCGCAAACACTTTTACCCAGAATTGGTAGGCCTGTATCCAGCCATCTTCGTGAGTGCGGTGGTGCTGAATTTTAAAATATAACAGTATCCAGCACAGCGCAATGGTGATGGTCGGGAACAAGATGTGAAAAGAAATATTTGCCGCAAATTGAATGCGTGCAAGCATCAATGCGTCCATAAGTCGTTACCTTTTCTTTTTGCCCAGTACAGCGATTTTGTCTTTCATTTCCAGTAGTCGTGGCACCTTGTTGCCAAACTTCAGCAACAGCTCAAGGTCGGAACGACTCAAGCGTTGTAAGTCACTTGCCCAGTCGGACACTTGCTCCATTAGATCGCACATGTCCTGCATGCGCTCATGAGCGTGCTTTTCTGTTTTAGACGTGGCTGGCTCCATCAGTGTTTGTCGAAGCAAGGTTAAGGTTGGGTCCAGCTCGCGTTTGCGACGCTCTTCCAGCAGGGTTAAGGCAATGTCGAGAATGTCGTTGGGGGTGGAAAAGTAATCCCGGCGATCCCCTGGCAGGTGTTGCAGCTGAACCAGTCGCCATGACTGCAACTCTTTTAAGCTCATGCTGACGTTAGAGCGCGAAATTTCCAGCCGCTCGCTCAGTTGCTCGGCGTTAAGTGGCTCGTCTGACAGATAAAGCACTGCGTAAATTTGGCCAACCGTGCGGTTGATGCCCCAACGGCTGCCCATTTCACCAAAGTGCAAAACGAAAGACTGTACAGCTGGTTCCAGGTTGTTCATGTCAGATATTTCGGCTATTTCAGTAATTACTGAAATAACTGTATCAAAAGAAATGCTGAATATCAGGATTAACTGCTGTGAATGGGGAAACTGGAGACGAAAAACAACCAGAAAAGGTGGTTTTTTCTTAGGTGCTGGAAGCGCGGCGGGCGTTGGCGGGCTGGCGGAAGATAATGCTTTTCGCGGCCTATATCTCTGCCTTCAGCAATTACCTTTTCGTCAACACCATATTGTCGCGATGGATCAGTTCGGGTTCACGTTCGTAACCGAGTAAGGTTTTTATTTTGTCGCTCGACTGACCCAGTAATTGCTTTGACTCAGCGGCGCTGTAGTTGATTAGCCCTCTTGCATGTTCAACATTATGTTCGTCAACACAGGCAACCAATTCGCCACGTTTAAAGTCGCCACTGCAAGCGCTGACACCAACAGACAGTAAGCTTGCACCACGTTCGTGCAATGTTTTGACGGCACCGGCATCCAGTGTGAGTGTGCCACTAACGCGTAGCTGATTAGATAACCAGCGCTTGCGTGCTACTTCAGCGCCCTGACTAGTGGTTAGCATAGTGCCCAGATGTGCCGCTTCGTTTAGCTTTAGCAAAACGTCGGGTTCACGGCCTGATGCAATGACTGTGGTGGTGCCGCTTTTCGCTGCTCGTTCGGCGGCTTTTATTTTTGTATTCATGCCACCGCTGCCAAACGAGGAGCCGCTGGGTCCGGCCAATGCATGTATGTCGGGGTCGCTGGCGTTGGCATGGCTTAACAACTTTGCATCATTATTAGTGCGTGGATCTTTGTTGTATAAACCATCCTGATCGGTTAACAGCACCAGTACATCTGCTTCTATCAAACTTGCTACCATCGCGGCCAGAGTATCGTTGTCTCCCAAACGAATTTCATCGGTAATAACCGTATCGTTTTCATTGATGATCGGTACCACGCCGAGGTTAAGTAAGGTGTTTAAGGTGGCGCGAGCGTTTAAGTATCGTCGCCGATCTGCCATGTCTTCATGAGTCAGTAAAACTTGCGCAGTTTGACGATCAAATTTTTTAAATACCGATTCGTAGGCTTGCACCAAACCCATTTGACCAACGGCTGCCGCAGCTTGTAATTCGTGGACTGCGCTGGGTTTTTTCTGCCAACCCAAACGAGTCATGCCTTCGGCTATAGAGCCGCTTGATACCAGTACAATTTCTTTGCCTGCAGATGCCAGGGTGGCCATTTGCGCAGACCATTGCTCAATGAGCTGATGATCAAGGCCTTTACCATCTGCTGTTAGCAACGTGCTGCCAATTTTTACAACCCAACGTTTTCCTTGTGTTAAGCGTTCACGCATAAGTTAATCGTTCGTATCGTTGTTGGCCTGTTGCCTGGCTTTTAATTCGGCTCGCTGGTCAGCGGCTTTTTGTTGAGATACTTCAAGTGCCAGTTGTGCTTCGCGTTCTTTCTGCGCCTTTTTTTCGCGTTCTATTTTGGCCAGTCGGGCAGCTTCACGCTCGGCTGCTTCTCGATCTTCTTCTCGCCATTGTTCCAACTGCACCATGATGTCCGCACACAGCGCTTTTGTTCCTTCACCCGTAGCTGCAGATATGCGATAAACAGGTCCTTGCCACTGAAGTCCTTTAACAATGTCGTCGCAAACTTCGTCCAGCATTTCGGGGGGAATCAAATCGGTTTTATTCAACACCAGCCAGCGTGGCTTTTCGTATAACGTTTCGTTGTGCGCTTTTAGTTCAGCGACCAGACCTTTCGCTGTTGAAACCGGGTCGCTATTATCAATTGGTTGAATATCAATGAGGTGTAGCAATAAACGGTTTCGACTTAAGTGTTTTAAAAAACGAACACCAAGGCCATGTCCTTCGGCGGCACCTTCAATTAACCCGGGTATATCGGCCACCACAAAACTACGGTGCGCTTCAATGCTGGCCACACCCAGGTTTGGAATCAGCGTAGTAAACGGGTAGTCGGCCACTTTTGGTGTGGCAGAAGAGACGCTGCGAATAAACGTGGATTTACCCGCATTGGGTAATCCGAGTAAACCAACATCAGCCAGCACACGCAGTTCTAGTTGCAGTTCAAGGCGCTCTCCTGGAGTGCCATCTGAGGTTCGCCTTGGCGCACGATTGGTGGAGCTTTTAAAACGGGCATTGCCCAGGCCGTGAAATCCACCCTTCGCCACTCTGACTATTTCACCGTCTTTTTGCAGGTCGGCGATCACCATGCCGGTCAACAGGTCGGTAGCCACGGTGCCCTCTGGTACATCAATGATGCAATCGTCGCCCTTGGCACCAGAGCAATTTCTGCCGCGGCCGTTTTCACCACGTTTGGCCAGGTAGGTCCGTTTGTGACGGAAGTCTATTAATGTATTTAAATCGTCACTGGCGCGCAAAAAAACGCTACCGCCGTCGCCGCCATCACCACCATCGGGGCCACCTCGGGGGATGTATTTTTCGCGACGGAAACTCATGCAGCCGTTGCCGCCGTCTCCGGCAATAACATTAATTCTGGCTTCGTCGACAAATTTCACAGTGATCGATACTACGGCTGATTGCGGATAATGGAAGTGCGAGGCGACGCAGAGTTTAGCTTATATTCACCTGTCACACTTGCCCCATGTATGGATCAAAACACCTATCCAACGTGGCCTTGTTTCCACTTTGTGATGCCAGTAGCGTTCTTATCGACGCTTTGAAGGTTTGCGCCGACGCGCCCAACACACGGGGGGACGCGCTGGTATTTGCCTGGCGCTTAAGCCTGCCCGCTCGCATGAATGTGGCGGACGCTGCCAATGCCGTGCTGGTGGTTGCCATGAGTGCACCGCGCGAATCGTGGAACCGCCAACAGCTATTGATAGTGCGCGAGCTCATGGTGCTTGCAGGGCGTGAAGAGCCTTCGCGCGCAACACCCGCCTATGCGCCGACCCGTGCAAAACGGATGGTGGCGGTTAGTCGAGATGCGGAGCCTGCGGCCACAAAGATGAAAAGTCGACGAAAAACCGCAGAGCAGGCCGATGTGCAACCTGGTCAGCAGCAAACCGATGCCAAAGGCAAGAAGGCAACGCCAAAAGAAGCAAAAGAGTGGTGGCGCTTGGTAGGGCGAGGAGGGCAGCCCGACAAATCCCCTGGCGAGCAAAGAAAAACCCGCACTGCGCGGGTTTCTCGTGAGCCTTGATCATCAGGCTTGATCAGCAGACTAGCCCGGTGCCGGGTTAGCCTGACTGACGTTATTCAGCAACGATATTAACGAACTTGCGTTTGTTCAGGCCTTTTTCCTGAAACTGTACAACACCAGGTGTTTTTGCAAACAAGGTGTGGTCTTTTCCCATACCGACGTTTACGCCCGGGTGGAATCGTGTACCACGCTGGCGAACAATAATGTTGCCTGCCAATACTGCTTCACCGCCAAATTTCTTCACGCCGAGTCGTTTGGACTCTGAATCGCGACCGTTGCGGGTACTACCGCCTGCTTTTTTATGTGCCATCGTTATAGTTCCTGTGCTTAGCCTGCGTTGATGCCGGTTATTTCGAGTTCGGTGTAGTTCTGTCGATGGCCCATCTGCTTGCGATGGTGCTTACGGCGACGGAACTTCACTATATTGACCTTTTGGCCGCGTCCGTGCTCAATAACACGCGCTGTGACCGATGCGTTGCTGATTAAAGGAGAGCCGACAGTGACGTCATCGCCATTGCCGATCATCAGTACTTCGTCCAGCTGGATGTCCTGACCTTCGCTTGCGTCGATTGACTCGACTTTGAGCTTGTCTCCGGTGCTCACTCGGTGTTGCTTGCCACCGGTTTTTATGACCGCGTACATTTTTGTTACTCCGTTATATTGCGCTGCAAGTTCACATCTGAGTGCGTTTCGAGTACGTATCTAGGTTGTATCTGGTACAAATCTAGTCCGTATCGATAAACACCTAATTCAATCAAATCGGGCCAGAATGAATCAGTATCGACGCGCCAAGCAGGTTTTTGGTATCTGGTATTGCTTATAATATGCACTGAGTACTAATACTCTGGGCAGCCAGCAAGTATATCGGCTGGTCGATTATCCGTCAATGCGAAAAAAAACGAACATCCAGTCTGGCTAATTGTCACAAACTAATTACATGCCAGTATAGTTACTCCCAGCCATGCCACAACCTACGATGTTATCTGAAGCTATGCCTCCCACCCTCGACCAATGCAGTGCCTTGGTGGCAGATGATATGCAGTTGGTCGATACCCTGATTCGACAGCGGCTCTCGTCCGATGTGGCGCTGGTGAACCAATTGGCTGGCTACATTATTGGCAGTGGTGGCAAGCGCCTGCGCCCACAGCTGGTTTTGCTCGCCGCCCGTGCGTGTGGGTACACGCAAAACCACCACATTACCGTGGCTGCCATTATCGAATTTATCCACACTGCTACCTTGCTGCACGATGACGTTGTCGATGCCTCCGATCTTCGGCGAGGTCAGGAAACGGCCAACGCGGTTTGGGGTAATGAGGCGGCTGTGTTGGTGGGGGATTTCCTGTACTCGCGCTCTTTCGAGATGATGGTCGATGTACAGAGCCTTCGAGTCATGGATATTCTGGCCCGCACAACCAATCGTATTGCCGAGGGCGAGGTCATGCAGCTGCTCAACATTAACGACCCCGATCTCACTGAAGCCAAATACATTGAAGTCATTGAGGCTAAAACAGCTCGCTTGTTTCAAGCAGCTACTCAGTTAGGAGCGGTGCTCTCTGACGAAAATGATGACGTGCGGGTGGCCTTGGCCGAATACGGAAACAAGCTGGGCACAGCTTTTCAAATTGTTGATGATGTGCTCGACTATAAAAGCGACAGCGAAGCCATGGGTAAGAATGTTGGTGATGATTTAGCGGAAGGCAAAACAACCTTGCCACTGATTTACGCTATGCGTGATGGAACACCAGCGCAGCGCGAGCTGGTAGCTAAAGCCATAACTGATGATGGAATAAATGCCTTAAGCGGCGTGCTGGCTGCAATAGAAAGCACGCAAGCTTTGCAAAAAAGTTTAGTGACGGCAAAGCAGTATGCCGATGAGGCAAGTGATGCCTTGAGTGTGCTAACAGCATCTCCCTACAGAGATGCACTAAGTGCCATTGCGCATCACGCTGTAAAGCGTCTTGCCTGATACCCAGTTACGTTAAAACGCACTAAATTTAAACCAAATACAGTAAAAGCCAGGCTTAATAGAAATCCCAGCGACAAACTGCCAATGCCATCATTTGGTGTGGCTTGCACGTCATCTAAAAAAGTGCTGTCGGCAGCAACCGCTTCACCGGTGCTGGTATCAAATTGCAATAGCTTAATGACCGCCCGATTATCATCGGTTTGCACATCACTGGTATTAACTGGCACGACCTCGGAAATAACATCTTCCTGAAATTGACTAACAAGGGTCGCAGTGACGCTGGCGCTGTGTGTTTCGCCTGCCTTAACTGAGCCATGATCGCAATACGCGCTGTTGCCATCAATCTGGCATCCAGCACTGATATCTGAGAAGGTGGTGCCCACAGGAAACTCAGTAACTGATGTCAGCAGTGATGCGCGTTGCAAGCTGTCGTTGTTGTGTACTCGAATAACCAGTGAGCGTCGTAGAGTTTCGCTGGTAGGGTAGGTATTCATGCTTACCGCAACGTCAATGTTGTTGATATTGCAGCTGGCATTTTTAGCACCTTGCACCGAACGAATACTGCAAGCAGAAAACTCGGCTGTGGTGTCGCTGGACAATTTTGGCCACATTAATGTGGATGCTGAGCGGTTGGCATCAACATGGCATTGCTCGTGGTCATCGTGTAAAGCCCCCAAATTGTGAGCCACTTCGTGAGCGGTTAGCAAAGCATCAAATGGGAACGGTGTTGACATGCTGATATCATAACCATCGACACGACAAGCTGTGTTAATCCAACCCAGGCCGATAATCCTATCAGGGTCGCGATGGCCGCTGAACAAATGCACCAGGCCAAGGTCTGCCGGTAGTTTGGGGTCGTTAAGTCTGATTGACCGGAAGCTGGTGAGTAGCTGATCAACTGTGCCGTTAAAGCCACGCATTGGGTCTGTGTTTGGGTCGTCGTACACACTTATAGCTTCAACGATCAATGCGATGCCCAGCTGAGACTGGTAAATAGCATCGACACTGTTGATGATACTGAGTGCGCGAGCCAGGCCTCTTTGCTGATGGGCTTCGTTAAAGCGGCTGTCTACCACTATGCCCATTCGAATGGCACGGGTAACGGTAGTGCCAAAGCCATCCTTGTTTAAAATGAACGTGTCGTTGATTGTCCTGGCGGTTTTATTTTTGGGTGCTGGTGCAAACTTGATGGTGTCTATTTTGTACGAAAAGCCGTGCAGCAGTTGTTGTGCTATTGCATTTCCACCCGGTGCATTTCCGCCCAGTCCATTTCCACCTGGTTCAAAAAGAATCAGCGAGTTGTCCTGCGTGTTGGTGACTGAGGATTTGGATGTCACTGGTTTGGCCGAGTCAGACTTGAACACGAAAGACTCACGATTTAAAGCGGTGCTGTTGATTAACGTATTTAAACGGCCCCAGTTATCCAGTTGCAGTAATTTGCCCTGGTAAAAAAGATAGCCACTGGGTTTGCCATCCTCAAAAGTGATGCGAGCCCACGATTGTGCATCACCAACGATGTAACCCTGATATAAACGAATCTGGTTGTCTGGATTATTGTCTGCAAACTTATCTGCATCAACAAAGTTGGCTCGTAGCAATTGATTAAAGCGTGATGGTTTGAGATTAAGTGTTATATCGTGACCCATTGCAGAGAGTTGCAAAGAAGCTGGGTTGGCATCGGATATAACAACATCGTGAACGGTGATGTTTGCATTTGCTGTTTTTATGCTGATAGTCAGAAGGCAGCAAAGTGACAGAACGAATAAAAATCCGTTTTTATAAGTTGAGGTTGTATGGCGCACCGAGCGAGTATATCAGCGTCTTATACCGAATCGTTAGGGTAAGAAATAAGATGTGAGTTGCACCTGATTTTTATCAATAAATACTTGACCTTATGAATCGCTTGGTCGACAAGTTTGCGCGGCACTCTTGCTTGGCAAGGCTTAAGCTATTGATTTTTGAATGGTAGGGCTGTGGCCATACGCATCTTTAAATCCTGGCACATTTTAAAGTATGCTGCCGTCAACTTCTCTGTGCTTTCCAGGCTCTATACCCTTCACGCTGTGGCCGCCAATGTGAGTACGAACAAGTCGTAGTGTTGGGTATCCCACTGCAGCACTCATGCGCCGTACTTGACGATTACGCCCTTCCGTTATGGTTAGCTTTAACCAGCTTGTGGGTATTTCTTTGCGAAACCTGATAGGAGGGTTGCGTGGCCATAACCAATCGGGCTCGTCTACTCTTTCGGCTTGCGCTGGAGCTGTTGCGCCATCATTAAGTTTGACGCCGTCGCGAAGTTGGTAAAGTGCTTTACTTGAGATCTCTCCTTCAAGTTGTGCCAAATACGTTTTTGGTAATTTAAAATCCGGATGCGCAATGCGATGTTGCAACATGCCATTATTGGTTAGCAGTAATAAACCTTCACTGTCTCTGTCCAGTCGCCCCGCTGCGTACAGATTTGGCATGGTTATATAATTTGCCAGAGTGTCTCTGTCGTCCTGGTCGGTGAACTGACACAATACCTGAAATGGTTTGTTAAACAGCAAAACAACAGTGGGTTCGTTGTCGTTCAGATTATTGTTATTTTGGCTTGCGTTTGTTTTTTCACTAGTGTGTTTATTCGTCCGAGTGCCGGTCTTTTTGTTGACCGCAGTGTTGGCCCGTGCCTTGGTTTTTGTAGCGCTGTGCCTGCTTTTTGGTTTGCCACGCCTTTGTTGACGAGACGCTTTTTTACCGTTCATTTTTAGTACTCATTTTTAGTGCTCGTGTTTAGCACTCATGTTTACCGCCCAACTGCATTAGCTGATGGCCTTACTTATATTAGTGGCCCGTTGTTCGCTTATGCCAGCATCCATCAGTTGTTGCGCGATCTGTTTGGCTGATGACTTTTTGCGCTTTAGCTTGCTTATTGTTTTTGGCAGTGATTTGTCTTCAATCAAACCAGTTAGTTTTCTTGCCAGTCTTATAGTATCAATGTGTTCGCTGACCAGTGTGCCCACCCTTGGTGCGCCTCTAAAATGCATTTTGGCTATGGCGTCGCGATGCTCAATAACGCCCTCCAAAGTTTCCCATTTTTTCAATAAACGTGCTGCGGTGGTTGGTCCAACTCCTGGAATGCCAGGAATGTTGTCCACCTTGTCGCCGCACAGTGCCAGCATGTCGGCAATTTGCTCTGGCAGCAATTTGAAATGTTTACTTAATTGGCGGTAGTTAAACTGCTGCTTCTTTGCGTAGTTCCAGTAGCAATCACCTTCATGGATAAATTGCGCGAGATCTTTGTCGGCGCTCACTATGGTCACTGGGAACTTCGCTTTATGCGCCACCCCGGCAAAACTGCCGATGATGTCGTCTGCCTCAACTTGCGTGCTGGAAAAGGTCGCCACGCCCATGGCTTGAGCTACTTGAATGCAGCGATCAAACTGAATTTTTAGTTCAGGTGGCGCTGGTTCACGATTAGCTTTGTATTGTGGAAAAATTTTATAACGCTCACCAGTGCCCGAACTTTTATCGAATGCACAGGCAATGTGGGTGGGTTGCCTGTCAGTCAAAATGGCGGCCAGTGTTGCCGTGAATCCTTGCACAGCGTTGGCTTGTTCGCCATGGGTATTGGTAATCGATGCGGGCAGGGTTTGCCAGGCTCGAAAAATATAAATGCTTGAGTCAATCAGATACAGCACGTTATTGCCCGGTTGGTCATTGCGATAAATTTGCTTCGTGTTGTAGCCAGACAAACGGTGTGTTGTTCGATTGGCTAATCCATCCTCGCACTTCAATTGCTTGTCCGGTTAAGTCGTCAAGCGACAATCGTTTCGCCAGCGATTTGCGCACCCGCACCGAGAAAGCAGCATCGAGTTTTATTTCGGTGTACCGCTTTTTGTGGATTACCTTGCTTACCAAGCCGGTAACCAGCTTAAAGCCAGCGGTATTGCGGTTGGCTTCATTGGCCTTGATGGTGAGCAAATGGCGATCAGCCCACAAGCCGAGATTTTTCTGGACGGCGAGTTTCTCCACACCGGCAAATTGATTGGCGCACAGCGTATTGGGTTTTACCGCACTTTGCGCCGCGAGACCAAGGCGAAGCAGTTTTGGCGCTACGGCCAGATTGTCGCGTGCCCTGACAAGGTGCCCTAATTGTCTGCCATGCCGATCATGGGGCTCTTCGCCAACGTACAACCAGGCCACCTCACCGCTTGGCAGCCACTGCTCCAGTTGCTCTGCTGCATTTTTGGCGTGAGTGGCAAGTTGGGGCGTTCTGGCGTGCAACTCGGGTGTGTTAATGCCAATCAATCGAACCCTTCGCTGGTCGCTGAGCACAACAGTATCACCATCTGACACCCGAGCAATGCTGACCTGCTGACGGGGTAGTTCATGAAAGCACTCAGTTGCCGCCCACGGTGTCATGCCGGGCAGCACGGTGCCCGATACCGCCAGAGCAGTGGCCACGATGCGCCTCATTCGAGACGTGCTTTTCGATTTATGGGCGCAAAAAAAGGGCGCTCCGCGTGGAACGCCCTTTTTGGTTTTGGTGGCCAACTCTTTTTATCCCAACCCGAACTTGGTGAGCTCGAATCTAGCGAAACTGAGCCCGCTGAAAAAGCGCTGCTGGATTTAGCTGCAGAACGTAGGTCGGTAGCTGGCTGGCCTGCAGCTTCAAGCTGAATGCTTACTTGGCACCGTAGCGGCGACGGAACTTGTCCACCTGACCCGCTGTGTCGAGCACCTTCTGCTTACCTGTGTAGAACGGGTGGCAGTTTGAGCACACTTCCACATTGAGGTCTTTACCAGCTGTTGAGCCGGTGGCGAACTTGTTACCACAGCTACAAGTCACATTGATCTGGTCGTACGCAGGATGTATTTCCGGCTTCATAATTTGGCTCCGTTAAAAGAACGCCTTTTGGGCGCGCGTTTTGGCTGGCAATGAGGAAAATCGGACACGAATACTATGTCCGAACTGCTCAAAATGCAAGCTATCTGCTTAAGTATGTCTGAAAAAAGCCGCTCTTGGGTTAAATCGTTGTTAGTTTTGCCAGGGAGAGCCGTGTTAACCAAAATGGTCTTCAAAATACTACTCAAAGCGACCGTGCCGCTGGTTTGTGTCATCGGCATCACCTCCTACGGCTTATATGCCCGTGGCGGCGACCCTGGAGCGCTGTTCTCAAAGCTTGTCGGTCATTCTATTCAGAGCGCCAAATCGTCAGTACAGGGCGCTGGTGACTCTCTGCAGTCGGTGTCACCGATCAAGACTGCCAGCAGCAAAACCAAGGTCTACAAATGGGTGGATGAGCTCGGCGTCACACAATTTGGGTCAGCGCCCCCGGAAGGGATTCAGGCCACCTCGAAAACCTACAACAACAACGCAAATCTAATGGCGGCGCAGAAGCCTGCACAGCAGCAGCCCGATCAGCCAGCGGCAGCCCTTGGGCCCGATGGCGAGCCTCTGCCTGGAATGGCTGGTATGAATCTTCCTGTTGCTGTTGATCCGGCTGTGCTGAACGAATTTTTGCAGACCATGCAACAGCAGCAATAATCGTCAGGTTATTGTTTTTTTAAGATGGGTATCACGGGGTAGCTCAGCTTGGCCGTGCTTTGCGGCATAAACAGTTCGAGTAAGTCATTTAAAAAATCGAAGCCCTGTGGTGTGGCCCTTAAGTGCAGCCCGTCTTGTTCCAGTAAGTTTTTTTCAAGTGCAGCGTCTATCTGATGTTGCCATTGATGCAGTGTCATGCCAGTGTGTTGCTCAAACACCGGTAGCGAGAATCCCTCACTTAAACGTAACGCATTCATCATAAATTCAATGGCTGAGTCTTCTGGGGCAATGCTGTTTTCACCACCCACATAATTTGCAGCTGACATATAACGAGCAGGGTGCTTGATTTTCCAGCGACGCTGAATGTCCGCGGTGTTGGCAAAACTGATTTTGCTGTGCGCACCTGCACCGATGCCAACGTAATCACCAAACAACCAGTAGTTAACATTGTGCTTGCAGCGTTTGTTTTTTTGAGCAAACGCCGAGATCTCATAGCGTTCGTAGCCATGTTGTCCAAGCAGGGCTATGCCGTTGTTGTGTATTGTCCAGCGGGCTTCATCTTCTGGCAGTGACGGCGGGTATTTGGCAAACAGGGTGTTGGGTTCCAGGGTGAGTTCGTAGTAGGAAATATGCGTTGGGGCCAAATCAATTGCCTGTTGCACATCGGCCAAGGCTTCGGCTTCACTCTGGTTTGGCAGGCCAAACATTAAATCCAGATTGATGTCATCAAAGCCGGCTTGCTTTGCAATCTCTACTGCGGTTGCTGCCTCAGAGCCTCCATGAATGCGTCCCAGGGTTGTCAGGTGTGTGTCGTTAAAGCTTTGTATGCCAATAGACAAACGATTAATACCCAGCTTACGAAAGTCGACAAACTTTTCTTGTTCAAACGTACCAGGGTTAGCTTCCATGGTTATTTCAACATTCGGTTGTAATGCGGTTAACGCTCGTACACCGCTAAATAAATTGTGCAGTGCGTTACTGCTGAACAAGCTGGGGGTGCCGCCACCAATAAAAACGGAGCTAATAGTACGGCCCCAAATGTGCGGCATGTCCGCAGCCAAGTCGCTTAATAGTGCGTCTACGTATTCGTTTTCGGGCAGGGATGCTTTTTGCTCGTGAGAATTAAAATCGCAGTAGGGGCATTTTTTAACACACCATGGAAGGTGTATATACAGTGACAGCGGTGGTAGGTCGGTGAATGTTCGCACGCGTATAAGTTTGGTGGGCCAGTTATGTGTGCGACATCGAAGGTGGCAACGACGCCAACAAGGCCTGCAGCGCTTTGCCACGATGACTGAGTTTGTTTTTTTGTGATTTACTCAGTAACGACGTAGCCGAATGGGTGTCATGGTTACAAAAAACCGGGTCGTAACCAAAGCCGCCGCCGCTTTCTGCCGTTTTTAAAATGTGCCCTTCCCAAACCCCTTGCGCAATGACAGGTGACGGGTCTTTTTCGTGTTGCAGATAAACCAGCACACAGCGAAATCTGGCGGTGCGTTTGTCGTCATCCAGACCTTCAAGCTTTTTTAACAACAGGGTGTTGTTATCACTGTCACCGCTGCCGGCATTGTGCATGCGGGCAAAACGCGCCGAGTAAAGCCCAGGTGCACCATCAAGTGCGTCTACTTCCAATCCTGAGTCGTCGGCTATAGCGGCAAGGCCGGTTTCGCTTGATGCATGTCGTGCCTTGACTATGGCGTTTTCAACAAACGTGAGCGCTGTTTCGGGTAAGGGCTCAACGCCATAGTCAAGCTGCGACTTTACCTGCATACCCAGTGGTGTAAGTAGCTCGTCGAGTTCTAGAATTTTGCCAGCATTGCTGCTGGCAAAAACGATGGGCCGGTTGTCGCTCATTGACTTATGTTTTCAGCGCTTCTGTTTGTTTGGCTATCAGTGTGCTGATGCCCGATTTGGCCAGTGCCAGCATGCTGGCAAGTTCATCGTCACGAAACGCATGGCCTTCTGCCGTGCCCTGAATTTCGATAAACCCCCCAGCATCATTCATGACAACGTTCATGTCTGTTTCAGCGGTAGAGTCTTCGGCGTAGTCTAAATCGAGAACCGCTTTACCATTGTAAATGCCCACTGACGTGGCGGCGATCATGCCGTGGATGGGGTTCTTTTTTATCGCACCCTTATCAAGCAGGCTTTGCATAGCGTCAGAAAGGGCAACAAAGGCACCGGTAATTGATGCGGTTCGGGTGCCGCCATCGGCCTGAATGACATCGCAATCCACAGTGATGCTGCGCTCGCCCAGCGCGCTAAGGTCGACGGCTGCGCGCAGTGATCTGCCAATGAGTCGCTGAATTTCCTGGGTTCGGCCAGATTGTTTTCCAGCTGACGCTTCGCGACGCATACGCGAGTTGGTAGAGCCAGGCAACATGCCGTATTCAGCGGTAACCCAGCCGCTGCCTTTGCCTTTGAGCCATGGCGGTGTGCGGTCTTCGATACTGGCGGTACAAATAACTTTCGTGTCACCGCATTCGATCAGCGTCGATCCAGCGGCGTGCTTGGTGTATCGTCGTGTGATGACTATATTACGCAGTTCATCTATGGCTCGACCACTGGGTCGCATGGCAGTTCCTCGTTTTGGGCGGCAGAGTATACCTGCACTGGCAGCTTGAATCACTACACACAGACACACAGGATTTATCCATGCTTAAGAGTATGACAGGCTTTGGCCGACACACGCTTGAATCTGATGCAGGAGAGCTACTGTGGGAGTTGCGTTCGGTTAATCATCGCTATTTGGAAATAACACTGCGTATGCCAGAAGAACTGCGTGCACTGGAAACCAGTGCTCGCGAACGCATCGGCAAACACCTTGGGCGTGGCAAAGTTGAAGCAACCCTGAAGTTACGCGCATCGCGCCAATCGGTGCAGGCTGTGGTACTTGATGACGCTGCACTGGCAAGCGTTGCCGATGCACTAAAGCAGGTGCGCGCGGTTATTCCCGATGCCGCCGCGGTCGACCCGATTAAAGTGATGCAATGGCCCGGGGTGGTCGCAGCCAGCGAACCTGCGCAAGACAAACTCTCTGGGCAAGTGTTAGCAGGCCTTGATGCGGCAATAGAAGACCTGGTTGCCACACGCTTGCGCGAAGGCGAAAAAACGGCCGCCATGCTGAGTGAGCGTAACCAGAAAATCGCGTCGTTATTGTCGGAGCTAAAGCAGCATCGGCCGGCTGTGGTTGAAAAACAACGAGCCAAGCTGCTCTCACGACTCGAAGAACTGGATATTGATCACAACGAGCAACGACTCGAACAAGAGCTCGTTTATGCAGCACAGCGTTTGGATATAGACGAAGAGCTTGATCGTCTGGCCGCGCATGTCAGTGAGTTTGAAAAAGCCATGCAGCGCAGTGGTCCCATTGGGCGGCGCCTGGATTTTTTAATGCAGGAATTTAATCGCGAGGCCAATACCATTGGCTCCAAAGCATCCGACATTGACACAACCGGGGCCAGTGTTGACATAAAAGTGCTGATTGAACAAATGCGTGAGCAGGTGCAAAACATTGAATAACAAGTCGCGCATTCGTCGCATCAGTAAAGACGAGCATGATGCGCGTAGGCGTTGGCCGGATAAAAAACACCTGGCTTCTGAAAACGAAGTACCACTGCCGCAACCCGGTGACAAGAATCGCATTCACTCGGTATTGGTGGCCTTGCCGGTTATCATGCTGGTGGTTGGCTTGTTCGTGTATTTTCGTGGCGAAAGCGCACAAAACAACGGCGCGCCTTTGCTGGATAGCCTGGTGTCAAGGCAAGCGCAGTTTAAATCGGTTTCTGAAGTGTCGGGCATTGGCAAGCCCAAGTACTACCTTTGGTACAACATCGATGGCAGCGACAAGGGTGCACGAATTAGCGAAGTGCAAAAAAACGCATTAAGCCAATTAGCGTCGGGTGACAACTTACACCTGGAGTTGGCACCCACGGTTGAAGGTTCATCAACGTTGTGGGTTTATCGGGTGCGTCACGACGGGGTTGATGTTGTAGCGCCATCGGCAAACTGAAGTGCGGGTGGTTTTTTTGTTTCTACGGTGCGCTTGGTAAAACACAAACGCACTTCCAGCCCTGGATTGTTATCGTCGAGTTTTAGTCCCGCGCGATGAATCCGCACAACAGCCTGCACCAAACTCAAACCCAAACCGTTGCCTGGGGAGTTGCGTTCGTTTTCCAGGCGCACAAATCGCTCAAACACGCGTTCGCGTTCGGCTTCAGGAATGCCAGGCCCACTGTCGCGCACAATGATTTCAAAGTCATCATCGTTGCCGGTAATTTCAATGGAGACGCTGCCTGTCAATGGCGTGTAATTCATGGCATTGTCTAAAAGGTTGGTCACAGCCTGGCCAATCAAGTGACGGTTGCAGTAGTAGATTGGGTTGTCGTTAATATGTGCGCTGAACTGCAAGCCGGATTCTTCGGCTACGGCTTCATACAGTTCGGATAGCTCTTCTATTAAATCCCCTATAGGTGCTTCACTCCATTGAGCGCCATCGATACCGGCTTCTAGCCGCGCAATGCTCAGCATGGCATTAAACGTTTGAATAAGGCTGTCCGCATCACCTATGGCTTCTTCCATTTCTCGGCGATAGCTTTGCGGATCACGCTCTTCGAGCAAGGTGACTTCAAGTCGGTTCCTTAGGCGGGTTAGTGGGCTGCGTAAGTCGTGTGCAACATTGTTGGTTACTTGTTGCATACTTTTCATTAAGTCTTCGATGCGGGTAAGCATCTGATTAAGCTTGGTGGCAATCTCGTCGAATTCGTCGTTTCTGGCGGTAACTGATAAACGTTGTGATAAGTCCCCACTCATGATTTCTGATGCTGTGCGGTTAACCGAATCGATGCGTCGCAGCATTCTCATGCCTATCCATACACCGCCGATCAATGAGAAAAACAAGGTCAATAACGTTGCGCCAACCACCAGCGAAAACGTGTGATCAAGCAACGCTTTTTCGTCGCTGATTTCATGTCCGATAGTTAGCTTTAGTCCATTTGCCAATTGTGTTTCGGCAACTCGCACCGGGTTGAACGCCCGGGCACTACCCGGTGGTAAGTCAGCAACGTCGCCCATGTTTTTTGTTGTGTGCGAGCGCATTGACTTAAGCCGTATTGGCATGTCGTCGTCGCTATCAACTTCGCTGGTGCTGGCCGATTCGTTGTTGGCTAAATAATAAAAACGACCATACGTATCAATTTGATTGCGCCGTTGAATGGCTTCGAGTAACTCGGGGAGCGCACCAGACTTGTAAAGGTTAATAAGGTAGTCGGTTTCCAGGCGCAAACGCGCGTCTACCTGAGACTCTATCTGTGATCGCGTTGACCAATAAATAAACCCCAGTGTTGCGGCTGACAAAGCACTGAACAACGTTGCGTAAACCAGCGCCAGGCGAAAGGCGGACGTGCGGAACAGTCGTGATTGTGAAAATGTGGCCATCGCGTCAGTGTAACGTGCTTGAGCTTGAGTCAGGCATAAAAAAGCCGAGCATCAGGCCCGGCTTTTTAGTGCGCATCTTAACGAGTGGAGATTCGTTAAGATGCTTCAACGCTGCTGGTCATTTCCTGCAATTTATAACCGGCACCGCGTACTGTGTGCAAGAGCGGATTGTCGAAGTCTTTGTCGATCTTACTTCGTAGTCTGCTGATTTGCACATCAATAACATTGGTTTGCGGGTCAAAGTGATAATCCCACACGTTCTCCAACAACATGCTGCGTGTCACCACTTGCCCCGTATGCTGCATGAGATATTCAAGCAAGCGGAACTCGCGAGGCTGCAAGTTGATGTTGCGGCCGGAGCGCGTGACTTTGTGTTTGATAAGATCCAGGGTTAGATCGCCCACATGTAACACCGTGCCCTGAACGCCCGCTTGTGCCCGACGCGTCAATGCCTGCAAACGCGCAGTGAGTTCACTTAATGAGTATGGTTTGGTCAGGTAGTCGTCACCACCGGCTTTGAGGCCGGTTACACGCTCGTCGACATCGTCTAGAGCACTTAGAATTAACACTGGAGACATGTTGCCCATACGACGCATTTCTTCAATGATGGATAAGCCATCGCGCTTAGGCAGCATTCGGTCAATGATATGGGCGTCGTAGGCGTTCGATACCGCCATCTGCAAACCGGATTCCCCGTCTGCTGCATGCTCGACTGTGTGCCCGCTTTCTGTCAGCCCTTTGACTAAATAGGCCGCAGCTTCCGTATCGTCTTCGACTAGTAAAATTCGCATAGTGCCCCCACTTTATGTTTTGACTTGTTAGCACATCGGACAATGATCAATTTACTACGTTCATTGATCGTTCGTATGTACTCGGTCAATAACAAGCTGGTAATGCAACACATGGGTTTGCATTACTGTCTTTGCTACTGACTTTTTATGTAGTCAATGTACTAATGATTCAACTTTTATCCTGGAGTTTCGACGCATGATCACAGTTTTTATAACCAACCTTTTGGCTAGTAGTAATACCGAAAGAGCCCGGCAATTGCCTCTGCTCACGAACACATCGCAAACCAATGTAACAAGAATAACCATAAAAACGTTGCTCTGGTTGTTTTTGATTCCTTTTCTTGCTGTAACGAAATCCTTTGCCGATACATCTTTACCCAATTTCAGTGCGCTAGTAGAGACTGAAGGCGATGCTGTTGTAAAAATATCAGTCGTCACCGAATCCGGTCATGATGGTTTTAGCGGCATTCCCGGGCTCGATCTCGAGCAACTGCCGGAAAATTACCGCCGATTCTTTGAGCAACTGCCACAAAACCGTGACAGACAACAACGACGCGGTACCGGTTTTGGTAGTGGCTTTATTGTTGATTCTGACGGTTATGTGATAACCAACGCACACGTTGTAGAGGGTGCAGTCGACATAAGAGTCGGTTTACACGACAGACGTGAACTACGTGCCACTTTAGTGGGCACTGACAAATCCAGTGATATTGCAGTTTTGAAAGTCGACGCTTCAGACCTTCCTGTTGTTAAAATCGGCGACTCTGACAATATAAAAGTCGGCGAATGGGTGTTGGCTATTGGTTCACCGTTTGGCTTTGAACATACAGCCACTCAGGGCATAGTGTCGGCTCTGTCACGAAGCCTGCCTGATGATACATACGTGCCGTTTATCCAAACGGATGTTGCAGTTAACCCTGGTAATTCTGGTGGGCCGCTTTTTAATACGAAAGGCGAGGTCATTGGTGTGAATTCACAGATTTACTCTCGCTCAGGTGGTTATCAAGGCCTATCGTTTTCTATTCCGATTAACGTGGCTATGTCTATCGCAGAGCAGCTGCGTGACACAGGTTACGCAACACGAGGCTGGTTAGGCGTTCGTATTCAGAATGTAGATCAAGACTTGGCCGAATCTTTTGGATTAACCAAGCCTGAAGGCGCGTTGGTATCAGAAGTCACCAGTGATAGTCCAGCAGACAAAGCCGGTCTTCAGGCAGGCGACATCATCTTGAGTTTCAATGGAAAGAGTGTGCCCTTTTCCAGTGCATTACCACCGTTGGTTGGTGTTATAAAACCAGGTGACACGGTTAGCAGCGAAATTCTTCGTGATGGTAATCGTCAAACCTTAAAGGTGACTATTGAGCCACTTGAAAGTGATGTTAAGCGAGTTAGTGCATCGGTGAAACAAGGTCGTGGCTCATCAGACTTAGGTGCTGTTGTTGCGCCTGCTCAGTCGGACGAACTGGCCAAGCTGGGTATTGAGCATGGCGTTCGAGTAACGGAAGTTGATCAGGATGGACCGGCGGCGGCGGCGGGTGTGTTACCGGGCGATATTATCGTATCGCTTAATCGCTCAAAAGTTGAATCGGTCACGCAGCTCGAGTCGTTAGTGGATGACGCGCCCGATAATCAATCGGTACCGTTGTTGGTACAGCGTGGTGATGCACCGATATTTTTGGCTATTACTATCGCTAAGTCTTAGCGTTTCAAGGTAAGTTTTGCTTGTGCGAATTTACGTGCAGGCCATTTAGAAAACGCCGTGCTGCATAAAGTCACGTTGGCAGCGCGGCGTATTTTGCTGGTCTTATCTGCCAAGTTAATCTGCCAAGTTAATTTGCCAGGATATCAGGTTAAGCTTTTATCTTGAGCGTTTAGCTTATTTCTTTTCGTCGCTTTCTTCTTCGGTAACCAGTACTTCTTCGAGCTTCAAGCCGGTTAAGCGATTAACGGTTCGCCAAATATAGTAGAAGATGGCCAGCATCATGATGGTGGATGGAATGGCTATGACAGGGTAGCTGTACAGCGTCATCTTGCCTAGTTCCTGGTTAAACGCTTCGGTGCCGCTTTCGCTGGTGACAATGGCTTTGGCCAAAACGTAGTTCATGATTGCCGAAAACAAAAACGTACCGGCAAAATACAAATTGGCACGATCGAGTTTTTGTTCAAATTCTGGTTTGTTGTTGTTTTGCGCCAAAGAAGTTTCTATACGCTCAACATTCATAAGCTTTGGGTTAAATAGTAGCTTGCGAACAATTGGGAATCCCAATTTGTTTGCCACCAGTACACCAATACCCAATATGAGTGGGATGGCCGCCTCTTTTACCGCCAGCCACTGTGCATCAATTTTCAGTAAACCAATGCCGCCGGTCAGTAGCACGCTAACGATGCCCAGCAGAGCAATGTAGTTGCGCTTTTTGTTGCTGAACAATTCGAATAAGCCGTAGCAAATTGGAAAAGCCAGAGCAACAACAAGCGCGCCAGCCGGTCCCAGTTTGTCCTCACCGCTGAACTTCATCAGAATCAGCGAGGGAATGATGATACTGATAATCAGGTCAACAAACGGGCGTTGTTTAGGTTCAGTTTGAGAGTCCATGTCAGTTTAAGAAAAGGGTCAGATTAAGAAAAAGCGATTGTGTAAGAAGGAAGTTTTTTCACTCTTTCAACAGAGTCAATTTGTTGAAAGTGCTTATTTGTTTGACAGGCAATGCTTGTTAGAAACAAAAAAAGATGTGTCGGAATGAAAAAGGGCCGCCTTTTGGCGGCCCCGTGTCTCAGCTGACATGATCGGTGCCTATCTCAGCTAATACAGAGCCATGGCTCAGTAGCTTATGCTACGTGTGCCCCGCTCAGAACCGATCTGCCAGTCATCAAAACACTAGACATTTGATCACCTCCCTTACGTTTGCCAGTCGAACCATGAATGTAGCATGAAATACGCCCACGTGCGGGCCAGCTGGATTTTTGTTGGGCTGAGTGCCAATCGAGGAAGAGCTGAAGCTAGGGCTTGGGTATAGCTGTGCGTTTAAACGATGTGTCTATTTTGTTACGTGAGCCAAGCACACGTGGAGCACCGGTCCCAACGCGGTACGAGCGGTAGCTTTTTGTGCGCTCTGCTATTTCTATGGCTGGAATGGATAATTCGTAAAACCTTGAACCGTCTCTTACCTGAAGCTCTATGTCGTGCATACCAGCTTCTAGTGGTATCTGAATCATTGATACATGAGCAGGTAAGGTTGCCCAGCTGCGAGTGTCGGCTTGTTCCGAAATAAGGAACAAGGCCGAGAGAATTTCACCGAGTATGTCATCGTTCTTTGACACGCTTTGTGCCAGATTTCTTTTTGCTGCTATGCGCAGCAGTTGTTTTGTGGCAATACGATGGCTGCGTGCTGCAAGCGCTGCTCTGGAAATATTAACGGTCTGGGTATTGATAACATCAGCTGAGTGTTTTTCGCCGTTGCGAGACACAGACACCTGCAAGTTTGGCCTTGGGTAGTTGTGGTAAACAGGAAACGATGCGTATAAATTGGGCTCCAGGTATATTTCGCCTGCTGACTTTGGCGGAATTACACCGGTTTGCAAAAACACCACTAGCTCACCTTCGCCACCGCCTACGCGTGCTTTGCCTTTAATGAGTTGTTTAAATTTTGCCGCATCATTTTCGCGACCTAAGCGATGCGCGTTCTGCCAGGCTCGACGAGCCACACCTGTATCTGAACCCGCATCGTCCAGTAGTTTTTTGTATTCAATATGAGCGCTGTCAGGCTTGCCAGCCGCCTCAAAACTCATTGCCATTAAAGCGCGAGTAAACCAGTCATTTTTTAACGCATCGCCGTGCTGCTCGTAAACCTTGAGCGCCTGGCGTGCTTCAACGGCAGCCCCCTCGCCATTGCCGATCATTAAAAAGTTCATCATCTGGTAGGTGTGAATCCACAAGCGTTCACTGTATTCACCCTTATATAAAGTGACCCAGTCGTTCACCACAAGCGAGGCAGTTTGCTCGCGTACTGCCAAGTGATCATTTTCCTGAAGTAGCGCAGTCGCGTTTTTAAAAGTGCGGATACTGGCTTGATAGTCACCGGCTGTGTGTTCTATGAGTCCGCGATCAAGCAGCGCCAGCAAACGATCACGGCTGGATACTTTGCGATTTTCCAGAGTGTCGAGTGCCGCCTGAGGTTGTCCGCTAAAAAATTCCGAACGCGCCTGGTTCAGTGAGCCACTGGTTGAGCAACCCTGCACAAAGACCGCAACAAAGAACCATGTTGCGGCAACAGATTTTGATATGGACACAACAATAAGCCGTTTACTGGCGATATCACCAGGCGATTAATGGTTGGCTTGACTCTCGAGCAATTTCGACATTGTCTGCCCAGCTGACTTCACCGGTTTGGATGTTAGTCAGTTCCAGGTTGAGGCTGTAGTAAATCAACTTACGCTTGTTTAAGCGCCATTGTTTCGGCTGCCGCTTTTCAATGGAACGCAGGGTGCCGGCCAGAATGTAGTTAGCGCCAAGCTGCTGGCCCTCGATAATGCGCTGTTCAGGCGGCACAAATCCGGCGTATTGAAAGTCGGCTTCCTTGATGCTGTTATCGCGTTGTTTACGATTAACAAATCGGTATTCGCCCGCCTGTATCAGGGCCAGGCGAATGTCGTCGCTGATACCGCCGGTGTTGATGTGTTCGGCAGTTTCATTTGCAATGCCGTAAGTCACAATGATGGGTTTGGCTGTTTCGCGATTCAGCAACGGAGTTGCGATCAGGCTATCGGCCAGTTTGTTGACGATCTCTTTTTTATCTGAAAAATCGTAGCTGGCATCGTAGTGAATGGTTTCTTCGTTGGGGTCGATACTGCGGGTTGTTGCCGCACAGCCGGTGGCCAACGCTACGACGGCGATGATGGCCAATCGCATTGGATGAGCTAAAAGAGCCGCGATGTAGTTCATGTTATTTCCTTACTAAAAGAATGGTTTTGATACATGGTAAGAGTGTGCAAGCTGCAAGCCGTTCAATCAAGTAACGACTGGTAACTGGCTTTATTTGCATATTACGTGTTGTTCAGGAACAAATGGGCCCAAAAAGCAGGGTAGTTCTACCTAGGCCCGAATTTAAATCTGAAGATCTAACAGCAAAACTGGCGTTCACAATTGTCTACACAATTTTGCTGTGATAGCTTAGTACGAAGTTTGTAGATGACTCACGGTTGGATGTGTTGGTATGAGACAGCAAGTAAACAGAAATCTTGATGCTAAAAATCTGGGAACAGCGATTCGACTGCGAATCAGCATATTGTTTGCAGGTTTTTTAGGCTTGGTTGTGTTTGGGTTTTTGATGAACGCCAATTTGGCCCCTATCAGAACCTCTGGCGGGGTCGACAGCGGCAATGGTTTCACCAATCTCATCAATATTGTGACTATTCCGGGGTTCATAATCTCGGTTGCTGTGGTTGCCTTTGGGGCCAATGAGTTGTATAAAATTTACGCCAGCAACCGCTTTCCTGGAGGGTCATCCAAATACGGTTCATCAAAAAAGTTTGGCAAGAAAGCTCGTCGGACTCGTCGCTCGTCGCTGCATACGCAAACTTCCAAGTAATCGTTAGCCTGGCATCATTAGTCTGAACAAGTCAGCGCTTCACATCAAAGCGTTGATCGAGTCCGCTTAATCGCATTAGCCCATCCGGCTATGGCTTGTTCTCTGTCCGCTTTATCCATGCCCGGAGTGAATGCCTGATCTTGTTGCCAGTTGCTGGTCAAGTCATCCAATGATTGATAAATGCCGCACTGTAAGCCGGCAAGATAGGCTGCCCCAAGTGCGGTCGTTTCTGTTTGCATTGGCCGTTGCACAGGCACATCCAGAATATTTGCCAGTGTTTGTGCGAGCCAGTTGTTCTTCACCATACCGCCATCAATTCTGACCGTATCCAGGTTTGCGCCGTCGCTTTTTATGGCATCAAATAAGTCCATGGTTTGGAAACAGACTGACTCTAAAGCGGCTCTGGCTAAGGCTTTTGGTCCGGTATCGCGGGTCAGTCCAAACAAGGCACCGCGCGCATCAGGATCCCAATAGGGCGCACCCATACCAGTAAACGCGGGAACCAGGTACACGCCTTGATTGTCACTTAAATCACTGGCCATGGATTCGGTTTCTTCGGCTGAGCTTATAACGCCAAGGCCATCGCGTAACCATTGAATAGCCGCACCAGCAACAAATATTGAGCCTTCAATGGCATAGGTGGTTTTGCCATTTAGGCGGTAGGCAATAGTGGTTAGCATTTTATTTTTTGAAGTGATGGCTTTATCGCCAGTGTTCAGCATCACAAAACAACCTGTGCCATACGTGCTTTTAACCATGCCATCTTCAAAGCAAACCTGGCCGATGGAAGCCGCGTGCTGATCGCCGGCAACACCACAAATAGGCAGAGCTTCACCCAGTACAGCGGCGTCTGCAGTGCCAAAATCGGCAGCGCAGTCTTTGACTTCAGGTAACAGTTGCTGCGGTACGTTTAATAGTGTTAGTTGATCTTCATCCCAGCTGTTTTCGTGAATATTGAACAACATAGTTCGACAAGCGTTGGTGGTATCAGTGACGTGCTCGGCGCCATTGGTCAGTCGCCAAATTAAAAAGCTGTCTATGGTGCCAAAAGCCAGCTCGCCTTTTTCCGCGCGCGCCCGCGCACCAGAAACGTTATCGAGTAACCAGGCTACTTTGGTACCGGAAAAGTAAGGGTCGAGTAGCAGGCCTGTTTTGGCAGTGACTGCTGCTTCGTGACCGGCGTCTTTGAGTTCTTTACATAAAGGCGCTGTGCGACGGTCTTGCCAGACAATAGCGTTGTGAATTGCTTTGCCGGTTTGTCTGTCCCAGATTACTGTGGTCTCGCGCTGATTGGTTATGCCAATTGCCGCTATGGGTCGCCCCATGTCTTTGGCCTTGGCCAGCACGTCTTTACACACCTTTAGTGTGGTGTCCCAGATTTCTTCCGGGTCGTGTTCCACCCATCCAGATTGTGGGTAGATTTGGGTAAATTCTTGTTGGGCAACTGCAACACTCGACCCGTCTTTTTCAAACAGCATGGCTCGCGAGCTGGTGGTCCCTTGATCGATGCTGAGGATGAGTGGGTTTGACATGGTTTCTCCGTTGATCGCAGGTTCTTTTTCGCCACAAAGCAGTTGAAATAGTAGCATTGATCGAGGTCAAGTTCGTAAAGCGGCTGGCTGCGTATAACAATAAAGAACGCAAAGCGCTTATACTGATTCATGCGAAGGGTCCATTGGCTTTGCATTTGCTTTTATAAACCCAATTTATATGACTCAGGAACGACTTATGCCCGCCCAGAATGCCCAGCCTGCACCTGACTACGATCTGGTCATTATTGGTGGTGGTATCAACGGTGCAGGTATAGCGCGCGATGCCTCAGGTCGTGGGTTGAAGGTGTTGCTGCTAGAAAAAGACGACCTCGCCGAACACACCTCATCGGCTAGCACCAAATTAATTCATGGCGGTCTTCGCTACCTGGAACACTACGATTTCATGCTGGTGCGTCATGCTTTGCAAGAGCGTGAAGTCTTGTTAAGAGCAGCGCCCCATATTATTTGGCCATTGCGATTCGTTTTGCCGCATCACAAAGCCTTGCGACCCAAGTGGCTTATTCGATTAGGATTGTTTTTATACGATCACATTGGCGGTCGAAAAATGTTACCGGCATCGCACTCACTCGACTTAAGCAGTCACGTCAGTGGCAAAGCCTTAAAAAAAGAATTTAAAAGTGGTTTTGAGTATTCTGATTGTTGGGTGCAAGATGCCCGATTAGTCACCCTCAACATTATGGATGCCGCAGAGCGGGGCTGTGATGTCCGTACTCGCTGTGAGTGCACCGACCTGGTACGACACGAAGGTCAATGGGATGTGCATATGCGAAGTGAGTTTGGTGACAACAACTCGATTGTCAGTACGCGAGCTGTCGTCAATGCATCAGGTCCTTGGGTTGAAGCTACCCTTGATCTTGACGAAGAGCATGATGCAAAACACGGTGTGCGATTGGTCAAAGGCAGTCATATCATTGTGCCAAAATTGTTCGATCACCCCTACACCTATATTTTTCAAAACGCTGACAACCGTGTTTTGTTTGCCGTCCCCTACGAACAAGACTACACATTGCTTGGCACCACCGATGTGGAAGTTGGCGACGAGCCAGGTAAGCAAAGTATTGATGCCGATGAAATTGCCTACATCTGCGACAGTGTCAGCGAATACTTCGAAAAGCCGATCGACCCTGCCAGCGTGGTCTGGTCGTACTCAGGTGTTAGACCACTTTATGATGATGCCTCCGAAAACGCATCCAAAGTAACGCGAGACTACAAGCTCGACTTGGATGAGCGCAAAAATGCAGCAGTGCTGTCGGTATACGGTGGCAAGATCACCACCTATCGAAAGCTGGCAGAGCAGGCAGTCGATATGCTTCAGGAAACCCTGGCTTCTACGGCCAAAACCTGGACGGCTGATGTGCCTTTGCCTGGCGGCGATATTCCCAACGCAGATTTCGACGCATTTGTTGACGCGTTGAAGTCGCAATACAGATGGTTAGATGAAAACGTGTTGTTCGACTATGCACGCAACTATGGCACGCGCATTCATACACTGTTAGGCGAGTCAAAAAGCATGAGTGACCTTGGCCAGCACTTCAGTGGTCCACTGTACCAAAGCGAAATCGATTATCTGGTTAAACACGAATGGGCGCGCACCAGCGAAGATATCTTATGGCGTCGCTCAAAAAAGGGATTGCATACCGAAGCTGGCACAGCAGAAAAAGTACAAGCGTACATAAACGAGCATTACTCGTTCGACGCCGGGCACGTGAATAAAAAAGTATCCTAGCCGTTAGGCGGCGCGGCTTGTGCCCAAGCCGCCAGGCGTGGTATTTACGCAGAGCTGCTAAGCGGCGCGCTTGTGCAGAGCCGTTAGGCGGCGCGAATAACGCCGTGCTCAGCACTCACTAACCATTCAATCAATGAATCAATATTGGACGGTGGAAACAATACGTTCCCCTGAGCGAAGCTGCATCCCAGTTTGGCTAATATGTCACGATCAGTTTCGGTTTCGACCAGCGTCGCTGTCACTGCCGCATTGATGTTTTCCGCCAATTTTATCAAGCCGGTAATCAGGTTTTGTTTGCCTTCGTTGCCCTGCAAGTTGCGGCATAAGCTACTGTCCAGTTTGATTGAGCTGGGCTGAATCGACAACACCGATTGTATGTTGCTGTTGGGTGCGCCAAAGTTACTTAGGCTGATACCAAAACCGGCATCGCGTAATGCGTCCAGATTGGTGGTCAGCAAGGTCTCATCTGCCGATGTTAAGCCATCTTCTACTATATCCAGAGAAACCTGCTCTGGAGACAAGCCAAAGTCCAGTGTTTTACTTTGTAGCTCTTGCATGCTGTGCGTGTCGCGAATGTGCTTGATAGGCACCGTGATACTGAACTTGGATACATCTGTGTTGGTTTTCGCTAAATGCTGAATCCCTGCCAGGCATTGATTAAACATCTCGCTGTCTATTTCTTTAAGTACGTGTTCATCAGCGTGTGGCGCAAACTCTTTAAATGTCATCAACCCCATGCTGCTGTGTTGCCAGCGGGCCATGGCTTGAATGCTGGACACCAGCCCTGATTGCAAGCAGAACGTTGGCTGAAAGTGCGCAACGATGCTGCCATTTTCGCAAGCATGGCTCAGCTCTTTTTTCATTGACATGGCGGCATCGAACTTCTCGCGCATGGCAGGTCGATACATGTGGTACTGATTACGGCCCTGTTCTTTTGATGTGTATAAAGCCAGGTCGGCATTTTGTAACAGCGCATCGGGTTCAAGCAAACTGTCTGACTTGTTGAATGCAATACCAATACTGACGCCAACGTCGTATTGGTGTCCTTGCAATTGCATGGGTTGGTTCAGAGATTCAATCAGTCGCTCGGCCAGTTCAGCAATCGTGTTTTCATCACTGACCTGTGGGCAAGCCACAACAAATTCGTCACCACCCACACGCGCAACCAGGTCTCCCGGCCGAACATTAGCCGCTAAGCGGTTGGCAACCACAATCAGTACTTCATCACCGGCTGCATGACCTAAAGAGTCATTGATTTGTTTAAATCGATCAAGATCAATTTGTAAAATGGCGCTGGGAGATTCATCTGCCAGTATTTCCTGCAAGCAGCTGAACAGTTTACGGCGGTTAGGTAATTCGGTTAGTGGGTCCAGCATAGCCAGCTGTTCCAGCTCTTGCTTTGCAACGCCGTTTTCCTGAGTTGCATCAATAGCCGTATTGACCTCGTGCACCGCGCACAGCATGTCGCATAGCCTGGTGACTTCCGAATCGGCGGCGTTGGCAGAGCAGATAAAACCCAACTCCTGACCAGGTAAGCTCACCCACTGTTCATGGTCTTGCAGCGCGGGTTTTGCAGATTCCAGTTTAATGCCACCAACCGACTTTATCAGTGCTTTCAGGTCGGTACTGTTTGGGTATTGCCCGTTGTTCATGTGTTCTATAATCTTGTTAGGCGTCAATGGATTTATTGTGTTGTTGGAACAGCGCCACTGGATAGTTGTCGGCCCGAGCATCGATTATCTGTATCGCAACGGAGCAACAACGATTGATATGTTATCCAGTTATAAAAATCGATCTAATTCGGGTGATTAGGCACTCATTTTAAGCGTGAGCCAATTCACAATAAATTCGAATACGTTTGATTTCAAAAGTGGGTTAATTTCAATAGATGGTTATGAGTCATGAGCACTATCTTGAACATCTTTAAACTGGGCAAACCACGCCATGCATTTGGGTGTTTCGTGGGCAGGTGGCTTGCGCTGTTATTGTTGATGCCAAGCCTTGGTTACAGCGGGTCTCTTCCAGCAGCGGTCGATGGGGTAGCCGTTCCGAGCCTTGCGCCAATGCTTGAAAAGGTAACACCGGCTGTTGTCAACATATCTACCGTTAGTCGGGTAAGACAATCCAATGGTTTAATGGATGACCCCTTCTTTCGGCGTTTTTTTGATCTGCCTGAAACACCATCTTCACCGTCGCGGCCGCAAAGCCTGGGTTCTGGTGTCATCGTTAATGCAGAGCTTGGGCACATTGTCACTAACTACCATGTGATCGCCGATGCCAGCGAAGTCATCGTGGCCTTGAGTGATGGCCGGGAAGCCAATGCGGTTGTTATCGGGCACGACCCGCAAGCCGATATATCGCTGATAAAAATTGAACTGGATAATCTGGTCGACTTGCCGTGGGCCGATTCAGATGCATTGCGCGTGGGCGATTTTTGTATTGCTATTGGCAACCCTTTTGGATTGGGTCAAACCGTGACCTCGGGTATTGTCAGTGCACTCGATAGAAGTGGCCTGGGTATTGAAGACTTCGAAGACTTTATTCAAACCGATGCATCTATTAATCCTGGTAACAGTGGTGGTGCACTGGTTGATTTACAGGGCCGGTTAATAGGCATCAATACCGCTATTGTTGGACCATCGGGTGGCAATGTTGGAATTGGTTTTGCCATTCCTGCCAACATGGCTGTCGATATTATCAAGCAGCTGTTGGAGTTTGGTGAAGTTAAGCGAGGCGAGCTTGGCATTGCTGCTCAGCCATTAACCCCGCAATTAGCGCAAGCGTTTGGTATTAATTCGCGATTTGGTGTTGTGGTTGGGCGCATCCGCCCAGACTCACCGGCCGATAAAGCCGGACTCCAAGTTGGGGATGTCATAACCTCTATAGATGGTAAGCGCGTGCGTGATGTGAGCGCCATTAAAAATCGTATTGGCCTGGTTATGCTGGGGCAAGAACTCAACATGGAGGTGATTCGCGAAGGCAAGCAAGTGCAGCTGACTGCCATCATAGAAGCAATAGATCAAGGCAATGCCTATTTTGAAGGCGCACAGCTAACGCAGGAAATAACGCGAAGTGGTCGTGTGTACGTGCTTATTGAATCCATTGAACCAGGCAGCAAGTTAGATCAGGCTGGTTTGCAGGCTGGCGATATTATTCTGTCGGTTAATAATCAATACGTGTCCAGTATTGATGCGTTAAATGAGCAGGCATCCAAAGATACCGATTCGGTGTTGTTGCTGGTTCAGCGTGGGCAAGCCACCGATTACATTCGTATTCAGTAGCGCGGGTTTTAGTAGCCGGGCGTGTTGCGTTCGACCCATCGGTGCGAGCCGTCTTTTAGCGTTTCTTTTTTCCAAAACGGCGCGCGGCTTTTTAACGCTTCCATTAAAAATCGACAGGCCTCAAACGCCGCAGCACGGTGCGCTGACCAAACCACGGTTAGCACAATGGGTTCGCCGGGTTTAATATCACCAACGCGATGCACAATCAGTGCATCGTGAATCTCCCACTGATTACGCGCATCGCTAATGACAGCGTCGAGTTCTTTTTCTGTCATGCCGGGGTAGTGCTCCAGCATCATGCCGGTGACGTCATCGCCTTCATTGAAATGGCGCATGGTGCCTATGAAGCTGGCTGTTGCACCAAAATGGCCCACGATGCCACTGGCAGCAATCATGTCGGCTTCATGTGCCGCTTGCAATTGAGCCGGATTAAACGACTCTGGCTTAATCAGAACTGCCATGCCAATTAACCGCCGGTAATTGGGGGGAAAAACGCCACTTCGTCGCCGTCGGCAACCGATTGACTGGGTTCGGCGTGTTCCAGATTAACCGAGCACAAAACGTGGGGTGGCATGGGGTGGTCTGTGGCCAGCTTCCAAACGTCACTGATGGTGCCGGCATCGCTGCTGTCGACCTCACTTTTTGGGTTAATGACATCCTCGCGCAAACTGGCAAAGAATTTGACTCTAATGGTCATGTTGGTATCCGCGTTAAGAGCTACCATCATACCCAATCTACTGCACAGCGAGGCACTCGGATGAGCGACCTGACCCATTTCAACGACTCTGGTGACGCCCACATGGTGGACGTGGGCCATAAGGAGGTAACCCACCGGGTTGCCGTGGCTGGAGGCTTAATCCGAATGCTGCCCGAAACACATGCCATGGTTTGCGCTGGAACCCACAAAAAAGGTGATGTTTTAGGCATTTCGAGGGTGGCAGGCATCATGGCTGCTAAGAGAACCAGTGAGTTGATCCCGCTTTGTCACCCCATCGGGCTGACCCGAGTGGACATTGAGTTTCACACTGACCGATCAGACACCGAAATCCATTGTCAGGTCAGGGCAGAGGTGCACTCCCAAACCGGCGTGGAAATGGAAGCACTGACCGGCTTACAAGTGGCTTTGGCAACGATATACGACATGTGTAAAGCGGTTGATCGCGGCATGGTGATCAGTGAAGTTCGGTTGCTGGAAAAGATGGGCGGTAAGTCTGGGCATTTCAAAGCAGATGCATAAAGTGGTCGATAAATAAGAATTTAAGGTAATTCCATAATGAAAATAATTAAGTGGTTGTTGGTTAGTGTTCTGGTGTTGGTACTGCTGATTGGGGCGGGTGCTACGGCGCTGGTTTACCTTGTCGACTGGAATGACTTTCGCGACACAATACAACAGCAAACCAAAAAACACACTGGCCGTGACCTAACCATTGCCGGTGATCTCAAGCCAACGGTATTCCCATGGGTTGGTGTGTCGATTGGTGATATCGCGCTGGCCAATGCAGAAGGCTTCGGCGATTCACCGTTTGCCAAAATGGGCAGCGCAGATGTCAAAGTTGAACTGTTGCCGCTACTGAAAAAAGAAGTCAATATTCGCACTGTTGAACTCAACGGTCTTAATCTCGATTTACAACGAGCCGCCGATGGCACCACCAACTGGGATGATTTGTTAACGTCCAGCGGTGCAACCACCACCACAGAAAAGGGTGACGAAAGCATAGAAGTGGAAGGTGATTTTGCCGCTATTGCAGCGCTGGCAGTAGGTGGTATTTCTATTGGTGATGCTAACGTGTCCTGGAAAGATGCGCAGTCAGGCACCGATGTCAAATTGGCAAACTTCAACTTAAACACCGGCGCTATCGAGCTGGCCAAGCCATTTGATTTGGACACTAACTTTGATGTTGCCAGTAACAGCATGGGTTTGGCGGCCGACATTAAGGGCGCTGCTCAGGTCATGATTGACTTGGATAATCAGGTGTATTCATTAAGTGGCTTAAAACTCACCACGAACGCGCGCGGTGAAAGCTTCCCTGATGGCAAGCTGGATGCCACACTCGGCGCAAACATCATGGCTAAGTTGTCTGAGCAAAAAGTGAACGTAGACAACCTGTCACTCAACGCGCTTGGTTTAGTGCTAAGCGGTGTGGTGAATGTGGCTAACCTCGATACTCAGCCCGCCGTTTCGGGCAAGTTATCGAGTAATGAATTCAATCCACTGGACATGTTTGCCAAGCTAGGAATAGCTGCGCCATCTACCGCCGATGCGTCGGTGCTGCAAAAAGCCAGCTTATCGCTGGACCTGGATGCAACACCTGCCAGCGCCTCGTTAAACGGCCTTACTATTAAGCTTGATGACACGACGTTTTCAGGCAGTGCGCAGTTACCAAATTTAGCGGCCGGTGGTATCCCGCCCGTGCGTTTTGATTTTGGTGTTGATGCCATTGACCTTGATCGTTACTTACCGCCGGTTGTTGAAGGTGCGGCCAATGACACCGCAGCAAGTGTGTCAGGCCCGGCTGCCACAGGTGATGAGCCTATTGAGTTGCCATTAGATATGATGCGCCAGCTTGATATTGATGGTGAATTTAAAGTCGGTAGTGTAAAAGTGAAAAACCTGACCACTAACGATATTGCAGTGCCGGTACTGGCCAAAAATGGTGTCATAGCCGTTAATGGTTTGCGCGCCAGCCTGTACCAAGGTCAGCTAAATTCCAATGCAACGATTGATGCCAGTGGCAGCACACCCAGCTACGCAGTTGATATGAATCTGGCCGGCATTGAAGCAGACCCTTTACTGGTTGATCTACTGCAAAAAAAGTCTTTCTTAACAGGCAACGGGCAGTTCGCGGCTAAAATTAATACTGCTGGTAACACGGTTAATGCATTAACTGCTGGGTTGAACGGTGGCTTTAACACAGCTTTTAACGATGGCTCCATTAATGGTGTAAACATCGGTTATCAAATTCGCCGAGCAAAAGCTGCGTTGTCCGGTCAGTCAGCCCCGGCCGAAGAAGTGGTTAAAACCGACTTCTCTGCTTTGTCTGTTAGTGGCCAGTTTGTCAACGGCGTTATGCAATCCAACGACCTGGACATGCGTTCCCCGCTGTTACGTCTTGGTGGTGCAGGGCAAGTGGATTTACCCGGCGAATTTGTAGACTACACGCTCACCACATTAATCACGGGTAGTACGCAAGGCCAGGGTGGTAAAGATCTGGATTCGTTAAAAGGTGTTGAGTTGGATATTCCTATTCGCGGTAGTTTTGATGATTTAGCGGCTAACTTTGCAGGCGTCATTCTAGGCGGACTAAAAGATAACATCACCAACAACATCAAAGGTCAGCTAGAAGCACGCGCCAAAGCCGAAACCGATAAACTGAAAGCCGAAGCCGAAGCCAGGCTCAAAGCCGAGGAAGAAAAAGCCCGGGCCCGTCTGGCCGAAGAAAAGGCCAAGGCACAGGCTAAACTCAACGAAGAAAAAGCCAAGGCTCAGGCTAAGCTAAACGCCGAGAAAGCCCGCGCGCAGGAAAAATTGGCCGAGCAAACAGAGGCCGCTGAGCAAAAAGCCAACGACGCTTTGGAAAAAGGCGCTGAAGAAGTTGGAAATAAGCTAAAAGGCTTGTTCAGGTAGTCTGTAAAAATGCAGTGTCCACGTGTACACTGAGGGCGCGCTGATCAATTTTCAGCGCGCTTAAATTCAAACACGCATAAACACCCATGAATACCGTGCAGAGCGATCGCTTTGCTACCCAAGTGCTTGACTGGTTCGACGAACACGGTCGCAAGCATTTGCCCTGGCAACAAAACCCAACGCCGTACCGCGTGTGGGTCTCAGAAATCATGTTGCAACAAACCCAGGTTGCCACGGCCATTCCTTATTATGAAAAGTTTATGCATCGATTCTCCGATGTGCACAGCTTGGCCTCTGCGCCACTGGATGATGTTTTAGCGCACTGGTCTGGTTTGGGTTATTACGCGCGTGCCAGAAATTTGCATCGCTGTGCCATTCGGGTAGTAGAAGAACATAACGGGGTGCTGCCAACCACGTTGGATGGCTTGCAAGATTTACCCGGCATTGGCCGATCAACCGCAGGCGCAATTTTAAGTTTAGCCAGTGGGCAGCATCAGCCCATATTGGATGGCAACGTTAAACGCGTGTTGGCGCGCTGCTTTGCGGTGGATGGTTGGCCTGGTAAAAAGCCAGTGCTCGACAAGTTGTGGGCCTTGTCAGAGCAAGTTACTCCCGCTAAACGTACCGGGCCATTTAATCAGGCCATGATGGATTTGGGTGCCACCTTGTGTACGCGGACCAAGCCTTTGTGTACTCAGTGCCCGTTGGCTATGCAGTGCAAGGCAAACAAAACAGCCTCGCAGCTGGACTACCCGGGCAAGAAACCCAAGAAAGTGATTCCGGTGCGAGCTACCCGCATGTTGGTGTTACGCAACGCCAAAGACGACATACTGATGTTGCAACGGCCACCAACGGGCATTTGGGGCGGTTTGTGGAGCTTGCCAGAACTAGGTGATGTGCCATTGGAAGAATGGCTGGAGGCTGCCCGGCTAAAAGCGGTAAGCGACGTTGATAATATTGCGCGCTTTCGGCATACCTTCAGTCATTATCATTTGGATATTGATGTGTTTGCCTTGCAGGTAAAAGCGGGCAAGGCAGACATGGTTTTAGAAGCTGATCGGTATGTCTGGTACGACGGTGCAGAGTTACCGGGTGGCGTGGCTGCGCCTATCGCCAAGATTTTATCCTTGCTGTAAATCAGTGCTGGTTTGCCTGCACGAGTTGCCGTTAAGTCTCACTCCACTGAAAAAGTACAATTGTGGGCTCGTTCGTATATTGTTATGGCTTCGCCTAAGAACCGGTGAGTGCTCATACCGGTAGCCCAACGCGTCGCCTTCCTTCATCAGTTTTTATAGAAAAATCAGTGCCATCAAACTCTTTGGCTTCATCGCAACACAGAAAGGCCACAGCCTCTGCTGCCCACTCCGGGGGTATGTGAGTTGACCAGTCGAGTTGGCTGACTGGATTGATGCCTGAACTTTTGATCGTGGCCATCATGTCGGTGGCAACCGTGCCTGGACTAAACCCTACAATGCGCACGCCAGCCCCTGCCAACTCTTTGTGCGCACATTCGGTGAGTTTTTTCACAGCGGCTTTGGAGGAGCAATAGTGGCTCCAACCTTCAAGTGCGCTATTAGCTGCTCCTGAGCTCAGGTTTACCACCACGCCGCTATGTTGGGCTTCCATTAATGGCAGCACCGCGCGCATACCGAAGTAAACGCCCTTAACATTGACATCGATAGCCTGTGCCCAAGCGTTTGCATCACCTTGGGTTAATGGCGCTATGGGTTCAATTGTGCCTGCATTGTTCACTAGTATGTCTAACGAACCCCATTCGTACACTGCAGTGTTTACCGCTTGCTCCATGTCGTGAAACTGCGACACGTCGCATTCAATAGCGAGAGCCTTTGCACCGGATTTGCGCAGCTCTCGCACGTGTAATTCAATTTGTTTGGTGTTTCGCGCAGCCAGTGCTACCGAAACGCCGTGGTCTGACAGCTTGCGAGCAATGGCTAAACCGATTCCACGGCTGGCTCCAGTAACCAAAGCTCTTTTGCCTTTTAACTCATTCATTAGGAAACTCCAAATTATCGTTACGACCGTATTGGCAGGGAATGTTATTGGCGGGTGCTCCATTACAATCAACCAAATCAAAGTGAACATCCAGATCGACTATCTGGCCAATAGGTGAACCTGGGAAATTCAGTGCATCCAGCCCGTGTTCGATTCTGTCTAATTGGGCTGTTGCTTCAATCCCGATTGCCCGACGTGTATCGTAGCGAGGAAGAAAATCGGCAAAATCGGCAACGTCTGTTATGTTAAATGCCAGTGAAAATGGTTTAGTCGTTCCCATAAAAGTCAGGTTGCCGGTAATGGTCCCAGACTGTTCATCGTTTAATTTGATGGTGGAACTAACAAACGTTATTGAAGGAAACGCTTCAACATTCAACATGTCTTTAGCGCGCAGATGATTGTCTCGACCCACGTGATTGCTGTCGATGCTGCTCACGTTTATCGTAAAAGTGACACTGCTGTTCTCAAAATTAGCTTCATCGATTAAAAATTCTCCGTCAAATTGTCTGAATTGACCAACGGTATTTGAGTAACCAAAGTGGTCGATCTGCCAACCGAAATACGAATGTCCCAAATCCAGTGTGTAAGGGGTTGGTGCCGAATTGGCAGCGTTGGCAGTTGCTAGCAGGCTTGCGCCTGCGAGAATTTGGGTTAGTGCTTTAGTTTTCATGGTGTGTGCCTTTTTCTAGTGAACCAAGTGATTTTCAGGTAGGTTCTCAGAATCGGTTAAAGCAATAAATACCTCGCAATGCATTTGTTTATTGCATAAAATGCAATTATGGAAATCTATCAATTAAGAGTCTTTGTTGCTGTGGCTGACGCGGGGGGGTTTGCATCTGCCGCCGATGCTCTGGAGGTTGCGCCTTCATCAGTTACGCGCGCAGTGGCTAAACTAGAGGATGCTCTTGGGGTGCGTCTTTTTCAGCGGACTACGCGTTCAGTTACGCTTACCGAAGATGGCATTCGTTTTCTTGATCGTATTGTTCCGGTATTAAATGAGATTGAGGCAGCGGTAGATCATATTGGTGAATCCAAGGCGCAGGTTTCGGGAAAACTCAGAGTTGCTGCGTCAGTATCATTTGGACAAAAGGTCTTAGCGCCGGCGCTACCGGTGTTCACCAAGGAATATCCCGATATCCGAGTAGAATTGGTTTTGTCAGACTCTGTTTCAGACATCGTTGCAGAACGAATCGATGTGGCTATAAGGCATGGTTTACTACCAGATAGTTCACTGATTGCACGACGCTTAAGTGAAGTCCGTTATAGATTGGTGGCAGCTCCTTCCTATACAAAGATCGCAAAGAAAATCAGATCACCAAGTGATCTCTCTGAGCATAACTGCGTGACATTTCCATACTCTGCGTTTCAGTCTCAATGGCGATTTAGTAAAAAGCAACAGCTCATCAGTGTTGATATAGATCCGTTAGTGACCATATCCAATGCAATGGCTCTTTTAACTTGTATAAAGGCGGGTATGGGGTTGGGTCTGTTGGCCGACTGGCTGATCAATGAAGATCTAAAGACTGGCCGTTTGGTAGAAGTGTTGCCGTCGTGGATTGCCACTGGCGCTAATTTTGAACCAGGAGCTTCTCTGTGGGTTGTAACGCCGAGTCGACAATTTATTCCATCGAAAACAAAAGCCTTTGTGGATTTTCTGGATGGGATTGTCTAATTTGAAAGCTATTATGCTTAGAACAGTCTCTACTGTTTACGTAAAACTCAGTTTTGGCCCTAGACTAAGCCAGCTCAGCATACTGCTTAAAGCTTGCTAGAGTCTGGTTCATCAACACCAGTATCGGTTGCTGGGTTGTTTTGGCGCTCATCAGTGATGCAAATATTTTCTTGGGCACGTAGCGGGTTTGCAACATCATCAGTGTTTGGTTTTCCTCAACATCAAATGTGGTGGTTATGCCGTAGTCGGTTAGCATGTGTGAGAAACCAAAAGATTCCTCTGATATTGTCATCTCAATACGTTTAAGTGGACTCAGGTGAGTGCAGTGTTCAACAGTATGACCCTGCTTGCCATCGACCAGTACGTGAGTCTTTCTGGTGCTGTTAATGGCAACAACCGTTTCGGTGCTCTCCACATTGGTAATGGTTGGTGCCCAATCAGCCAGCGCGGTGTTATCTGTGTACAAGTCCCAACAGTGTTGTATTGGTTTATCAACAACAATGCTGCTGTTAAGTTCGCAGGGCTCTGCAGATCGTGCCATGGTTTAACCCAGCCCTGAACGCTGTTTCAGTAGCTGTACTTCTTCACTGAGTTTACGCAGTTCGCTGTGCGCTTTAACATCTTGCGCGATACGGTTGTCCATGCTGCGTACCAAGGGAAACAAGGTGTGCTCGATGGTTTCACCCAGGGTTTTTAGTACGTTAGCAAATTCAGGTGACGGGGTGTTGGTAATGGAAACCTGTGGTTGTTGTTGCAGTTTCACTGATTCGCTGATTTTATCCAGTGAGTCGCGCAATGCACGAGCCGACTCGGCTTGTTGTTTCACTGAAGCTTCCATCACGCCGTTGGGTTTGAGGTTAGTGCCTAAGGTACCCACACCGTCAACCAGGTCGGCCAGTTGCGCCACAATACGTTGGCCGGCATCGGTGTCGTCGCCACCCATGGCCTTGTTACGCATAAAGTCTGCTTTTATTTCTGCCCAACGCTGTTGGTCGGCGTCGGTCAGTTTTGCTCGTAACGATTTCAGCATTAGTAAATTGGCTTCTGTGCCTTGAGTCAGTAATTGGGCTTCGCCTCGGTAGTGATCATTAATGAGCTCGTCCATCTCGGTTTCGTTCATGACGGCTGAAATTTTCTCGGCCAATTTGTTCATGTTGCGATAGCTGCCTTGCAGCAGGAAGCGTGGCTCGGTTCGGTACTTGTCTTCTTGCGCGGCTGAGGCGATGTACTGCTGATTCACTTTAAGCACCGTGTCCTGAACAGTGAATAGTCGCTTGAGCACGCTGGTTATTTCGTTGATTTCGGCTGCACTATAGGCGTGTGATAAGTCGGTGGTTGGAATGTTCTTGCCTTTGGCAATGTCAATCAACTTGTACACATCGTCCATGCCGCGGGTGGCTAGTGGTGCCAGCACCGCATTGGAGCTTAAACAGTTTTCAATGTAGCTCAGTTCAAACTGCGCTTCTTTGCCACTGAGCACATCACCCAGATTATAAATGTCGGCACGGTTGGCCAGCATATCCGGAATCTTGAACGTCTCGCCAGATTCAGTGTACGGGTTACCCGCCATGACTACACAGAACTTACGTCCGCGCATATCGTACGTTTTTGTCTGGCCTTTCCAGATACCGTCTATGCGTCGAGTTGAGTCGCACAGCGAAATAAACTTTTGCAGAAATTCAGCGCCTGTGTGTTGGATGTCATCCAGATACAGCATCACGTTGTCACCCATTTCCAATGCCAGGTTCAGCTTGATCAATTCCTGGGCAGCAGTTGCGTTGGGTGCCGTGGCTGGGTCTAAGGAATCAACATCGTGACTTAATGAAGGGCAATTGATTTTCATGAACGTCATACCCATGCGGCTGGCCACGTATTCCATGAGTGTGGTTTTACCGTAACCCGGAGGGGAGATCATCATCAGCAGACCGTTCAGGTCTGATCGTTTGTTTTCCCCCACGGTACCAATTTGCTTGGCCAGATTGTCACCGATTAATGGCAGGTAGGCATCGTTGATGAGTTTGTTTCTAACAAACGAGCTTAATGGTTTGGGCTTGAATTCATCGAGCCGCAGTGCGTCGCGCGATTCACTGGCAATGGTGTGCCGTAAATCCAGATACTCTGCATAACCTGTAGCAACGTGGGTGCAGTGATGGTTTAAGCGTGTTAAAAATTCATCGAGAGTCAGGTGCAATTGAGCATTTTCAATCCGCTCGTGATCGCCGAACAATTCGCTGACCTGCGTTTCTACATTGACATCAATGTCGCGTGTTTGGGTTTTGTTATTGGCTATCAGGTTTGCAGCGGCTTCAGGAAAATAGCGGGCCAGATTGTTGTCGTTATTTTTGTTATAGCTGGCTTGCAACCATGCTTGCGCCAAGTGCCATTGTTGTTGTGGTTTGGCAGATAACTCATCCAGATTTTTATGCAGACCTTTTAATACATCACTGGTCAGTGTTTGTTCCAGGTGCGTTTCCAGAGAAGCAGATTGCCTTGAGCGTATAAATTTTAAATCAGCATGTCCCATCTCGGCGCTTAAATAAGCAGCGGCTTGATTCGCCATTTGTGGTAGCAGCGTAAAGCTGTGAGTTTCCAGCCATTCATTAAAAAGTTGCTGCAGCTCCGACTCTACCAAATGCATTGCAGCACGGTCGTTCAGCAGATGGTGCATCTGAGTCGCTGATCGTGCTCTGGACTGAAGTGATAAAAGTGCTGCATGCGTGTCGTCCTGCGATACGCCATGGTGCCAGAACAGATGCGCAAGGCCACGAGATTCGGGAGAGTAACGCAGCAGTTCGCCTTTTTCCATCAACGGCACTACCGCCTTAACAATGGCTGCAGCGTCGGTGTCGTGCACGCCTTTTTGATAACCTTCGCGATATCGCGCTGTGGCAAACACACGAAGGTGTTCATTTACTGCATCAACATCATTAACGCTGTTTACCAACGTCTTCCAGTCAAGCTGGTGTTCGGCGTTTCGAACGGCTTCTATAAACTGATACGCAAGGTACTCAGATCGATAGACCGTGTCCGTTTCAGAGACCAAGGATAAGTTCCAATACGGTTTGAGTGCATTCAGACGCTCGTTATCGATAGGCTCAAAAAATTGTGTTCCCACCAAGTGTAACGCCAAGCCCTTGTCCCGCGGGATAATGGTTAGGTCTAGATCTTCTGTGTTAACACTAAATTGATGACGCGGCCCTAAGGATATGGTTTTGCCATCACTGCTGTACAAATCGCCTTTATCACGCAGCGATCGCATGGCCATGTCGCGAATCATTTTCAGTTTTGCTTCGGCATCGTCGGCTTTAATGGCGCTGTCGAGCTCGCGAAGTTGTTTAACGATGTCATGAACTTTTAATACCAACGCATCAGATGCCATGTAGGTATTGAGTTCGTCAAGTTCACTGAATCGCTGAGCGCGCTTTTCAATGTTGCCCAACATGCGATTAACCGCATCAGACAAGGTTTGCGCACGCGCCTGCTGTGCATCAATCAGCTGTTGTTTGTGTGCGGTAAACGTGTCGTGTATTTCTTCACGCTTATCCAGTATGTCGACCAGAAATTGTTCGTGTTCGCTAAACTGGCTTTCCAGTTCTTCCAACTGCACGAGCAAGCGGGTGAGCTGTGTATCGCAACGCTCAGGGTCTGTCGCCAAACCCAATGCATTCGTGATGCTTTGCGAGAATAATTTAAATTGCGCGGCAAACTGACCAACCGCTTCGGCCGAGCCCATGTCTTTGCGCAGTTGCTTGCCGCGCGCCCGGGTCTGGTTTAGTTTTGAGTAAACGGCCGATATCGAATCCACAATGCCCGTTTGTACGGTGGCGTCATCCACTTTTAATGTGGCAATAAGCTCAGACAATAAATCCAGGCCACCAGCAATGCCCTCTAACTTGTCTAAATCGGGGTCCAGGTCGGCCACTTTGGTGTGCTGTGGCAGGGCTGCCTCCAGCTCATCAATTTGTGTGTGGTAGGGCACTAAGGCCTCATCGTTACTCAGGAACGTGGCAGTGCGCTCGCTTAAAGTATTGTTTAGCTCAATCAGCTCATCGTCCATGGCCTGGATTTTTTCCAAATCCATGTATCGGTATTCGCGAATCGTGGTCAAGTGACCGCGTTGACGTCGCAAGCTGTCCAGTGCTTCAACGTATTCGTCTACGCTAACCATGGTCGCGTTGGCAATCTGCGACACAATGGTGTTTTGCTCTTTAACGGCCTTTTTCATTTCAGCAGCGGAGTGGCTGCGTATGCTCTCGACCTTGGCAAATTCATCAACAATGAGTTCAACCGTGCCGCCGATGTCGTTTACCGTGGCATCGAGCCCACCTGTTTCGGGTTCTGCAATCCAATAATGATCGTCAAACAGCTTGCTGTTCGATTTACTGAGCAAGTCATAGTGGCGAGCGTTAACCGCATCGGAGTGAATCAACCTTGATACGCTGTACAGGTCTGATACGCCGCGTACCAATTCTGCGTTACCCACACGGGAATAAAACGAGGCATCGGTAGGTGCCGCATTAGCGTACTCATCACTGCAAAAAGGCGTTTGCCATATTTGCATGGGATGCATGCGCGCAGGTTCTTCGCCGGCGGTAAACACAACGGCCGTGCCGTTATCAGCCAGCGCATAGCCGTGCGTCACTATCGGATTTTGTAACGTTTTGGTTATTAAGTTATATGGCAGTAGCGCAAACGTACCGTCAACAGGCTCATAAAATACAAACAGCATGTCCTCACCGTTCGGTGACTTTATGCGACGTTTAAATTGCAGGCCAGGGTGGTCAAGGTCAAACGATTTGTAGTCGGCCGTTTCAAGGTAGTAACCATCAGGGAAGATAATGCCGTGATCTTCAGGTAATGCAACGCAAGAGTCACCAATCGAATCAATTCGTCTTACCTCAGCGTTTAGAGGATTAAAAACAAAGTAACGCCATTGTTCTTCCTTATAGGGCAGAATCTTAAATAGCAGCAAGCTGCCCACGCGTGCGTAAGCTATCAAGGCATCGTTAATCGACTGGTTTTCTTCTACAACAGGCTCGTTGTATACCCCTTCGCCGGTTTCAGAGTTATTTTCAACTTTTACCGTTAAATCGCCACCAATGGTTTCCACAAAAACGGTATCAAGAATGTTTACGTGCGGAAAGCGGCCCTGGACGATGTCTTCGCGCTGGGTTTCTATCCATTCAAAGTCGTGCTTTTCGGGCAGTTCCAGTTCGCGTTCGCCACGATTGTCAATGTAACTAACCGTGTTGCCATCAGCCGATACCGACCAGCGGAACACACGCAAATCATCCAGGCGATCACCTATTTGAAATCCGGCCAACAGTTTCCCGTTCTTTAAAGCCAGCTGGACTAAGCGGGTGTCTTTGTAATAGCGGTAAAGCTCGTCGAAGTCGTGTTTGAATTTATCATCAGCCAGGAAACTGCTGTTGATATCAACTGGGCTTAGACTGATTTTGTCGTCAGTTTGGTTGAGTGTGTATAAAGAGAATACATCGTCTATATGGGTGTGCTTTTTTAGACCAATAAAAACGTTGTACCCGAATAACAGATGCGGGCCCACCTGCACAATGTCACGACCAAGACAGTTGTTCTCGGTGCGCACGCTTGAACGGCCCAACACATTTAGGTCGGTAGAACCAAATGCGTCCGATCGCGCCTTGTTAAGCGCCGCAATTTTTTGATCAAGCTCGCTACCCTGTTCAAGCAGGCGCTGACGAATAATGTCGTACGACCCACCTTCGGTAACCGCCTGATCGACTAAATCACTGGCCTGATCAGCTGATTGATTGCCTTGTGCCATTAATCCAAACCCTTACCAATCAAAAATACATCTATGCAGGCCTCTTATTAAAGGGCCTGCATAGAGCCTCACGTACTAGCTGGCTTCCGCTATTTCGGCAGAACTTTGATTGCCAGAACCTTGATTACTGGGGTCGTTGGATGCGGCGTCCTTGCTCATGGTGGCAACCTTCGCTAGCAGCATCTGCACAACATCGCTTTTCTCGGCAAGGCCATCCACGGCTTTACCAATCGACAATGACTTGGCAAAGTTGTCGAAGAAGTGTTCTTCGCCGCCAACAATATCGATGTGTGCTTTTTGCAGCGCAATGGAGAGAATCTCAGCGTTCTCTTTCGCGATTTCTTTACCCGCGTTCATGGATGCCAGACTCTCTTTAAAAGCAGTCTCCAGTGCCATGCGGTATTCCTCGTGCTCGCGAGTCTCGCCAGACATCTCCGCCATGGCAGCAAACTTATCAGTCAAGCCAGCAGCCTCTGCCTGGAATTGTGCCTTGGTGACTTCGGCGGTAGCAAAACCCACCTCAGTTTTCGCAGAAGCCTCGGCAGTACCTTTGGCACGCATAACTTCTGCTTCTGATAATCCAACGGCGGCCTCTTCGGCCTTGATGCCTTCTGCCAGTACTTTCTTGGCATCAGCATCGCGGTTGGCTTCAGACAAACGGGCGTCAGCCAATGTGGTAATTTCAGAGGCTTTGTGCTGCGCCGCTGCTTCCTGCGCTTTTGCCGCAGTGACTTCTTTCACTTTGTCTTCTTCGGCTTGCGCTTCGGCAGCTAACACTTGCACCTGCTTGGCACGATCAGCTTCAGACACCTGGCGTACTTCGTTGATGCGTTCTTCTTCAACTGCCACGGTTTTATCCACCATGGTGCGCTCACGAATCACATTGGCGATTTCTTTCTTCTCAACTTCCACGGCCTTTTGTGCCAGGACTTCTTCTACGGCAACTTCGCGCTCACGAGAAACAATTTCCAGATCGCGTGCGCGGGTGACTTTTTCTTGCTCTATGGCTACAGCACGTTGGCGGTTTTGCTCGGCTACTTCCACCTCGCGTTTCTGGTTTTCAGTTTGTACGGCTAAATCCTGCACCACTTGTATGTGGGTTTGTTCAGACTTGCGGCGCTCTTCTTCCTGAATTTTTCGGGTTTCAGCTTCCTCGCGCGCTTGAATCGATAATATCTCTCGTTGCTGGCGGGCTTCGGCATCCGATTGCTGACGCTCCAGTTCCAGCATGGCCTCAATGGTTGAAACGTTTTTCTTCTTAATGGCCAGCTCTTCGTCTTTCTCAAGCTCGTTCGTGCGCACGTTTTGGGCTGCGGTCAGCTCGGTGATTTTCTTGATGCCTTCGGCATCGAGTATGTTGGACGGATCGAGCGAAGATTTTGGTGTTTGTTCCAGGTAATCAATGGCCACATCTTCTAATACGTAACCATTTAAGTCATCACCAATGACTTCTATGATTTTTTCACGAAATTCCTGACGATTCTCAAACAGCTGAACAAACTCGGTTTGTTTACCAACTGTTTTTAACGCTTCTGAAAATTTAGCAGCAAACAATTCACTGACAGCGTCCTTGTCTGATGCTCGGCTGGCACCAATAGATTTGGCCACTTTTAGAACGTCTTCGGCCGTTTCGTTTACGCGTAAGTAAAAAGCCACCGAGATATCAGCACGCATGTTGTCGGCGCAAATAAGGCCATCACCACCACGCCTGTCCACCTCCAGGGTGATCAGGGAGATGCGCATCAATTCTTTTTTGTGGATAATCGGGTAAACCAAGGAGCCAGTAAACACGACTTTAGGCGTAGAGGAAGTATCGTTAACGATAAGCGCTGTGCCTTGTTCCACTTTGTAGTAAAACGCTTTAAACAGTGCCGCGATACCAATGATGACCAGTAGCACCATACCTGCAATCGTTAAAAAGGGCATCAATACGGATAAATCTGCCATAACCAATTATTCCTTCTGTGTATAACCGTTAGTCGTGAGAGTTAATGTTGTTTTGGCCTAGAAGCCATCAAATTCTTTTTCAGAAATAACGCGATAAACGTTGTCATTGTTTAAGCGTTCAAATATCACTACCCGATCTCCCTTAGTGAATTGATCTTCACCGTTAGACCGGATTTTTAAAATGAGTCCTGCGCCGCCATCGTCTAACGTGGCTTCGCCAAAGTTGTCATCCACGCGGCTGGTGCGCACGACCGCGCGTTGCCCCAATATGTGTTTATGGGCTTGTTCGGTGGTGCGATTAAATATTTTGCGAATAGGCTGCATCACAAACGTGGTTAACCAGGCTGCTGCCACTAACGATGCGGCGACTATGGGAATACCCAGAATAAATCGCAAAAGTCCGTTGTCAACACTGCTAAGTAGAAAATGCGCCAGGAAGTAACAGATAAACCAGCCCAGCATAATAATGATGGACAGCGTGATAACCACTGGGACGCCAACGAGTTTGAATTTGATGAGTAGCCCAGCCAGAACGTCTGGCGTAGTGTGGCTGGAGTTGGCGTTTAGATCGATGTCGGTATCGATGTTAATCACATCAATATCAAAAATACCAATAACTGCGCCTGCCCAATAAACAGCGCATATAATCAGCAATACGGAATAGATAGCCGTCGGGAAAGAACCGATGTTTTGATAGAACGGATCCATATTCTCGTTTAGAAAAATGGCAAACATGGGCAAGGCAATCCTTTATAAATATGACAACAGCGCATCAGAGCACTGCACGAGAGTAATTCGCACGTTTCGAGCCACATGAATTTGGCTAGCAAAGGACAGTAAATCGGGTGTTTGTTTTTGAGACACAGGTGTGGATTTGAGCCCGTTGGTGCCAGAATTGGCGCTCGGCAACATGTACAATAATGCCTATTGAAGGTGGTGAGCTGGAGATTCAGACAACCAACCCCATTGCTTGTATGCTTGTGATATCAACCAACGAATTGGAGAACTGCCGTGTCCCGCATGGTGCAGTGCGCAAAACTGAATAAAGAGGCCGAAGGTCTGGCTCGTCCCACCTACCCGGGTGACCTGGGTAAACGCATCTACCTGAATATTTCTCAGGAAGCCTGGACTATGTGGGTAGGTCATCAGACCATGCTGATAAACGAATATCGACTTACGCCGGTGGACCCTAAAGCGCGTAAGTTTCTGGAAGAGGAAATGGAGAAGTTTCTATTTACTGACGAGGCCAGCATGCCTGAGGGTTATGTGCCTGAAGAGTAGTATGCTGTTTTTCAGCTTGGTAGTTTGCCGGGCTGTTTGATAGTTGTTGAAACTGTGCGACAAGGATGTCGCGCCAAGTTAGCTTTGTAAAATGGACTTGGTTGCTTTTCGCGTTTCCTTTTTTTGTTTCCGCGCCCTGCGGCTCGCTGTTTCCAGACTGCGTTTGTTCTGTTGGAAGCTTTGCGCTTTCAGACGCTTGTTTATTCAAACATTACCATTTTCATTTTGACTTTTTTCTGGCTGGTTCAACTGGGCTAAACGATGGTGTGTGTGATATTGGTGCAAAAAATCAATTGCTTTAGTGGCGCAAAAATCCGCTAAGTTCAACATTTAATTTCAGGCGTAATGTTGGCATAGCAAAACTGTGTACCAGTGCATTAATTTGATCAGATTTTTACTGTGTGCCAGGGAAATAACGAAAAGTTCCAACTCAATTTCAACCAGTTTATCTTCCAAAATATATCACCAAATTGCCAGAACTTTACATAAAGGTAACAGTCTTTAAGAGGGTGAAGATTAATCACGCTTAACCATCGACGTAGAGTGTTCTGCGTTTAAGTACAACTAAAAAAGATTGTAAGACTGTTTACAACTGGAGATATATCATGATCAAGAAGTCTATCGCTTTGGCCATTGCAGCTTCTGCAATGAGTCTTGGCAGCCAAGCCAACGCTGCTGAATTTGAAGTCACTATTACAAACCTCACTTCTGGCGTTTATTTTACGCCTGTTATTGTTAGTGCGCACTCCCCAGACGTTGCTATGTTTAATGTAGCCACGCATGCATCACCAGAACTTCAAGCCATTGCTGAAGGTGGTGATATTTCATCAATGGCGGCTTTGCTTGAAAGCGTTGGCGCTAGTGTCGGTAACAGCGAAGGCTTGTTAGCACCGGGCGCTACAGCCACTGTTACCGTAAACAGCAGCGATATCAATTCAGTGTTGTCACTGACCAGCATGTTATTGCCGACCAATGATGGTTTCATGGGCCTTAACTCTATTGCTCTGCACAACAACGGTGGCGAAACGTCTTATTACTTTGCTCGTGGATACGACGCAGGTACCGAAGGCAATGACGAACTAGTGGGTAGCGGTGCTCCAGGCGAGCCTGGTTTTCCTGCACCACCACCGGTTGTAGCCAGCGGCACGGGTACAGGTGGTACCGGCATTCATGTTGAAGCAGAAGGTTTTATCACGGTTCACCGTGGTGTACTTGGTGATTTAGACCCTAACGGTGGTCCCAGCGATATTAATGCAGCCGTTCATCGTTGGAACAACCCAGTCGCTCGCATCGGTGTCACCATGGTTGGCGGCGATAACGGCGACGGTCCATCAGCGGTTGCAAACTTAAGCGGTTCGGTTTATTCAAGCACAGCGCTGGAGCTGTTCTGGCAGCCAGCCGTATCGTCTGATTCTGTTGTTGTCGGTTACGAAGTCCGGCGCAATGGCGACTTGGTCGCATCGATTGACGGCTTAAGCTTCTTTGAGGAAGGCCTGAACCCTGGTACTGAGTACACTTATAACGTGCGCGCCATTGATGCCAACGGTGCAGCCGGTGAGTACGAGACGGTTGTGCTGACCACTAACGCTAACTAGTAAGTGGTTTATAAGTCGGGGTGTTGGTCACACACGCCAGCACCCTGACACCAAGAGGCAAAGGACGGCCTTTTTTAGATTGTTTGTTACGGCGATCATCAAGCATATTGCCGTTTCGGCTTCGCCGGGGTGTGCCGCATAACCCGTCAAATGGGTAGTATCAAATTGCCATGGCATGAATATCGCAATAATAGATGCATGTTGTTTGATCGTTTTATGTTGTCGGTTGTTGTATTTGTCCTTTCGATACAGCCTGTTATGGCACAGCGTTATGTGCCAGCCCCATTGTGCGCGATTACCAATACCTCCACCTACGAAAGCCTGACTTTGCCAATTGGCATTGCGGCGGAATACCCAAGCGGTTCAGTCCAATCAATAACAACCGTTGTGGGTGATACCGAAGCTGCAGGTGCACCGACGGCGGTAACCGGTGATACTGAATTCGCAGTGATTTTAATAGACACCAACAACGACGGCACACCAGAATCATTTGCTGCAGCGTCTTGTAATTTCAATAACAACACAACACCAGTTGGTTGTACGGTTACGCAAAACATCACCATGCCAACGGTGACGGAAGACACGACTTACCGTGGCAGAGTGATGCTCAGTTACAACGACACTACTCCTGCCAATGGTTGTGGCGCAAACAGTTTTGGTGACTCAGAAGATTTTTTATTGGTTGCCGATGTTCAAGAGCTGATTACGTTAAGTGATGTGAGTGTGCCAGAAGACGGTGGGCCTATAACGGTTTCGGCAACCCTGTCCCATGATGTTCGTGATGCTTCCGGTTTTGTGTCGTTTACGGTGGATTTCATCACCAGTGATGGTACCGCCACCGTTGCCGATAACGATTACACGCCAACATCCGGCACCCTAACGTTTAATGGTCAGGCAGGGGATACGCAAACTTTTGTAGTGAACCCGACGGCTGACATTATTCCCGAAGGTGATCAAACCATCATAGTGAGCTTGCAAAATTTGTCGAACACAACGCATGGCATCGATATCACTGATACGGCCACGCTCACCCTCACAGAAGACGACAGCGAAGTCAGCCTGACGATTGCAAAATCGGTTGATGATCCATCACCTAATATTGGCGCAACCATTGTGTTCACCCTGCAGGTCAACAACGCAGGCCCCGATGCGGCCGTTGCCGCTTTCGTGGAGGATGTGGTGCCGGCAGGATTCAGTTCGGTCACACCGATATCCACCCCAGGCAGCTCAGTCATGAGCGTAGCGGGCAACACCATCAATTGGACTGGCATCGACGTGCCCAGCGGCGACTCCGTTAGCGCCACCTTTTCGGCAGTGGTGCTACCCCCGTAAAATCCAGCCCCCAAGGATTTCAAACAGGGTGGTTTACCGATTAGGAAAGTGATATAATTCTGGGCTTGCCCACGTTCCTGCATGGGCAGTGCGACATCCTGATGGCCAGGTAGCTCAGTCGGTAGAGCAGGGGACTGAAAATCCCCGTGTCGGCAGTTCGATTCTGTCCCTGGCCACCATTCGATGTATTAATTCCTACTACGTATAAAACTTAACCCAAGTATGCGGCTTATGGGAATCGAACTGCCGTGAGGCAGGCTGGGCGCCCCCGTTCTATTCTGTCCCTGGCCACCATTCGATGTATTAATTCCTACTACGTATAAAACTTAACCCAAGAATGCTGCTTGTGGGAATCGAACTGCCGTGAGGCAGGCTGAGCGCCCCAGTTCTATTCTGTCCCTGGCCACCATTTCACTTATTGACTTCAATCCTTTCAAAACCACCCCTAATTGTTCTAGGCAAATCCAAGTGCCAATACTCAGCCTGGTAAACAGACTACCTTGTAGCGCGTTGCAGCAGCTATAAATAGCCAGCCGATAGTATTGTTTTGAGAATAGGCCCACAGTGAGTTGGTCTGGGCGGTAATTTTCCCTTGGGCCCGTCCTTTAGGCTCACTACACTATGTTGATTAGCCTAATTAAGGATTACGGCCGTGCATCACCTACGATCATTAAAACGCTTTGTCTTGCTGTCAGTACTTTTCGTATCCCATCATGCATACGCAGTGGATGCGCCCGCTCCGGTTTCCGACGACACCGGCATCTTCTGGAACAAAGTGGCAGGCGCTAACGCGATTAATGTGCACTTTGGTAATGGCGACTTCATCGAATCATTACCAGGTGATGCGACAAGGTGGTTCCCATTTGAAGGTGGTGATTACTTTTTGGTTGCCACTGACAATGGCCCGTGGCAGGGCTGGGGGCGTTCTGAGATTGTTACAGTCTCAGGCTTTGGCTTGGATGGGTTAAACCCAAACCTTTTTTTAAACGATTTGCATAGCATTGTGTATTCGTCCACTGCAGCCGAGTTATTTTGGCAAATAGACGAAGGAGTTTCATATGCTGGCGTCGATATCCTGCGCAGTGACGATTTGGGTGCTTTCGAATTCTTTTTCACCAATGGGCGTAGCTTTTTTGATAGCTCACTGCAACCGGGTACCACTTATTTCTACGAACTAGCGCCAGTTGATGAAGCTGGCAATTTGGGGGAGTTCAGCTTTGTTGAATTCACTACACCAGGCGAGCAAGTGGTGCCTACAGAATTGCTTCCACCCGATGATCCACCGCCGATTGATGTGGACTACATTCCATTGCCCCCAGAGAACCTGCGGGCCGAAGTGTATTCGACCAGCGCAATAGAATTATTCTGGGACCATGCGGCCGACTTTGCCGGTAACGCGATCTACTATCACGTGTATCAAGATGGTGTGGACATTGGCATCACTTCCGGCGCTAGTTTTTTCATTGAAGGCCTGG
>CALHOI010000018.1 GCA_938035525.1 uncultured Granulosicoccaceae bacterium
GCCCACTGTGGGTGGGATGGTATTATCAACAGGGTCTAATGAATGCCCATCCCCCGTTTATTGGGTAGAGCCGATTTTTGCCTAAACTTTTGCCTAAAACGAAAATCAGAAGTTCTAACATTTGGAGATATCAACGCTAAAACGTTGATTTCATTGGTGCCCGGGGCCGGACTTGAACCGGCACGGTATTGCTACCGAGGGATTTTAAGTCCCTTGCGTCTACCAATTTCGCCACCCGGGCTTTGGGGGGCATTGTATAAAAAGAGACCAATACAGCGAGCACTGGGCTGGCCAGTGAACACGTGGAGACTATTGGTTTCTAGTTGTTAGTGGAGGCTGAACCCGGAGTCGAACCGAGGTAAACGGATTTGCAATCCGGTGCATAGCCACTCTGCCATTCAGCCACTTTTACTAACATCAAACAACATCTGGCAGCGAAAATCGATATCGCCGAACCAGACTAGATAGGATAGTCGATTTAGACATTTTTAGCATGAAGAACCGACTAACTTCATGCACTTAAATTCAAAGCGAACTACCCCGTGGCCTCGTCAGACTGCTGGGGGGAATCGTCGTGGTCGTTGGCGGCCTCGGGAAAGCGCGAAATTATGGCGTCCAGACCGCTTAATGGCAAGGTTGTGACGTTGCCAGCGAACTCTCTTTTGCCCAGCGTGCTGGCCAGAATAGTCTGGCTGAGTACCGCCGGGTTTTCTAAATAGGCGGTGGTCTCGGTTGCGCTAACCGGCTTGCTCACCAGGTAACCCTGGATTTCGTCGCAATGGTGGTCACGCAGAAACATCAGTTGTTCCTGTGTTTCAACACCTTCGGCTAACACGCGCATACCCAAGCTGCTGCCCATGGTGATGATCGATCGCACCACTCGGGCTTTCTTCTCATCGGTGGTGCAACCATTAACAAAGGTGCGATCAATTTTAAGGCGATTAATCGGGAAGTGCTGCAGGTAACCAAGCGATGAATACCCGGTGCCAAAATCGTCAATGGAAATTTGCAGGCCAGCTCGATGCAGCTTTTCTAAATTGTTGCGGGCCGTGTCCAGTTCATCAATATCAATGGATTCGGTTATCTCAATTTCTAAGCTGCTTAGCGACACGCCCGCATCACCGATGGTGGCTATGACTCTGTCGGCATAGGTATCGTCTTTTAATTCCAGCGCAGACACATTAACCGCAATGGCATTGTGCCTATGCCCGGCAAGCTCCCAACGCGTAATTTGGTCTAGCACGTCGGTCATAACCCAATGATTAATGCGTTGTATCAAGCCAATTTTTTCAGCAATGGGAATAAACTCGATCGGCGAAATGGTTCCAAGCTGGGAATGATGCCAGCGCAATAAAGCTTCAAAACCCAGAATATCACCCGACGGTAAATCCATTTTTGGTTGATACAGTACTTCAAGTTCATTTTTATCAATGGCTTGATACAAATCGGTTTGCAAGCGAATAAACCGCTTGGCTGACTCATCCATACGCGTAGAGTAAAAGCTGTAGGCATTACGCACATTGCTCATTTTTGCGTTACTGCACGCCACGCAGGCGTTTTGCAGCAAGTCTTCAGCGTTGTCGCCATCTTCGCCAAATATACTGATACCCGCATTGGTATCCACCACGTATTCGAGCCCACCAATAACAACACGTTGGTCAAACACATCAAGTAACCGTTCTACAATGCCAGCAATACTGTCTTTGGAATCAACGTCGCTCAGCATAATGGCAATGCCGTTATGTTCAGTTTGTGTTACCGAGCTGGTCACGTCTTCCATCTCACCTTGTGAAACCACATCAGCCAAACGCAGCAGGTTTTTGATACGATCAACCAGCACCGAGCACAACTTATTACCGATGTTGTAGTCAACATTGTCAGCAATGAATTGCAATGAGCTGCCATCCAGCACCACTACCGCCAACACATGATTATCGCGCTTGGCGCGATTAATGGCGGTGGCCACGTTAGCGGCAAGCAGTTGGCGTTGCGTCAATGCCTTGCCCGGTTCAACCAACACCAGTGCACCGGCGGCCGTTGGGTCATCTTCGCGGCGCCGTTGTGATGCTCGAACAACCACAGGCTGCGTTTCACTCGCTGGTTGCCGTGGCTCGTGTTCAAGGATGTTCTTGGCATCAGCAGGTGCCGACATGGCAAAGTCAACCGGTGCTGGTGAGTCAACATCAGTGCCATCGGCATGGCGTGCCACCGGCTCTTGTCTTGCCGCACCGGTGGGATTACTTGATTGTTGTTCGCCACCGCCCGTTTCATCATCCCAGCTAACCACACGGTTACGACCAGATGTTTTCGCCTCGTACAAAGCCAAATCGGCAAATTCTATGAGTTCACTGGGTGTTTTGGCCTTACCCGGCAGGCAAGCCACACCAAAGCTGCTGGTGACGTTTAACGCAACCGATAAATTTGCGTTAACACCATCTTGAATATGCAGCCTTATTTTTTCGGCGCGCTGCACTGCCGACTCTACCGTGGCGTCGGGCAGTATCATACAAAATTCTTCACCACCGAATCGCCCCACCACATCGATGTCACCTAAAAATGCTAACAGGGTGTCGGCAAGGTATTTAATGACCTCATCACCCACAGCATGACCGTGCGTGTCATTGACCGACTTAAAGTGATCAATATCGAGCATGATGCAAGCAAGTCGACTGTGATTTTCAATAGCATGTTCAAAATGCGTATCAAAGGCATCAAAAAAGGCACGACGATTAAACAGATTGGTTAACGGGTCGCGGGTTGCCAGTGTAAAAAGTTCGCGGTTCTTTTCTTCGATTTCCGCTTGAGACTCTTCAAGCGTTGCCAGGGTTAATTCCAGCTCGGCGTGCTTTTTCTCCATTTCGGTGACATCACTGAGCGTTATCAAGGCACCGCGAACGTTATCACCCTCACCCACTATTGATGAAGCATTCACAATAAACTGATAGCTCTGATGATGCCCTACGCGTAAGTGCAGAGTTTGTTCTTGCGCTTGCGATGTGCCTGCAATGATGGGTTCCCATGGTAGTTCGGCATCGCCCTCAGCCTTCACCCAATCCAGAAACGTGCTGTCTTTACCGGTCAGTTTTTTCGCATTGATACCAATTCGTTTTGCCAGGGCCTGATTACAAAACATAATCACACCTTCATGGTTAACGATCATCAAACCATCGGCTAATGAATCAAGCGCGCTGCGCACTCTGTCAGGCAACACCTGATCGGGGTCGAGTTCGCGCATGACTTTTTTCAAGAAAAAGAAATACCCAAAGAAACCAGCTAACGTGATGTACGCAATAATTTTTAATACCGAGCTACCGCCACGAAACATAGATGCGCTGACCGGCATTGGCTGGAACACCAATTCGTAAAAACCCCATTCGCCCCTGGGGGTGTACAACGAGACTCTTACTTGCTCAACCGTGGACTCAGCTTTCGGTGCTAAATTCCACAAAGCGCCATGTTGACCTTCGCTAAATACAACACTGCCATCTGTGCTTCTAACGGCAACGCCCAGTACTCGATCATTGCGCTCAACCGTTGATTGTAAAATCTGCTTGAGCTTGCTGGGGTCACGCTCACCGATTTCCATTGAAACCTGAACAGCGGAAGATTGCGCTAAGTGCGTTCGGTACGCGACTTCATTGCCACGCGAGTCGGGCATGAAACCCAGAAAGTCGGAAATCAGTAGCAGCGATACCGTCAGCATCACCAAACCAAAACTGATTCGTGCCAAAGGAGATTTAAGGAAACGGACCAATGCGCCCAGTGGATTTGTCACGCGCGTCGACCTTTTCTACGCAGCAGCGCTTGCACGGCAAACCATAGTCTGCTCGGGGCTAACGTCACATTAAAAGACCGAAGATCCACTTACGCTCCAGGTACGGCGGCTGAACACGGTGATTTTTCACCGTAACTAGATGAATTATCGGCAGATTGCGCGCAGACTAAAAGGCCAGTCAGGGATGCCCAGCTTTTACTTTCAACGACTTAGGAGGGTTTACGGTTAGACACACTTGAGCTAGTGTGACCAGGCTCACAGCACTAGTGACTGACAAAATCCAGTTTGCAACGAACCCCGCTCGGGATGGTTAAATCTGGGTTGGGCAACTCAAGTAATACACCGTAGGTAGCACTGGCCGCGTCGGCCACAGGATCGATGCGGCGAACGGTGGCTTCAAACGTGGTGTCTTCAAAGCCAGGCACATTCATGGTTATGTCACCGCGCATACCGCTCTCAATCGTGCCCAATTCGCTGATGGGCACAATCACTTCAATGTGCAAAGGGTCAAGACTCGCTATTTGTACGATGGGTTCGTCTGCAACGTATTCACCGACTGTTTTAAAAGCTTCGGTAATAGCGCCATCAAACGGTGCGCGAATAAAACGGCGGCTTAGAGCGGCCTTGGCTCTGATGGCTTCAATCTGAGCCACCTCACTGTTTTCACGTTCCTGCAATACCTGCAACTCGGCGATCAACGCTTCGGTTTTCACCTGATCTAGCGTTTGCTTAGAGATAGAGGCTTTTTGAAATAGTGTTTGATTACGCTCTAAGGTACGTGAACCAAAGTCTGCGTTTAATTGGCGTAAACGCGTGGCCGTGTTCAATGACGCTAACCGATTGGCAAGCGCTAAAGAGGCTTGTTCAACATCGGATTCGAGTTCGGCCAATACGGTGCCCGCTTGCACATAGTCGGAGCGATGCACGTTAACGCTCGCCAAAACCCCGGCAACAGCGCTACCCAGTGAAGCTACTTTTCCTGGTTGCACTACGCAATCAATGTCAGACAAAATTTCCCGGCTGGCATCGGCTTGATTGCCCCAGGGCAACACAATAGCCGCAACAAAAAATACCGCGGGCGGTATCAAAGCAAGTGGGTTTATTGCATTAAGTAATTGCATGTTCTAACCAATTCCAAATCCAGTTACGCGGGTAAGGTTTTCAAAAACACTTGTCTTAGCGATCTGAGCCAACGTTTACCCAATGGCTCTGCCTTGTGACGCAATGTTACGTAAGCCCGTTCTCCAACCCCAAAAATTTCCGTGTTCTCTGGCAGGCCGAGCTGTAAATGAAAAATGCTCTCTACCGTGGTAAGTCCTTTAGGATCACTCGACGCAATTGCTATGCCGCCACCGCCGGCTGCACCTAAGGCAGCGCTGGGTAATGTTCGATCTGCGGCCGGTACCTCATTTACCACGCTGGCCTGTATGTTATGTCCCAGGGACTCGGCCAATTTAACCGATGCCGACGTTACACCTGATTGCAATCGACCGCTGTTGACATCAGGCACAGCAACCCGAACCACCAAGTCACTTGGGTCAACTATTTGCGCAATTAAATCACCCTGGGCAAAGTAGCGACCTTCTAATTTTTGCAATTGGCTGGGAGTAAACGTGCCGTTGGCATCGGCAACCACCTGCAGTTGATCCTTTTGTTGTTGCTTTTCAGACAGTGTTCTTTTCAAGGCCGCAATATCCTCTTGCAACATGGCATATTCACTGGGGTCCAGACTGCGTAACAACTCGCTGCGCACATCCATGGCCACTAATTCGTTTTCCATGACCACGATGGATTTCTCCAGCTCTGGTGCATCCAGTGTCAGTAGCAGTTGTCCTTTGCTGACCTCATCCCCGGGGGACACCGCCACCTGACTAACAAAGCCTGCCGTCTGTGCAAAAATTTCACCCTGCTGCGGCACCCACACAACGCCCTGCGCGCGGGTTGATGATGGCAACGGCACGACACCAATTAAAATAGCAGCAGCCACAAAACCACCCACGACCACCCGAGTGGAGCGACCACGTTGATGGGCAGTTTCGGGTGAGCGCAACACATAATTGATGCTTTTAATCAGCGGCAAAATGATTTGTTGTATAACCGCCCAACTACCTAAAGCTACGCCGAGTAACAGGTAACGGCTTGATAGAAACATCACAATAAAAAACAAAATGAAAATGCGATAAAGAGTAGACAGCAAACCATAAACGATAAACCAGCGACGCTCACCGTGCGCTGTAACCGGTGAGATTTCACCGTCCAGCTTTAACACATAGCGTTTGAACAAGTAGCGATAGTAGTGTGTTGAGCGAATCATCAAGTTAGGAATTTCAATGGCATCTTGCAAAAAGAAATAACCATCGAACTTTAACAGCGGATTAGCATTAAACAATACCGTGGATACAGCGCCAATAGTAAACACACCAAATGCGCAGTCCCGCAGCAAGCCATCGCTGGCGTTTAACCAGATAAACAAGGCAATAGCTGCCAGAAAAACCTCAACAATAATACCGGCAGCACTGACCATCATGCGTTTGTGTTTAGATTTAAACGCGGTCGCGGCCGAGGCATCGACATACGGTATGGGTGCTAATACCAGTAGCGTTATGCCCATTTCGTGCACATCCCCACCCCAACGCTTAACACAAATGGCATGGGCAAATTCGTGCAACAACTTCATTAGCGGGTACAGAATAAAAAGTAATAATATGTTGTTTGGTTTTAAAATATCGGTACTGTATGCACCAGCCAGATCGTTCCAATGCTGAAAAACCAAAACCGACGCTGGCAATACCACCAACAACCAGATTAACGCGCCAAGCGGGCCCAGCACATTTTTAAAATACGGGGTAATTCGGTTAAGCAGCTTGTCCGGATTAAAT
>CALHOI010000019.1 GCA_938035525.1 uncultured Granulosicoccaceae bacterium
ATTTTAGCTAAAGCACGATTAGCATTAACCATGGCCCATATCAACGGTAGTTTGTCCTCACTTAACACTTTTAGTGTTGCGTCATACATGGGCACGGACGCCTCTAATGATGCAATGTCTTCTTCATGCTCACCCAGGGCTTGCATGGTTGCCGCAAGATTGTTTTGCGTTATCGCCCATTCAAACGAATCTTTGTTGGCACCCCGCTCCCCAAGCGCGTTGCGTAACGCTACCACCGCCTGCTCTAAAGTGCGCGCGCCTCGACGGTGCGTACCCAGCTGATACAAACCCGTTCCAACGCAACTCATGGCAGCCGCCCAATCTTGTGGCATTGTTTCACGAGGAATCGAATGTACCGACTGTTTAAACATTTCAAGCGCTTCTTTTAAAATGCCAACATCGTCGTCCAGTACACCCAATGCCTGCATGGCCATCCCTGCATTGAATGTCGAAAAAGCCCATTCAACCGGCTCATTGTCTTTATTGCGTAAATCAAGCGCCTGCTCATAAGACATAGCCGCCTGTTCCAAAAAATGCACACTGCCACTGCGCTGACCAATAAAACCCATCACGTCACCAATATTGTGATGAATAGCCGAAAGACGCGCTGGGTCTTCCGCTTTATCGGTCATCATTTGCATGCCTTGCAACAATTCTATTGATTGCTGAAAAACATGTGCGCCACCCAGGCGAAGCTCTCTTCTGTCGGCAGCATCCTGCAAAGTTTCTTGAGCGTTAGCCCACTCAATCAAGTTAGGCTTATTTAATGCCAGCTCAAATACCGTGTTTTCGAATCGATCAACGGCTTGTCCTAGCGCACCGTACACCGGTGACTCCGGATCAAGAATGTTAAGCAAGTCCCGGCCTGTATTCTGATGCCGCCATGCAAAAGCAACATCCAGCCCAGGCGCTAACAATGTTTCTGCGTAAAGATGATGTGGCACTGTTTACACTTTTCGCAATAGCGCTTATAAAATCAGCGGAAAGAAGAATCAGATCGGTCTAACGTTTTGATCTGAGCCCACGATCTCACTAATATCTGGCTCAGCATTAACCGGCCCACCGAATTCAATTTCTTCTTCGGTTGCATCTCGCACACTGACTATATTGAGCTTAAAAATAACTTCTCGACCACACAATGGATTGTTGCCATCAATCGTGACCGACTTTTCATCTACACGCGTTACCAAAAACGTTTTCGAATTACCCTGATCGTTCTCCATTAAAATCGAGGTACCCACTTTGTGGTACTCCTTGGGCACATTGTCGATATGATCAGTAATCACTAACGACTCATCACGCGGGCCAAACAGCTTGTTACAGTCAATTGGTACCTCGATAACATCACCTGGCAGCTTACCTTCAAGTTCAGCGGTTACCGCGGGAGCTAAAATTTCGTTAACACCGTGAATGTAACCAATGGGGAACTCGACCTCAGTCAGCACGCTTTTTGTCTTGGCATCTATAACCTTGTACATAAGCTCGACTAGCTTGCCGTCGCCTACTGGGTCTTCCATTTTAAAATCGTTCATTAGTTTCCCTATCAAACTCATCTACTAGAAGATGGAGGCACCGTATATTTTAACTTCGCCTTCCTTGTTGTAGCCCAGAACCATACGCCCAAGCCACTCGCCTTCACGCTTTTTAGAACGCATGCGATACAGCACTGAAACATGTTCGTTACGACGGATAAAACCAAGAAAATCGTAATTGGGATCGAGATTGCGAGACAGCTCACTCTTGGCAAACTGTTTGCCGATTTCAACCTCATTAAGACCAAAAAGCAGCTCGTAAGAAAAATTACGCGTGAACTTTCCGTACTCCCCTTCATTGGAATACTTGATCAGGTCGTCCCACATTGCATTAGCAATAGTGGAGATTTCTTCGTCTGTTTTATCAATAATGTTCATGTTTAAAAACTAATGAAGGGAGCTACCACGATAACCTTGCAGAACACGCAAGGCCAAAGCGGTAACTCCCTTGGTTAAGAGACCTTATGCTGCGTCTGTCTCTTTCTTTTCGTCATCAACAAGATGATACAAAGGCGCTTTTTCCATGGTGTACTCACCGGTTTCGGGGTCACGCCGCGATACCGTTAGTACATGCCAGTTTTCATCATCAAGTTTCAACGCATCGCCACGGTAGTAGTAACCAGGCCAGCGAGTTTCTTTACGGAACAATGTGTGTTGTAACACAGACTCAGAAGTGAGCTGACGGTGCTTGATTTCCCACGCACGTAGAAGCTCATGAATGTTTTCGGCCGCAACTTTTTCAAGATCTTCTTCCAGCGACTTCATCTTCTTTAAGCCGATGTTAAGCAGCTTTTCGTTGGTCATGTAGTTAACCGTTACACCACCACCGTACTCGTCCATCAACTTTTGTAGGCGATCAAGTGCCTGACGCGGATTGATGTAGTTAGGATTAACCGAGCCTGCAGTGATCTCGTTACGGTAAATACGGTAGGTTTCCATCGGCTTGTAGATTTCTTCTTTGCGCTTATCAAGCTGCGCATCAGTCACCACAATGCCCTCGCCCTTGCCATCATCAATGTACTGACAAGCGGCTTTTGCGGCAATCCGCCCTTCAGTGAATGAACCCGAAGAGAATGCGTGCGGCGTACCACCAACAGCGTCACCGGCGCCAAACAAACCCTCAACAGAGGTCATGCGGTTATAGCCCCAGAAATATTCTGGTGGTGAGAGATCTTCAGGACCGGAACACCAAGCACCACAGCCTGTGGCGTGAGAACCCATAACGTATGGCTCAGATGTAGTGAGCTCAGGGTTTTCGTATTTAGGATCAACATCGGTTGATGCCCATAAAACGGCCTGGCCAACGGTCATGCCAAGGAAGTTATGCCAGCCAATGTCTTCAAGGTGCGGATCCTGAAAGGCTTCCATAGTGACCATGTGAATTGGACCACGCCCAGCCGCGACTTCCTGAATAAAAGCATGGTTACGCAAACAGGTGGGTATCGGGCGGTGCGACAAGTGAGAGATCTCGGGGTCCAGGTATTCCTTACCGACGATCTCTTGCAACGATGGCCACCACTTTGATTCGTACTCTTCACCCATGCCATTTTGAGTGTAGGTTTTCAGGTGCAAAAAGTATGCGCCTACCGGACCATAGCCGTCTTTAAAACGAGCAAGAACAATGCGGTTTTCCATTTGCGTCATCTTTGCACCAGCATTAATCAGCAAGCCATAAGCCGAGCCGGAGGACCAAGGCGCATACCATACTCGTCCTGCACCTTCACCAACCGAGCGCGGCTTGAAGATGTTTGACGCACCACCAGCAGCAACAACAACCGTTTTGGATTTAAAAACGTGGTAGTTGCCCGTACGAACATTAAAGCCCACAGCACCCGCAACGCGGTTTGCTTTTGATTCATCCATTAATAAGTGTGTGACACAAATTCGGTTGAATACTTTATCGGCCGATGTTTTCGCCGCATCAGCCACAATAGGCTTGTATGATTCGCCGTGAATCATGATCTGCCATCGACCTTCACGCAAATAAGAACCCGACTCCGGGTTTTTCATTAGCGGTAAGCCCCAGTCTTCAAACTGATGAACCGTTGAATCAACATGGCGCGCCATATCGAATAACAAGTCTTCGCGCACCATACCCATTAAGTCGATACGCGCGTAGCGCACGTGATCTTCAGGGTTGTTCTCACCGAAGCGCGTACCCATGTAGCAGTTAATAGCATACAAGCCCTGTGCAACCGCACCAGAGCGATCGATGTTGGCTTTTTCTGCAATAACAATTTTTTTGTCTTGACCCCAGTAACGAGCTTCAAACGCCGCACCGGTTCCACCCAGGCCTGCACCACAGACCAGGATATCGATATCGTCTTCTACAACAGTTTTGAAATTCATCAGAGCTCAACCCCTTTCTTCATTTTGAGGCCGTTAGACTTGAGAGTATGAATGTCGCCCTCATCAAAACGGATGTACTTTGGCTCGCTGTACAGCAACTGGCTGTTACGTTGCTCCTGTGACGGAGCCGGCTCGTCTTTGAGTTTGGGTGTACCGCTGCCCCAAGGCTTGGTAGTGATCGGCGCGAGCAAGTCCATGTCTTTTTCGCCATTACGAAACTTGATACGCCAGGCAATAACACCTTTTTCTTCGTCACGCTTTACGCGCACTGAGTGGCCCAAAGGTGCAAAGTCGGCGTAACCACGAACATCAATAGCGTTATGTGGGCAAGCCTTTACACACGAGTAACACTCCCAACACATGTTTGGCTCGATGTTGTAAGCGCGGCGTGTAGTAGTATCAATGTGCATGATGTCTGAGGGACAGATGTCGACGCAGTGTCCACAACCGTCACAACGGGTCATACGTACAAAAGTTGGCATTGCAAATTCTCCGAAAACTGATGAAAGCTGATTTACTTACATAGTCACTAACTGGTTAATAGTGTTGAGGTGGCTCAGCTTTTATACCAAGTCCCATGTTAGGTGGATTTTTCCCCATGTACTCTGGTACGTCAGGGAATCGAGCATGGACCTCAGGGTCTGACAGGTCGAAGTCCTCTGGCAGGTTCTCACGCGAACCATCAGCCATAGCCACCTTTTTCTGAAAGGCCGCAGCTGGCTTGAAAAACATATGAGCAAACTTGGACCAGTACACCGATGCAAACAAGAAAGTCGAACTTATTATGAACAGCGCGAAAAGCAACATCGCAAATGCGCCGGTGCCCATGGCCTGAAATACCGACCAAAGCAATCCGAAAGTGGCTGTTGAAAGTAACCCCAGTATAAATAGGTCACCGCGACCATTAAACTGATTCCATTTAACGCCTTCTGACGCAACATCAACACGAATAGAAAACCAGAACCAATAACCGCCAACACAAAGCATCAATGCGCCAATGTGCCACAGAAAACCGATGATGCCAGGAGCTGCAGTGTCAGATCCGGTGTATTTGAAAATGAGTACTGCCGTGGTGACAACAAAAATGATGAAGCCATACATGGTGAGCAGGTGCGACTTACGACGACGAGCGTTACAGAATTCAGATGAAGTCAGCACCTCGTTGGCAACAGTCTTTACTGCCAGGCCTGCTTTTTTACCGCCACCCACTTTGTTCTTGGCACCGGCTTTAGCCTGTCTTGAGTTCTCAAAGAAGTACTTGGCGCTTTTCTTGTGCATCATATCAAGAACAGTGCCGCCAATGACCAGTAGTATCATCAAGACCACATAGGCTTGCATCACTCCGGGCGATATGTACGCCGACATTTCGGCAAATGGATTGTTCACTAAGCTAATTCCTCCGACGTTACTAGCTACAGAGCGGGTTGTGCTTTAAGGACAAATTTAAAAGCAGGCAGTATTAAAATCTTAAGAGACGGGCAACGCGCCAAGGCATCATTACCTCTTACGCAACCTCAGGCAATTCCCCGGCCACGGTATTCGGTTAGGAACGCCCTCTTTTCATCTCCACAATACTAACGGCCAGCACAGGCTTTAGACAATCGAACCTACTTATGGCCCCATTAGTTAGATTGATAGGGCTCTAAAATTTTCCATTCTCAACGCTGAGAGTCGCTTATTTAGGGGCTCTCAGCCAAAGAAAGGCCGAATGACTGGCTCGTCACAAAGCGCACAAAAATGCTAACTTTTACTTCAACAAACGGGCAATAGCGCCAATGTGCGCATCCTCAATGCTATCGGCCTGAAGCGACTCATACAGTGACAATACATATTCCCGGTTTGGACCGCTGGGCCCGTGAGCGTGTCGAATTTGGGTTGCAATAGATTCATCACTGGCATCCCCTAACCAGGCCGGATTATTCTCTGGAGCGATATACGTCAACGCGCTGAGCGCACCTATCTCGTTGGTGTGTACGCTAATTTGTTGACGCTCGTATCCGTTTTTCTCACGGTAATCGAGTTCTGCGAGTGTCTGCGGTACGTCTTTAGGCGCAATGCCGAACACTCGCCCTATGCACTGCTGCCCTGGCATTGGAACCAAAGTGAGCACACGCCCCGGCGAGTCGATCGTGCCGCGATGATCGTGCGAGCCTTGCCAGAACCTTCGGGTCCAGTCACTCACCACGGCTCGATAGCCAATCACCACTGGCATGGCTGGACGCCAGATTAAAGAGCCATAACCAAACACCCACAAACCAATAGCGTTATCTTTTGACACCGACTAGCGCATGGGTCGGCGAAACACACTCATCACCATTAATGCCCCGATTGCCACAGAAGATGCCGCTTGGGCAACATAAGTCAACGCAGCAGCCGTCAGCATTTGTTTAGCGCCATCGTACTCGGCATCCTGCACTAAGTTAAGTCTTTTGATTTCGTTCAGCGCACGTTTACTGGCATCAAATTCGATAGGCAAGGTAAGTAGTTGCATAAGCACACCACCAGCCAGCAACAACATACCGATATTCAGTAGAGCGGTTATGCCCAGCACCCCGGCACCAATGACCATAAGCATGCCCAACTGACTGGCAGCGGCGGCCAGCGGCATCATCACGGCTTTGGCTTTAAGCGGACCATAGTTCTGTGCATCCTGCATGGCATGCCCTACCTCATGCGCAGCAACGGCAAGCGATGCAACAGACGGGCTGTTGTTGACTTCGGTGGACAGCCGCATTAGATCCTGCGACGGAATGTAATGATCACTTAGCTTGCCCTTTGACACTTCCAGACGCACATGCTGCAGACCATTGCTGTCGAGTATGTGCCTGGCAACCGACTCACCAGATGCGCCAACTTGATTTGGGACCGCGCTCCACTTCGTGTAGGTTCGCATCATCCACCAACGAACCAATCCAGCCAGAGCGAAAGACAATATACCGACTAAAATGAACAATATTTGCTACCTTGTGAAATCGCTGACATAATTTTAGCCCACAACAACACCTCATTGTGCAAATTCTGGTCACCTGAGTACAACAGACCAAGCTATACGCGCGAACACTTTACTAAGTTGCCAAACGCTGCCTCATGGAAATTGCACTTGTCAGTCTTTTAATCTTTAGCGCCAGTCAAATCGGCACACCTGGCCCTGCCAATATGGCCATGCTCGCCACAGGTGCAGCCCACGGTTTTCGTGCAGCGATGCCATTTATGCTTGGTGTGTTGTTCGGTAAACAGCTTATTATCTGGCCTATGGGGTTTGGGTTAATGCAACTTGCCCAAAGCGTGCCCTCACTGTTTACCGCGCTCAAATTTGCATCGGCCGCCTATATTATCTGGCTGGCCTGGCGGGTGGCAAATTTAAGATTGCAACCAGGCACCTCAAATAAAGCACCAGGATTTTTTGCCGGCTTGGTTGTGCATCCTTTAAATCCCAAAGCATGGGCGTTGATTACTGCCTGCTTTACAAACTTTGTTGGTCCGAACGTATCAACACTAAAAGCAACGATGCTGATAGCGGCTACATTGTTTCTGGTTCAGGCGTTTTTTCATCCACTATGGACATTATTCGGTGAACGTATTGCTGCCGTGGTTGCAGGCAAACCTGCAGAACGATATTTAATGTGGGTATTAGCCGGATTAACAGTGGCTTCGGTATTGTTTGTGTTGGTGAAACAATAAGGCGCTGGAATTTCACGCGCTAACTTCTGCGAATTCGAACCACTTTCATGAATTCAAATTCCATACCGGCCACTTTTTCTGATTGCGGATAATAGGTCAGGTTTACTGCCGCGCCCTCAAGGCTGCGATAACGTTTTTTACGCTTGTATTTAAATGCAACCGTATAGCCCTGAAGCATTAGCGTATTAACAAACCAGTCATCTTTTTCACGCTGGACATGGCTGGTCACCTTGACCGAATCAAGTTGATTCAGCTTCGTGTTATTCTTTAAAAGTTTATTGACCTCTGATTTCAAAATACCAAATCCAACTTTTTTGTTTTTCGCTAAAACAATCTTTTACAGACATGACTAAGATCAACTCACCCTCTGCACAGCGTAACAAAAAAGCGATACTGGAGATACTTAAAACAGAATTACCAGCAAAACACCGGGTGCTGGAAATAGGCTCAGGCACGGGACAACACGCTTGCTATTTCGGCCAGGCCTTTCCCGATGTTGTTTGGCAGCCAACCGAGCTAGCTGAAAACATTGCTACCATTAACGACTGGTTAAATGATGAATCGCTTCGCAATGTCCTTACACCAATTGTACTTGATGTTGACGAACAACCATGGCCCGTTACAAAAGCCGATGTTTGCTTTACTTGCAACACCTTCCATATCGTTAGCGAAGAATCCGTACACTCTATATTCAAGAGCTGCAAAGCTGTGCTTGAGCCTGGCGGAAAATTAATAGTATATGGACCATTCAGCATTAATGGCGAACACAATAGCGAGGGAAACAGAGAATTTGATTTATCACTCCGTAATACAAACCCCAAAAGCGGCATTCGGGACTTAACAGAATTAGACGAATTAGCTAGCGATTATAACTACAAGCCTTCTCGACGGATAGACATGCCAGCAAATAATAAAATTGCTATTTGGGAAATGACTTAACTTATCAAGTAAAATTAAGTTAATGTTTTTCTCTCATTACGTTCTTCTGATCAGCGCTTCTCTAATCGAAATAGTCTAATCAACTTAATATTATCAACCCAGTTCAATTATTTTTATTCGATCACCAAAATCCAACTAACGTATTTATCATTAAATTTCTGTCATCAAATTCACTACTGAGCGCTTACGCAAGTAATGATAACCAAGCAGTAATTAGCAATATTCAAGACCGCCACCTTCAGCCCCGCTAACTCGTTCCATTGACACAAAGCACGTCGCGATGACGTTTGTATCAACTGTGTTTTTTGTTCCGCCGTGCCAAGGGGCTGTATACATGAAATTTGCACAAAAATACCTGAGCTTAATTTTAAGCACCGGACTACTCGCAGCATGTGGGGATGGGAGTTTCGAGAATAACGGTAACGCGAGTCCCATCGTCGCAGCGGCGAATCCAGGCATCATAAATTCCAACAACCCGCTTATTGCCAGAATAAAGAACGATGAATTCAACGCAATCGACTCAATTGAACAGTACCGCGTAGCCAATAAATTGTATTCGACCCTGTACAAGGGGATTAGCGTAGACGAATTCTTTGATCTGAGTGCGGGACTAACGATGCCACAAACCATTAACGATGGCAGTTTCATCAACGCCACTATTGGGCATCTGCAATCAAACTTGAGTATTGACGAAAAAAACAGGTTGGATTTGGCTATTCTTGGTAGCGATTTAATAACCTCAGGAGACAATCAATACCAACCCGGTAAATTCTCATTCTCCCGAGACATGCCACGCGAAATACCACTGGCTCGAATACACACTTATCCAATGAGCCGATCTATTTTTGTAGAATGGATGGCTTGGCACTTATCGAATTCCATTCTATTTTCGCCGTCTGCTGAGCTAGACAGTGCCGATATGAACGATGTCCAAAACGTCTTTCGGCGCTTGGTCAATGGCATTAATGCATCAGAGTCAATTCCGAGCATTGTAGAAAAACACATGCGTTCCGAGGAAAACTGGCGTCGGTTTCGATCCCCTGAAGACAACACACGCGAGATGATGGAAGTGTTTCTGGGATTAGAAGACAAGGACGATGACGTACCGGCTGCTTCTAAAGCATGCCAGGACTGGTATTTAACCAGCGAAAACGAAGGCTATAAGCTGTCGTATACTGATTTTCCCAATACGCAACCACAACAAGTGCTGGGAAGCGACATAGTCAGTTGCGATGATTTTTATCGCCTCATTGCAAGCCACCCTAACTTACTGCCTAACATTAGCCGTATTTTGGTTGGTTATTTCTATGCAGATAAAAATCGCGAGGAACAATCCCAAATCGTTAATGCGCTAGTGGCAGAAAACCCTGATACCTTCGAGGCTTTGTTCGGGTTAATCATATTTTCTTCCGAGTATCTTTTACGAAACGAGCGATTGCGATCATATGAGGAATCGTTTCTTGCAACGGCTGAGCGTTTACGCTGGCGTACCCGAGAGGACACCTTTAAAAGTCTGGCTTCAGGTCGCGGGGGTTTGTATAGGTCCAACATGGCGGAAATGGGCTGGCCAGCCATGTCTGCCAAGCTGGGAAGAGCCGCTGGTATTGCAACAGACTCACTGAGTTTTGCTAACTTTCACAAAGGCCTGCGTGAAGAATTATTACTTGATGCGTATAGGTGGTCTGGCCCGCTGGGCGTCAGAGAACAAGAAGCGATTGACGATACAGATGAACAGATTTCACCCACTGAGTTTGAACGAAGAACCATTCTTAACAGTCAGTTAAAACGCTTAACAGTCGACGAACTGATTGACTACCTATTCATTTCGGTAGCAATGCGACGTGCAAGCCCCTTTGAAAAGCAACAATTAACCCAGGTTTACGACAACAACGATTACCTGCGACACGAAGAGGAGCGTTCCTATGTGCGCAGTGGAAGAATGAAAGAACTGGCACGCACAACCTTTGATTATCTGTCGCGATTATCTGAACTTTACTATCTAAAATCCACTGCAGGAGTTGAGCAATGAACAGAAGACATTTTTTAATGAAAAGCAGTGCATTTGCTATGACAGCTGCTGCTCCGTCATTCCTGCAACTTCCCGGATTGTTGGGTAATGCGCATGCGGCCACCTTCGAAGAAGCTAATTTTGTATTGCCCCAGCAACTTCCTCAGGTGATAAACCTATTTCTTTACGGGGGCGCGTCTGAGCTAGCTGGTAACTTAACCAATATAGAGCAAATTGACTCAAGCTCTCAAAATCGGTATCCAAATCAGTTACTGCAATCTATCGATGTTGAAGAAGGACAAATAACACCGAATATGTTTTGGCGCGATGCAGGTGGGCAAGCCATGGAAGATATGTTGATCAGTGGAGACATGAGCGTTTACAGAACCATCAACCGACTGAAAGACAATACCCGTGCTCACCGACAGAGCATTTTTTCGAGTCAAAAAGGCTCGCTAAACATCGATGGTTCACCAGGCATGGGGTCAACGATAGCGGCATTTATGCATGCGAACCGGTCCGCACTTGACGGCTCGATTCAACTGGGAGGAAAAACACTGGAAGAACTGATTTTGCCATTTGTTTCTTTGGAAGGAACATCGGTTGCGTTTTCAAACCAGGGAGACATAAACCTGCCTTTGCGTCTGCGCGGCCTAAGTTTGGATGAAAATTTTGATAATCCCTACTCTCGCTCGGACGACTATCACGCATCAGAATTGGACGCGATTGTGAATCAAGTAGAGAACGATGTACTTCGCACACGATTTTCAAAGGTGCATGGTGGATTCGCATTACGCCATCAAATGGAAGCCCTGATTGGAGACTTGCAAACTGCCATTGACAGCCCACTACCAACTTTACCCGTTAACCAAAGCGATGGCAGCCTTGATGTGGACGCTGATCCCGCCACTGGTTACCTTCGGTACCCGGAAGACAATCGCTTTAGCAACAGAATAAAAGCGGCGGTGTCGCTCGCCATCGCGAACCCTGATACTAAATTCATTTCGTTGGGTAACGGGATTGGTAGCTGGGATGATCACGACTCATCGATTCAGGAATATGCACCCAGAATGCAGCAGCTGATGAGCGCGTTACGCGCGGCGGCGAAACACATTCGCTATTCAGATGACGCTTACGGTGGGAACAGAAACACCGACAACATCATTATTAACGTGCATGGGGATTTCGGTCGTAACGTTAATTTGAATAACTCCATGGGCTGGGATCATGGTAACAACCAGAGCTTTTACACCATAGGTGGTCACGGCATACGTGGCAACAGTGCTTTGGGCAAAATTGTAGGTAAAACTGAAGTTTTTGGATCTGCAGAAGAAAATCGCCTATTCACTCGACCTACAGATGACAGCTATCAAGCCGAACCGATGGCAATTGCCGCCAGTACTTATCAGTACTTTGGCGTACAAAATCCTGCAGTCTTAACCAAAGACGCTGAGTACAACCCAGGTGGCGATGGCGCACTGGATGAATCAGTCGCGGGAGAGGCGCTAACGTGAAGGCGCTTCAAGGGGCTGTGATCAGCCCCAGCCTTTTTTATTGACAAGCCAATACCTACGCGATCGACTACTTCTTGAAAAACCCCAATGAGCTAGAACTGATAAAGCCACCAAATCCAAATAACTGCACAGTGGCTATATGCCTGCCGGCTTTAGGTCTAAAACCTTAACGACCCAGCACCACCCCTTCACGTCGCGGATCGGCGCCGCCCATTAACTTACCGTCTTGAATCACAATGCCGTGCAACCCCGAGGTCAGCCCTCGTACGCCCACTTCATAACCAATGGCTTCAAGCTCTGCCTGCAGGCTCGCTGCACCAGTGCCTTCTTCTAAATCATATTTGCCAAAACGATTAACAGCGTGAGGCATATTGATGGCCTCTTGGATGTTCATACCCCAATCCAGGTGAGCAATGATGGTTTGAGCAACATACCCGATGATGCGACTACCACCTGGGGATCCAACAACCATATAGGGCGTACCGTCTTTCATAACAATGGTGGGCGACATGGACGAACGTGGACGTTTGCCCGGCTCCACGCGATTGGCGATAGGCACGCCCTCTTTATGTGTAGCAAAAGAAAAATCGGTAAGTTCGTTATTCAGCAGAAAGCCACCACTCATCAAGCGGGAACCAAACCCGTTTTCGATGGTAGTTGTTATCGACACGGCATTACCTTCGGCATCGACAATAGAAAAATGGCTGGTGGATTTAAATTCGACGCTTTCATCATCGGCCAGCAGCATGGCGTGATCCCACTCGGGTGACCCTGCCGAAACCGATTCCAGAGCTTTATCACCACTTAACAGTGCAGCGCGTTCCTTTAAATACGCAGGCGCAAGCAAACCTTCTGTAGGCATAGGAACAAAGTCACTGTCTGCCATGTATCGACCACGATCGGCAAAGGCCAGTCTTGAAGCGTCACCAATTAAACGCCAACTTTCCACGGACGTTGGACCAAGTTTTGATAAGTTGTAGGGTTGTACCAGGCCAAGGATTTGCCCAACCGTTAATGCGCCCGATGAAGGCGGACCCATACCGCAAACATCATATGATCGATACTCTATACAAACGGGTTCGCGTTCTTTTATTTGGTAATTGGCAAGATCAGCCAATGCAAGCACTCCAGGGTTGGCCGCACTGTTGACTTTATCAACCAGGGCTTCGGCTATTGGCCCTTCATAGAATGCATCTGCGCCATCGGCACTGATCGCTTTTAGCGTATCGGCGTATGCCTGATTCTTTAAAACGTGACCTACGGGAAGCGCGTTGCCGCTTCCATCAAAAAAGTATGCTTTGGTATCCGGGTGCACCGACAGTCGCTCGGTGTCTGCTGTGATTGACTGATGCAATCTTTCAGAGACTTCAAAGCCTTGTTCAGCCAGGTCAATAGCCGGCTGCACAAGAGTGCGCCATTCTAGCTTACCCAGTTTTTGATGCGTGTCGAACATGAGCTTCACCGTACCAGGCGTACCCACTGACAAACCGCCAACCACCGCATCCCAAAATTTTAGCTTTTCACCATCCTCGGTTTGAAACAATCTGGGGGTAGCGGCCATTGGAGCTGTTTCCCTGCCATCGAAGGTGGTCATGGCTTGGGACTCGGCATCGTAATACACTAAAAATGCACCGCCTCCTAACCCAGATGATTGGGGTTCCACGAGACCAAGAACCAATTGTGTTGTCACCATAGCATCGATGGCATTACCACCACGCGCAAGCACATCACGCCCGGCCGCAGCCGCGATTGGATTGGCAGCGGCAATCATGTATTCATTGGTGGTTTGCATGACTTTGTCGGAAACACCAGATGTTATTTCAGGTGCGTAGCCATCGGTTGTTTGTTCCGCGTAAGCTAAGCCGGCAACCGTTGTGGTGAATAAAAACGTGGTCAGTGTGGTTAAGGCAGTCTTCGTGCGCATTCGAATCCCCTTGATGACGTAAGTACGACAACTTCAATCTACAGGGAACTGGGTGCCAACTCAACACGATTTTCAACAGACATAGCCACTTTACTCCAAGATTTCGGCTGGATTATACTTTCGAGTGAGATAGTGGCAAAGCCGATAGTTCAATGCCAATGACACTAGGTGATCTTATCCATCAATGTGCACAGAGATATTCTGACAAAATCTGTTTGACAGACTCTGTAACAGCACAAAGTATTTCGTATCGTGATTTCGACGCACTGATCAATCGCTTCGCACACGGTCTTATTGCCAAGTTTGGCACTGAAAAACGATACATGGGATTGATGCTGGAAAACAGTATCAACTATGTGGCGTTGTCTTACGCGTTAAAGAAAATCGACTGGATTGAAGTATCCATTAATCGGGCATTCCGTGGACCTTCACTGGCTCGCATGATCAATCTAACCAATTGCGATACGATCATTACCTCCCCTGCTCACTTTCCAGCACTGCTGGAAATCAATGAAGACCTGCAGCATCTACGCACCCTGATTGTCAGCGATAGTTCGAGTCTGGCAAGCACCCCATTGCCTGCATACAATATTATTGAGTTGCCCAACATACTGTCGAGCAATGAAACTCATATTCAATCCACTGCAAGCGACACCGATCTTACCGCTATTATGTTTACCTCTGGTACCACCGGTGTGTCGAAAGGCTGCATGCTGAGTCATCGTTATGCGATGTGTACCGCTGAGAACATGATCGAGCCTTTCAGGTTGACGGGCGATGATGTCAATTACACCCCTTACCCACTGTCACATATAGGGCCTGCCTACTACGACATCCTGCCCAGTTTTATGACCGGTGGCAGGGCCGTGATCCGTGATGGCTTTAGCCTTTCATCCTTTTGGCCAGAGGTGGCAAGGCATGGTGTGACTTGGTTTATGTGTCTGGGGTCTGTACAACAGCTACTGTATTCCGCACCGGTTACACCACATGACAAACAGCATGAAGTTACTCGTTGTTGGGCAACGCCCGCACCTGTACCCAAGGAATTGTTTGATAAGCGATTCGGACTGCACCTGATTCCAGGTGGAGGCTATGGGTCGACTGATGCTGGCTGGGTGGTTGTCCCTCAATGGGATGATCCCGGTGGAATCGTTCTGCCACACTTCGAGATTAAAATTGTTAATGAACACTATGATGCCGTACCAGCTGATTGTGATGGCGAATTATTGGTGCGTTCGTCAGAAGCCGGGGTGATGTTTGACGGCTATTTCGGCTTGCCTGAAAAAACCCGTGAAGCCTGGAAAGACGGTTGGTTTTGTACCGGTGATATCGCGCGGGTGGACAAACAAGGGCTATTCTATTTTCGCTATCGCATTGCCGAGCGCATTCGCGTCAGAGGTGAAATGGTTTCTGGCTTCGAGGTAGAGGAAGGGATACTCAGTCACCCGGCGGTTGAAGATGCAGCAGCCATTGGTATACCAAGCGATCTTGGCGAGGAAGATATACAGTTATTTGTGACGCTGAAACCGGGTGAAAATTTGACGACGGAAGAACTGCAGAATTACTGTGCCAAACGCATGGCAAAATTTATGGTGCCATCGGTTATCAGCATACTTGATGAAATGCCACGTACATCGACTGGCAAACCCGAGAAAGGAAAATTGCGGGAACTCAGTCAGACGACTGCATTGTAGTTACAGCGATAGGGACCCGGCTTGCAAGATGGGATTTCAGTAATGGGCATCAACCGCAGAATTAAGGAGTGCAAAGACAACTGTATTTTTGTTGGCTACTGCAATTGACAGCGGATAACCATCGAGATTTTTTTGCATACCATTTGCAAAACCAGGGCGTTTTTTCAACAAATCACTGGCGAGTTCAATATTGTTATCAAGCAGAGCGTCTATGAAGCTAACGTATAAATGCTCATCCGCTGTTTTGGCACCATTTCGTAGTAGGTATTCGGTGAAGATCTGACCCTCACCGAAATCAGAATATATAAGGTGTTCCGTCCGTGATTTGACGTAAAAGCATTGCCAAAAGGCGGCGTAAGGTTCAGAATTTATTTATTATGCGCAGATATATTTCAACGCATTGGCAAGGCCACCAAACATTAAGCCGTGCACTCGTTCTGAATACCATCACGCTGAACCTTTTATTAATTGTAGCCATACAGCATTCAACAGACTGGTTAAAGGACAACTTAACGACTACTGATTTCACGCTCCTGCTGTGGTTGATTCCCCTGTGGACACTCGTTCTGGCTTGGCAAACTGTGGGGGTGTTTCGTTCAGCGAGCCAACGAATCAAAAACTATGGGTCTGCTGCCAACTTTTATGCTGCTCTCGCAGTGATGTTAACTTCAATTGCATTAGCCTTGTCCAACATTGCCAATCAAATGGGCAACGATATTGATTACTTACAGCGAGGGGTTGATGAATATAAACCTGCTATGCCCACGTTTTCCCTGGAACACATCAACGCAAATACGCTATTGTTGCGAGGCGATATCGGCTTTGGCGCAACTCGGCAATTAAGGGCTTTGATTAACGAGTACCCTGCCGTTAACGAGCTGCTGCTTGAGAGCGAAGGCGGCGTGATTGTGGAAGCGCGGGGTCTTGCCAACCTGGTAAAGGAAAATCAACTCAATACCACCGTTACCACACGCTGCTTTTCGGCATGCACGATTGTTTTTATCGCTGGTGATAAACGGACATTGCAGCAATCTGCCAAGCTTGGCTTTCATCAATATAAAGTGGATTCAATCTCTCAGCTACCCTGGATCAATCCCGATGAGGAGCAAAGTAAGGATCTAGCATTTTTTGAAGAAAAAGACGTAGCAGAATGGTTTCTAAAGAAAATGTACGACACACCGCATAACGAAATATGGACGCCATCAATAGATACGCTGGTGCGGGCTGGAGTGATTACACAATATAGCGTACTTTAACGCAACCCCGGCAGCTATACTATCCAAGCGAAACGAAAACATCATCACTAATGGACCGACTTACTTTACTGCTACAGCAATTTCCCGTTAACGCAAGCGTTATACACGCAGGCACACTGGCTGGCAGCCATACATTTCCACTCACAGAATCAGCGGCAAGTTACGGACACTTACATGTCATTCGACAAGGTCGCTACATTTTGCAATCAGCCGGCTATCAGGAAATCAACATTGATGAGCCCACTGTTGTGTATTTACCCAACCCAAAGCAGCACGAGCTAAGATCTGTTGATACATCTGGAGCACAGGAAGTGCTGTGCGCAACTGTGCAGTTGGGGGAAATTGCACACAATCAGATTAGCAGTAGCTTGCCAGATGTGTTACTCATGCCGTTGGCGGGAGTAGCGTCACTGGAAAACACCATTAATTTGTTGTTCAGCGAAGCCAATGCCGACTACTGTGGTAAACAGATAGCGCAAGACAGTCTCGTTGAGTACTTTCTGGTTTTGCTGCTACGTGAGTTGATCGATCGCGATGCTGTCGAAATTGGTATTCTTGCTGGGCTTGCGGATAAGCACTTGGTTAAAGCGTTAGTTGCCGTGCAGGAAAATCCAGGCAATGATTGGACGCTAATGACAATGGCGTCCACAGCAGGCATGTCGCGATCGCGTTTCGCCGAGCACTTCAAACAAACCGTTGGTATGACGCCCCATCAGTACGTTACCAATTGGCGTGTTGCCATAGTGCAAAAACGCTTGAGCAGAGGAGAAAATTTTAATCTGTTCGCACAGGAACTTGGCTATAGCCACCCTTCTGCGCTGGTGCGGGCCTTTCAGCAACAAACAGGCTTAACCCCTGCCTCGTGGCTAAAACAACATTCACCTCCGTAATCAATCACCAATGTTGATCGACTAAAGCATCAACTGTTATTGATCACGGAGGCACACATTAGAATTTTAATTTTGCCGATTTATTCTACTGGAGCAAAATCAAAACCTTTAGCCGCATGCATGTAGAACTCACACGGAACATCAGATACACAAGCCGTTGAATGTGCATCACCAGCAGCCACTGACCAGTAAGATCCTGGACCCATAACCGGTGGGTTTTCTTCATCCGCAAACGGATTGGTCATTTCACCTTTAAGCACGATGGCATGATAAGCATGCGAATGTGTGTGTACCGGTGTTTCAAAATTTGCCGGAAACTGGCCAAACGTACCGTGAGGTCCGGTTTCACGACTGCCGAAAGCATCGGCAAAACTGATTGGCTCCATGACTTCAACAAACGATTTATTCTCCTCCGCCAAAATCATGGACTTGATGGAATCGGCCATTTCACCACCAACAACATAGAGTGATGTTAATGCGGCAGAAAGTGCTGTGACTGCTAACAGGGATTTTTTCACGTGGCTTCTCCGTTTTTAGATTGAGTGGAGTCACTCTAATTGAGGGAACGGAGCCGGAATCACCAATTCGTCCTGCAATATCAACCAAAAGTCCGAAATCATCTCAGCATAGGACCAGCACCTAACGCCGCTGTAGTCGTTGAGTTACCCACCTTCTGGTATATCGACTAACTTGCCTCTGGGAATTTCAGCGAGCTTATCGTAATAAGGCAATTCAACAAGCTCAGCGGATTGGTCGGTGCCGTCCTTACAACCGACAGTGATAATCGAGCCCGGCCCATGCGTAGGCGAGTCCATCAGCGCGTACCCAATGCCATAACCCAGAAAAGGTGACGTAGCGCCGGCAGTAACAATGCCACAGCGCTTGCCTTCCATTTTTACATCCGCCGAAATTAGTGGTTCACCACCAGTGCATTTAATGCCATGCAAACGCGGTTGCCTAGTGGCACGCTGAAGTGCTGCTTTACCGATAAAATCGGCCTTGTGCTCATCAACAAACCGACCGAGGTGAACATCATAAGGGGTTGTCGTTTCATTGAAATCTGAACCTGCGTTTAAAATACCGGCCTCAATCCGGCGGATATTCATTGCGTCCAAACCAAAAATTTCTATTCCAAACGGTTTCCCGGCGGCCTCGATATGCGCCCAAAGTGCCTCGGCATTATGTTGGGGTTCGGTGTAAAACTCCCAACCCAATTCATTGGTGTATCCAGTGCGTGTGATGATGACCTTCTGGCCACCGAACTCCACCTGCTTCATAGCAAAATAACCAAACGGCTCGGGCGTTCCGTGATCACTGGCCGCGGCTAGAATATCCAGGGCCTTGGGTCCCTGTACTTGTGATACATACACGTTTGGGTCTGAGATTGTTACATCCATACCAGCAGCATGCGCTCGCGCCCATGCATAAAAATCACCGTCGGCTTGTGCATACCAAAACTTGTTCTCGGCTAGCCGTAACAGGATGCCATCCACGAGTAACCCTCCGTCTTCAAAGCACGCAACACCATAAGCGCAGCGGCCCACTTTTAACTGCGTTATGTCTTTTGTAAACAGTTTGTCCAGTAATTTTTCTGCGTCGGGTCCTTCGAATTGCAAAGGCAGTTCACCGGTGTGCAGAACAGCCGCTTTTTGACGAAGTAACCAATAACCCTGTTCTGTTGTGTGATCGTCGAAACAGCACGCCATGTGGCGGCGATTGTAAACACAATAGTGCGGTCCTTTAGGTCTCTCGATATAGTGATAAGGGTGTCGGCTTTGCGAATAGTCCCAGCCTGCGCCGGTCATGGTCGTTACAAGGTCGCGGGTCTTTCCATCACTTGAATTCATATTGTGTCTCTTTATTCATATATCTACCTGTCCATCAAAATAGGCTGCCAGCCTATTAATTTGAATAAGCTCGATATTGTTCTGATTTGCATAGTCCATTGCAGCAGATGAAACTTCACCTAAAGCTACATATAAATATTCAGTTGCCTCAACTTCGTCGCCTGCAGCAACGAGCTGCTTTAACGGCTCAACACCGGTGTTGCCCGCTTTGAATCGTTTAGCGCACAACAATATGGTTCGGTTTCCTCGGGTCAGTAGCGTATCAGCCGCGTTTCCTTTAAACACATCCTTGTCGAAACGCGCCTCTACATAGTTAACAGCGATTTTTTCTGCAACTTGTGAAGCCTTCATTTTGCGTGTTTGTTCGTATACTTCCTGCACACGCTTTTGGCTGGGTTGTTTTGATTGTCGATGGGCTGCAATACCAGCGATCACGAAAAAGGGAACTGCACTGAACACACCCAAGGGCAGGTATTTTCCAGCAAAAATGATCAGACTAATCGCTATTAAC
>CALHOI010000020.1 GCA_938035525.1 uncultured Granulosicoccaceae bacterium
AGGCTCAGGCTCAGGCTCAGGCTCAGGCTCAGGCTCAGGCTCAGGCTCAGGCTCAGGCTCAGGCTCAGGCTCAGGCTCAGGCTCAGGCTCAGGCTCAGGCTCAGGCTCAGGCTCAGGCTCAGGTACTGGCAAAGGTAATAGTTCGACCGAGAAGTTGATTGATGTGCTGGTTCCTTCACCATCATCCGCAATCAACGGCAACACAACTGTGCCTGCCTCCGTCCCAACAGACACAAAGCTGACCAAACCAAGATTAAGTTCCTGTTGCGTGAAGCTGTTGCTGATTAAACCATTGACATACAATTCGATGCCGTTCCAGTTACCACCTTGTGTAAAGAGCAGCTCACTACTACTGTGGTCGACATCGCTAACAGCAAGCATGGAACTGTTGAGCGTCAGCGTATCGTTTAACAGTATTTCTGCACCCGTACTGATCACCAGTTGTTCTTCGTCATTCACTGGCGTGACAAAGGTGTAGACCTGAGCGCTGCTGATACTGACGGAATCACCGACAACGCTGGCTAGATCAATAAATTGCGATTGTGTTTGATTACTGAAAGCGCCGGTATATGAAGAGTCAATCCCATGGACTATCAATGCGTCAGGCGTACCAAAAAAATGGTTAGCCGGTATAAATCGAATTTCATCACTGGCAGCTAACAGCAGGGCATTGGAAGCGGACACAACTGGGACATTTTGCCAGCTTCCCGAGGGCGTTTTGAATTGCCACACACCATCGCCAGATGCCGCATTATCGACTATGGCAATTCCAGATAAAACATCGCCCATATCAATATCAGAAAACGCTGACGCGAACACGGCACCAACAAGTTCGCCTGCGGGGTTTGCATCATCTTCGTTAATACTGTTTATCGAAGCAGACAAGAGCTCAGGTGCTTCATTGGCGTCGGTTATGTTAATTGTAAAGTTACTTTGATCACTTAGCCCGTCAGCATCACTGACCAGAACGGTTATTTGATGCGAGGTATTGGCTTCAAAATTTAGCTGATCTCCGTCCGCTACAAACACTTCACCTGTTGTCGCCTCAATGGAAAAACGACCATTCGCATTGTCCGTTAGGCTGTACGTCAATGCGGTATCATCAACATCCTGACCGATAACCATACCCACACTATCACCATTAACTGCATCCTCAGCGACATTCAATGGGCTAGCTACAGTAAGAGCATGAGGAGAATCGTTTTCATCTGTGACTGCTATAGTGAACATGCTGGTGTGGCTTATTCCGGCAGCATCCTGTACTTCAATGGTAATTTGATGCGAACTATTGGTTTCGTAATCTAACTGACTACCATCCAATACGGAAAGCTCGCCCGTTGTTGCATCTATAGCAAAGCGGCCGTTGGCATCATTGACCAGGCTGTACACAAGCGACGCATCATCGACATCCAATCCAGCGACAACACCGACACTGGTTCCATTGACTGCATTTTCAACAACACTCAGTGGGGTGGTTACATTAATGGTGTGCGGCGCTTCGTTCTCATCCGTGACAATAATAGTGAAAACTTCCACGTGGCTAAGCCCGCCTGCATCCTGTACCTCGATGCTAATTTGATGCGCACTGTTTGCCTCAAAATCTAATTGATTAGAATCAGACACCGTTAATTCACCGGTTGTGGCGTCTATATTGAAACGACCATTTGCATCATCAGTGAGGCTATAAGTCACAACAGCATCATCAACATCCTGTCCGACGACTATGCCAACAGAGGTGCCATTAGGCGAATTTTCAATCACGGTTAGAGGAGCGGTTGCAACTATGGCATAAGGTGCTTCATTCTCATTGGTGATGGTGACGTTAAAATTTTCCGAATAACTAAGCCCTGCCGCATCCATTACGGTTATGACAATTTGATGTGACGTATTGGTTTCGTGGTCTAGCTGACTTGCGTCTAATACGGACAGTTCGCCCGTGGTGGCATTGATAGCAAACCGACCATTGGCATCATTAGTCAAGCTGTAGCTAAGCGATGCATCATCAACGTCCTGGCCAGCCACGATGCCAACAGAGGTGCCAACGGCTGCATTTTCTGCAACCGTCAAGGGGACAGTTGCTGTAATGGCATGCGGCGCTTCATTCTCATTGAGTACAGAGACTGTTAAAACCGCCGAATACGTCAGTCCCGCGGTATCGGCTACTTCGATCGTTACCTGATGCGAATTATTAGCCTCAAAATCCAGCTGACCAGAATCCAGTACAGACAGCACACCAGTTACAGCATCAATAGCAAAGCGGCCACCAGCGTCATCGACCAAAGAATAGGTCAACACGGTATCGTCTACATCCTGTCCGACAACAGCTCCTACAGTGGTCCCAATCGCAGCATTTTCAGTGACGACTAAGGGTGCAGTGATATTAAGGGTGTGCGGCGCGTCGTTTACATCCGAAACATTAACCTGGAACACTTCTGAATAGCTCAGGCCTGCTGCATCTGTCACTTCTATAGTAATCAGGTGCAAACTACCCGATTCGAAGTCTAACTGACTATCATCAAGCACCGATATCTCGCCACTGGCAGCATCAATCGCAAAACGTCCGTTGGCGTCATCAGTCAAAGCGTAAACCAGACCCACATCATCGACATCCTGCCCGAGCACCGTTCCAACACTGTCACCATTGGCTGCGTTTTCGGCCACAGACAATGGCGCTGTTATAACAATGTCAAAGGGCGCCTCGTTTGCATTGGTGATATTGACGGTAAAATTTTGCGAGTAAGTTAATCCTGCCGCATCCTGGACTTCAACAGTGACCAAGTGCGACGCGTTAACTTCAAAATCCAGTAAGGTGCTGTCTAATACGCTTAGCTGACCCGTATTGGAGTCAATGGCGAAACGCCCATTGGCGTCGTTTGCCAAACTATACGTCAACACCGTATCGTCAACATCCACACCAGCAACAGCACCCGCACTGTCGCCGTTAGCTGCATCTTCAGCAACTGTAAGCGGAGCACTGATGTTAATAGCATGCGGCGCTTCATTAACATCGATTACCGTAATCGTAAAGGTCTGCGTATAGCCAAGTCCGAAAGCATCCTGCACCAAAACAGTAACTTGATGCGATGCGTTGATCTCGTAATTGATCAGGCTACCGCTTAATACCTGTATTTCGCCGGTGCTGGAAACAATAGAAAACCGCCCATTGGCATCATCCAACAATTGGTAGCTTAGCAACGAGCTATCTACGTCCTGACCCGTGACCGTGCCCACCGTAGTCCCCATGGCTGCATTTTCTGATACAAGCAACGGCGCGTTTGGAATGAGGGCATGAGGTGCATCGTTCACATCAAGAACAGTCACCACAAATACCTGCGAGTAACTAAGTCCACCGGCATCTTCGACGTTCACGGTTATTTGGTGCGAGGTGTTAGCCTCGTGATCAAGTTGCGAACCATCCAGAACGGTGATCTCACCACTTGTGGCATCAATTGCGAAGCGACCATTCGCATCATCTATCAGTGAATACGTTAATACCGCATCGTCTACATCCTCACCCAGTACAACGCCAGCAGTCGTGCCCATGGGCGAATTCTCAGTGATAACTAAAGGAAAAACACTGTTAATGTTATTAGGTGCTTCATTGACATCATCAACGAATACGCTGAATATTTCGGTAAAAATCAAACCTGCCGTGTCTTCAACTTGCACAACAATAGAATGCACAAATTGAGTTTCGTGATCTAGCAAACTACCATCGAGAACAGACACTTCTCCGGTTACTGCATCAATTGAGAATCGGCCACCGGCATCGTTGATCAAGCTGTAGGTTAATGGCGCGTTGTCGACATCCAATCCTGTAACAACGCCCACACTGGTACCATTTGGCGCGTTCTCGACTACCGCCAATACAGAGTTGGCGACGATGTCATAAGGGGCTTCCGCTTCATCAACGACATTGACGGTAAACGCTTTTAGGTAGCTTAGCCCAGCTGGATCTTTCACTTCGATGGTGATTTGATGCGAAACATCAGTTTCATAGTCAAGCAAGCTGGCATTTAAAACTGTTATTTGTCCGTTATTGGCGTCAATAGCAAAGCGGCCCCCAGCATCATCCGACAAACTGTAGGTTAACGTGATGTCATCAACATCCTGACCGGTGACCACGCCTATAACGGTACCTGCCGTGGCATTCTCAACCACATTAAACGGTGCGTTTTGCGTCAGGTCGTGTGGCGCTTCGTTGATGTCATTAACAAAAACCGGAAAAGCCGTACTGAAAACCTGCGATGCAGAGTCGGTAATTTCGACGGTTATCTGGTGAAAGGTATCGGTTTCATAATCGAGCATGGCACTATTGGCTACCGTCACTTCACCGGTAACTGAGTCGATAGTAAACCGCCCACCTGAGTTAGCCGTCAAACTGTAGCTCAGTACAGCATCATCAACATCGTGACCAATGACGGTACCCAGGCTTGTACCGTTAGGCGCGTTTTCATCAACACGCAATTGTTGATCGGTGTTGGCAAAGTGAGGCGCATCGTTGTCTGGTGTCACCACACCACCAATACCGGTACTGAATAGACTGATTCTTGTTGTCGTGGGTTGGCCGTTCGCATCAAACAGGCTGGGATCTCTGTGAGCTACCAACGGTGCCGGTAACCCCAGGCTATCATCAACAGCATGTACAACCAATGTTCCAATTGTTCCATTAAAGTTCGCTACAGGCACATAGCGTATGCGTTCATTCACCCCAAGCACCAAGGGATCGGCTCTGCTGACAACACCAACATCAGTCCAAGTCCCACCGCCACTTTGATATTGCCATGTACCGGTTCCCGGCGTGCTGTTATTGGCTATCACCACAATTCCAGTCATGGAATCGCCAGCATCTTCATCAGCGAACGATGCGTTAAAGACGTCACCAACAAGATCGCCATTGTTAGTGGTATCGTCTTCCAGAACCGGAGTAATCTGAACGGGTTGTGTAAAAAATGGCGCGTCGTTGACATCACGAACGTCAACCGTGAATACAGCCGAAATCGAATTTGATGCAGAATCCGTTGACTGAACATAGATCTGGTAGCTCGACGTGGTTTCGAAATCAAATCTGGCACCTGGAGCCACCAAAACATTACCTGTATTTTGATCTATGGTAAACAAGCCTCCAGCATCGTCGATCAATGTGTATGTATGATCGGTATCGTCGGGGTCAATAGTCTGAACAACTCCAACATTAGTGCCTGCTGCTGCATCTTCATTGACAAACAAACCAAACGGAAGAATCAATTGTGATGGCGGCTCGTTTACAATAGTGAATTTAGTTTGTGTTACATCACCTTGCCCGTCGTCGATCGATAAACCGATGCTATCAGGCGCAATAAACAGCGCAGAACTGGTTACGACGACATTGCCATTGTTGATGTCTGCCTGGGTAAACGTATCACCAACACCGACAGTTAAACCATTCAGGCTAAACGATGAGAAGGAACCAGCCTGAGTGACGGTATAGACAATTTGGTTGTCTGGTGTATTAATATCTACCGTTAACAAGTCATTGCTGGTCACGCTAGCAGTTTGAGCGGCCGTCATAACAACAGGGTTATTGTTCACCAAAACCTGTTCACCATCAACCAGACTGATAAGCTCCGCCCCATCAGCCGCGCTTAGCACACGGTTATAGATGCGGATATCATCCAGCATGCCATCATAGTCGCCGGAAAAGGTTGTCGCAGCGCCTGCGCGTAGCGGCTGAGCTGAAGCTACATCCACAACAACGCCACTACCGCTCGATCCCACAACATCGAACATGCCGGTTACCGTGTTATAAATTCTAAGCTCTAACGTATCGCCGGTTCGGGTCACCATAACGTGCCGCCACTCACCGTCCGCTACTGGGGTCGTGCTTACAACAGTCTCATCGATGGCAAACTCGGCAAGGGTAAACACCAAGTGCTGGTTTTCATCCAGAGTAAAACTGAAGCCTGCATAAGCTGAGACTATATTGCCGAGCAGCCGAGCATCGGCATCTCCCCCATTAACATTCATCCAGAACGCAATGGAAAAATCGTCAGTATCGAAATCGTGGTACGACGATTGGCTCACTTCTCCGTGTTTGTGATTTCCGATGGTATCCAAGAATTCAGCAGCTTGGCCGAGTATACCTGTTGGTAAACCTACACCGTTAAACAACGACATGTCAGCGCTACCGGCTGAATCATCACCATTGCCGTCGAGCTTCCAGTGATGCACTAACCCACTGGTGATATCAAGACTACCCTGCCAATCGTTTTGTACCGTAGCTGGAGCTATAACATCGGTTTCTACCGGACCAACGTTAATTTCCAATTCCCAATCGCCGTTACGCGACGTATGCCCGGTTACATCACTGCTACTGGCAACATCGGCCTGCGTAATGTTAGCCAGAGTTTGTGCGAACAGGTGTCCTTCTTCGGTTGCCGATAAATGACATCCATACAATAATATATCGCCATTGACGTGCAGCGCTTCTCCCCACTGCGCGACAGTTTCCTCATTAGCCAGCAGTGCATCTCGATTTATAACATGGTTCGCGAAATGCACTGCACCGTCAGATGCGTGCGACACAATATGCACAGCCTGCAGCTCATCGTATCGAGACAACACATCGGCAATGGATGCCAGCGGATCATCGGAAGGTGTAAGCGTGACAATGGCAATTTGCGCATCACCTTCAAGATCGTCTTTCAATAGCTCAAGTAACTCCTGAATATCAGCTTGAGAACTATCAACAAGTACAACCTGAGTGACATTCGTGATGGAAGAACTTGCGTTCAGACTCAGCAGCTGAGTATCAGAAAATTCAGCATTGGTAACCAGAGGTTCAGAAAAGTCGTTGGCTATATGCGACGCTGGGTTGTCAATCGACAAACCGTCGGTGTGACGCTGAGAATCAGGATCGACAAGCACAAGCCACGGAGCAGCCTCAGCTGAATAAAGCACGCGCGGCTCCAGTGACTCAAATCTTATGAGCTTTGGTACTGCACTATATTTTTTTTTCTGTTGTGGCACGCATCGGCTCTGGGCAACTGGCTTGCCCCACCACTGGGAAGCCCTGATTTGCTAATCCTTTAATACAACACACCGTCGTTCCCTTACCCCATACATATCGACTCAAGCCGATTATTCTGCACAGAAAAACGTGTTGCAGATCACTAAAAAGGGCCTAAATTGAGGACTGCCTTACAGTTGCTTGCAATTCGTACGTGTCGCGGTCCACATTACCGCTCAGCACAGCTGGAATTGGGGTTCGAGTCAGTCGAATAGGCTGAAAAAGCCCTAGCTGCTGGCAACAAAAAACCAGACAAATCCTGCGTTGTACACCGCGTGCAACAAGATGCTGGGCATCAAATTGATGTAGCGATCTCGCGCCCACCCAAAGACTAAAGAAGGAATGAATACTAATGCCGCCCAAAGTGGCGGTTGAGAGATGAGGTGCATTGAGGCAAACAAGACCGAGGTGAATACGTTAGCCAGACTGATACCCACAATGTGCCGCTGAAACAAAACGCGGCTGTGCAAACCCGCTTGCAGACCGCCACGAAAAACGATCTCTTCAAGCACTGGCATGAGTAAGGAGAGTTTTAACCACACCAGTAGTTCTGGTGGCCCGAGCACCGGCTGACCAATAAGCAACAAACACAGCCAACACACCGGCCCGGCCAGTAACGTTGCATAAAACGCAGCGTCACGCCAAAACAACCGAGGCATTAGTTCATTATTGACTGCCTTTTTCAAGAACCTCTATTCGGTTGTTGCCTGCCCTGCCTTCGCTGGTACTGTTATCGTAAAGCGGACGAGTACCTCCAAACGAACGCAAAGTAAGCCGATTAGCTCTAACACCTCGACCGACAAGATACGTACCGATGGTGCGTAAACGACCGCGAGTCAAAATAGCCTGTTCGCGCACCGACCCTTGATCGTCGGTGTGTGAGTGCAGTTCAATACGAGCTTCGGGATACTGACTTAACACATTAGCCAGATAATCGAGCTGCGCTGTGGATTCAGGCAGCAACAAAGACGATCGTGGAGAGAAGTTAACCCCGCTAAGCACGCCATCTAACAAGGCGCATCCGTTGGCTCGCACCGGAAACCCACTTGTTGAACCAGGGCACTGGTCGCTGGCATTTGGCACGCGATCACCGTCAGCATCTGCTATCCGATTTTGAGCCGGTGCACTTGGTACCTGAGGTACCTGAGGTGCTTGTGGCACCTGTGCCACTTGTGGTGCTTGTGGTACCGCCGGTGCTTGAGGCAAAGCAGGCGAATCAGGTATCGCGGATGGAGTTACTGGCGGACGTGTGCTAAGACGATTGGTACCGCCAAATCGAGCGACCAATTGTAAAGACCCCGACGCAGCATCGCGATCGTGATACATGCCTTCAACTCTTAGTGATAAGTTGCGCGTCAGAAAAAGCTCAGCACCACCGCCAGCGCCAAAATAAACAGCCGCATCATTATTCAATGGTATGTCGGTATCGCGCTCAATGTAACCCAAAGCAAATCGACCATACAGAGCCAGCGACAATGTACTGGGTACCAGGCGTCTGTCGTTTGTATCGTACAAGCGATACAGCACTGAACCATCAACCGCATAAAACGGCACGACCTCGTTATTATCGAGTTCAGCCTCACCCAGACCGTAAAGCGTTAGCTGAGCACTGGAGCGATCATCAATATCGACCCCGAAAAAAGCATTGCCACCAAATCCCTGCCGCGCATCGAGGTCAATCGAACTATCCAGAGGATTGGGTTGCAACCAGGCAGCGCCGCCACCCACGCCGATATACCACTGATCACCCCGCGCAAAAGCGTGGTCGAATGGGATACACAGACAACCCATCAGAGTGACGAATACTGATTTTTTCAAGAATTTCATTGCTACGTGTCAAGCCGATGACTACATCAATAATAGTTGGCTTTGACAGTTTTACGCTGTGTTGTTCTGCTTTTTCTTCAGCTTAATTTGTTTTCTGAGGCTAACCACCGGCCAATATCGTGCGCATAGTATGTCAAAACACCGTCACATCCAGCGCGCCTGAATGCCATCATGCTCTCGATCACCACCTGTTCCTCATTGATCCAGCCCGCCTGTGCCGCCGCTTTGATCATTGCGTATTCGCCGCTAACATGATAGGCGAACGTGGGCACAGCAAACGTCTCTTTTGCCCTTCTGACAATATCCAGATAAGGTAATCCTGGCTTGACCATGATCATATCGGCCCCTTCTTGCAGGTCGCTGGCGATCTCATGCATGGCTTCATCACTGTTGGCCGGGTCGATCTGGTAAGAATATTTGTTAGCACCGGCCAAAGTAGCGGATGCACCAACCGCATCGCGAAACGGCCCATAAAAACTGGACGCATACTTTGCAGCGTAACTGAGGATACGAGTATTAACGAAACCTGCTGATTCCAGAGCAGTTCTTATTTGGCCGACTCGGCCATCCATCATATCGGACGGGCCCAGCACGTCAGCTCCGGCCCGAGCATGCGACAGCGCTTGTTTAACCAGCACTTCTACGGTCGCGTCGTTTACAATGTAACCCTTCTCATCCATCAGACCATCATGACCATGTGGAGAGTATGGATCGAGTGCCACATCAGTCATGACACCCAGCTCTGGCACTGCCTCTTTTACCGCACGTATAGCGCGCTGCGCCAAACCATCTGGTGAATAAGCAGCAGCGCAATCATCCGTTTTGGCATCATCATCAGTGACCGGAAATATGACAATTAGCGGAATGCCCAAATCATGTACTGTCTTTGCCTGCTTTATCAATGAATTAATCGTCACCCGCTCAACCCCGGGCATGGACGGGACCGGTACATTCGGGCCGTCGCCTTCAATAACAAAATATGGCTGAATCAGCATATCGGTGCTGACTTGATTTTCGCGAACCATGCGACGCGAAAAGTCGTTCCGACGCAACCGCCGTGCACGATTATGTGGGTACCGGGCACGTACCCCGAAATGGGTGTTGTTTGTCACAGAATTGCTTCCATCGGTTGTTAAATTAGCTTAATTTAGAGGGGTAATCGCGGTGATTCCGACCAATACCCGCTATGATCCCAGTTTACCCAAATCGACCCGTCTGTACGGGCGCTTTCTGACGACACTACGGCATTTATGAGCATCTACCTAAAAGTATTCCTGGTCGTGTTTGTCGGCACAGTGGGCGGATGGTTCGCCATTGACCACGCCATTCATTCTACCGACCGCATGGCTGACACATTTACAACGTCAACCACGACCCATTTAAGCGGCAGGGAGGACGATAACAAAGTCGACAATATGGTCATCCTCAATTCCGCGGAAACCAAATCCTCGATACAAACGTCCTCTGCTCGGGATGCTATTGACGCCAGCTTAACTGTGGTAAACGGAAATAGTGCGCAAGGTGGCGCACGCGGTGGACTACAAAACAATCAGACTTCCGGCGCTGACATCATCATGCCCAATATCGATTCGAGTTTACTGGCCAGCAATGAGCCACTCGAGCTTGATTTTGAGAACTTGGAAAGAAATGAGCAAAAGGAAGAGGAAGAGGAAGAGGAAGTCATAATTGAAGAAGATGAAGAAGATGCGGAGGAAATTCGTGCACAGGACGATGACGCCGAGTATGAAAGAGCAGACAGTGACAGCGACATGATTCAGCGCGGCGGCAACCGCACACTCAATCAAGACAATAAAACGAACAACAGCAACAAAGTTAACAGAAAAAAACCAACCCAGGTTACCAAAGTCACAAAGCCTGCCATTCAAGCGCTCGATATTGCCTATGCACTACCAGCTGAAACTACCTGTGTTTTACCCGACAATAAATATGTGCGCATTGGTATTAATTACCGCGAAGGCTCTTATGCTATTAAAGGCCAAAGCCTCAGTGGCATTGATCAGTTAATCAAGATTCACAGACAATGCGGTGGTGGCAAAATGCTGATACTGCAAAACGATGCGGGCCTTGAGAACACAGATGACCGACTCATTCAATTACGCCAAGACGAAATCAAGTACTATTTACTGCAGCGTAACATCCCTAAAAACGACATGATATTCCCGGACAGTTTGTGATTAACCGATACACCATCATTGGCCAGCCGGTCGCTCAAAGTGTCTCTCCTGCAATTCATCATTTGTTCGGTGAATTGACCCACCGCCGCGTTGAATACACTCGCACTGAAGCAACCGACACCACCTTTGAACAAACTGTTAAAGAGTGGCAGGCATCAGGCGGTAAAGGGTGTAACGTAACAGCGCCGTTTAAAGAATTGGCAGTGAGCGTATGCGATAGGCTTAACGACAGTGCCCGCCTGGCTCAAGCTGTAAACACCATCGAAATGCACAGAGACGGCAAACTGGTTGGGCACAATACCGACGGTATAGGGTTGCTGGCAGATATTGAAAAAAACAAGCATATCAACCTTGCCGACAAACGCATTTTACTGCTCGGCGCAGGCGGAGCTGCTCGCGGCGTTATTGCCCCACTGCTTTCGGCAACGCCCTCAGTACTACACATTGCTAACCGAACAACAGCAAAAGCGCAAACACTGGCCAAAACGTTCAGCAAGCTGGGGGCCACGTCATCAAGTGACTTCCAGTCGTTAGAAAATTTGGACAGCTTTGACGTAGTCATCAATGCAACCAGCATGGGATTTGACAACAGCGCCCCCCCGGTACCGCTCAACACGGTTAATCAGAGTACCTTCGCATACGACATGATGTATAAATCCGGCCAAACACCGTTTCTGGCCTGGTGTGAAAGTGCCGGTGTTTCAGATTACGCTGACGGTTTTGGTATGCTGGTAGAGCAAGCTGCCGACGCATTCCTGATTTGGGAAGGCGTACGACCAAAAACGCGTAAAGTGTATTTGGCAACAGATGAAATTATCCATAGCGCATCGCCAAAAAATTAAAAAGACGCTCATGAAACAATGCGATCACTCTATTAATAACATCGCCGTGACTAAGGTCACTGTCGCTAAGCTAGCTTCATTCATTCTTATCGGGATGTGCCTTTTAACTTATGCCATCGCGATTCAGGCGCAAGAGCAAGCCCAGCCTAAACTTCAAACTGTTACATTAAAAATTGGTGCTAACTCTCTCGAAACCGAAATAGCCAACACACCTGATCAACGCTACATGGGATTGAGTTTTCGCAAAAGACTGAACGAAAACCAGGCAATGCTGTTTGTTTACAGTAATGAACAAAATCTTGTGTTTACCATGCGCAACACCTTGTTGCCATTATCGATCGCGTACATATCCAAAGATTTTATAATCAACGAGATTCACCACATGCCAGTGGGTCCCGACCAGTATTTCCCGGCAAAAAAACCCGCTCAGTACGCGCTTGAAGTAAATCAAGGTTGGTTTGAGCGCAACAATGTTAAAGTCGGTGCTCAAATTAAAATGGAATAACGCTTGTGCGGTACAAAAAGCTGGGCAACACCGATATACATATTAGTCAGCTCTGCTTGGGAAGCATGACATGGGGCACGCAAAACACGCTTAAGGATGCCATTGAGCAAATCGATTACTCGCTCGACCAGGGTGTCAACATTATCGATACCGCCGAAATGTATCCCACCACGCCACTCTCAGCCGACACCTACGGCAAAACCGAAGAGATCATCGGCCAGTGGCTAAATCAATCGGGCAAGCGCGATCAAGTGATCATAGCAAGCAAAGTTGCCGGTAACGGACCAAAATGGATAGACAATGGGGCCGATATCAGTGGCGCAAAAATACGCAAATCCCTGGAAGGCAGTCTTAAACGCTTACAAACCGATTACATCGACTTATACCAGCTGCATTGGCCTAATCGAGGGTCCTATCATTTTCGTCAGTCATGGACGTTTAATCCGGTTAAACAAGATAAGAAAGTATTTCTTGAGCACGTTGCCGAGGTGCTTGAAACATTACACGCATTGGTTTTAGAGGGAAAAATTCGACACATCGGACTCAGCAATGAATCGTGTTGGGGTACTTCGCAGTTTCTGTCTTATGCAGAGCAACACAATCTACCGCGTGTTGTAACGGTACAAAACGAATACAGTTTGCTGCAACGGCTTTTCGATCTCGATTTTGCCGAGCTTGCACACAATGAGCAAGTGGGTTTGCTGGCATTTTCACCTTTAGCGTGTGGCATGCTAACGGGCAAGTACGACAACGATGCCCTACCCGAAGGCTCTCGCCGAAGTATCTCGCACAACCTCACTGGTCGATACTCTGAAAAAAGCATCCCGGCCATGACTCGCTATATAGCGCTTGCACGCGAACACAACCTCGAGCCAGCACAAATGGCATTAGCCTGGTGCATGACTCGCCCTTTTATGGCTTCGGTTATTTTTGGCGCGACGACAATGGAGCAGCTTAAAACCAACTTGGGTGCTGCAAAATTAACATTGGGTGAAGACGTGCTAAGTGGTATCGCGCAGATACATCGTGACTTCCCTATCCCAATGTAATTTCCCTCCCAATGTAATTTCCCTCCCAGTGTAACTCCCATCCCAATGGCAGTTTAACCACTGGCATGTAAGTGTTAGCCGGTGAGAAAAAGAGCTTAACGTGCAAACGTTTCAATGAAGCAATAACGCTAACGCAGGATACGACTAAACGCGATTGTTTAAACTTTAATGACGAAAATGTCTGATACCGGTAAAAACCATGGCCATACCGTGTTCATCAGCTGCAGCGATGACTTCTGCATCGTTGCGTGAACCACCCGGCTGTATGACCGCTGAAATTCCAACCTCAGCCGCATGATCAATACCATCGCGGAACGGAAAAAAAGCGTCTGAGGCCATAACAGCACCTTTGACTTCAAGGCCACCATCCGATGCCTTTATAGCCGCAATTTTGGCTGAATAAACCCGGCTCATTTGTCCTGCCCCAACACCCACTGTTGCCTGGTTACTGCAATACACAATGGCATTGGACTTAACAAACTTTGCGACATTCCAGGCGAATAACAAGTCTTGTAATTCTGCTTTGGTGGCTGCACGTTGACTGACAAGCTGTACATCGGTGGCTTTAAGTGAATGCAAGTCTTCGTCTTGCACCAAAAGCCCACCGGAAACTGGCTTGAGCTGCAGTGTATTTTCCAACGGTGGCAACACACGACAATCCAGTAACCTGATATTGGGATAAGCGGCTAGCACCTGATTTACACCGGGCAATATTCCCGGAGCAATAATCACTTCCACAAATTGCCGGTCAACTATGGCTTTAGCCGTTTTCTCATCAAGCGCTCGATTAAAGGCGATAATGCCACCAAATGCTGATGTGGCATCAGTCAGGTAGGCTCTGTCGTAAGCTTCAAATAGATTGTTGGCGACACAGACTCCACAAGGGTTAGCGTGTTTAACAATAACGCACGCCGGTTCATCAAACTGCCGCACGCACGCCAAGGCAGCATCGGCATCCATCACGTTGTTGTATGACAGTGCCTTACCCTGCAGCAATACGGCTGCGGCCAGCGAGCCCTCGGGCGGATTGTGTTCGTGGTAAAGCGCAGCTTGTTGATGCGGATTTTCGCCGTAGCGTAGCGTATTGGCTAACAAATACTGTTTATTGAGTGTGCGAGGAAACGGATTAACGTCAGACTCATTATTATCCGACCCATTATTATCCGACCCATTATTATCAGACCCATTATTATCAGACCCATTACCACTTGGATTAATGCGACCAAGATAGTTGGCGATCATGCCATCGTAATGAGCGGTGTGCTCAAAAGCTTTGACTGCCAAATCGAAGCGCAGTTGGGCTAGTTGGGTTTCACTGATGCCTGGTTTGAGTGCTTCAACAACTCGGGGGTAATCGGCAGGATCCGTGACCACCGACACTGACGCGTGGTTTTTGGCCGCAGCACGCACCATGGCTGGTCCACCGATGTCGATATTTTCAATGGCCTCGTCAAAGGTGACATCGCTACGAGCCACGGTCTGGGCAAACGGGTACAAATTAACGACAACGAAATCAATCGGCGCAATATTGCGCTCCTGCATGACGTTATCGTCAGGGCCACGACGGCCAAGAATACCGCCATGAACCGTCGGGTGCAGGGTTTTCACCCTGCCAGCCATCATTTCCGCAGCGCCAGTGTGTGCAGCCACATCAGTTACCGATAAGCCTTCATCGCGAAGAAGCGATGCCGTGCCACCCGTGGATAACAAGGTAAACCCTGCCTCATGCAGAGCCTTTGCTATTGAAACGATATTGGTTTTATCAGATACGCTTAGCAGAGCGCAACGCTGCACCATTTGCACCTCAGGGTCAGACATCTCGCTGGACATTGCTCTGGTGGCTTTAAATTTGATTAACTGTAGCGTCGAATTACCGAAGCTTCCAACAGGTTATCGCCTCAGGGATCAACTCTGTTGTTGTTTTCTGCTGTCTGCTAACTTACCGCGCAGCGTACCTCGGCTAATGCCGAGCCATTGCGCTGCCTTACTTTGATTGCCACGGCACTCGTCTAGTACGTAGTCGATTAATGCGGTTTCAACTTGTCGCATTACCATGCGATGCAAGTCATGAGGCACTTCACCGTCAAGCATTTCAAAATAGCGTTCAAGCTCGCTATTCACGCAGCGTTGCAACGCTGTTTCTTCTTTGATGTCTGCGGTCGGATTTGTTATTGAAGTATCTGTCACTTTTAATTTACTCAAGCAGCGGCCTCGAATGATTCGGGGCAAGAAAAAAATTGTTCGATGATCGCAAGTTGTTCGTCGCTTGTTTCTAACGCGTAAGCTTGCGATCTGAATTCAGTCGCGTTACGCATACCTTTGCAATACCAGGCAATGTGTTTGCGTGCGACTCTTACGCCTGTGTACTCGCCATACAATGAATACAGGCCCTTTAAATGTGTCGTTACTGTTTCAAAAATTTGCTGCATTGTTGGTTCTTCAGGTGCAGCTCTACCTGCCAATTGTTCAGTGATGGACCGAAACACCCAAGGATTGCCTTGAGCGGCCCTGCCTATCATAACGCCATCTGCGCCTGTTAAATCAAGCACTCTTTTTGCATCTTTGGCATTGACAATATCGCCGTTTGCGATTACGGGAATACAGACTGCACGTTTTATTTTTGCAATAGTGTGGTATTCGGCTTGACCTTTAAAACGCTCTTCTCGTGTACGTCCGTGCACGGCAAGACAAGCGATACCTTCTTGTTCAGCAATTTTCGCAATGTCAACCCCGTTACGATTACCTACCGTGGGGCCTGTACGAATTTTCAATGTAACCGGTACATCTACCCTGGCCACTACCGATCGCAAAATAGATTTCACCAGCGACGGATGCTCAAGCAATGCAGAACCAGCCGCTTTGTTACACACTTTTTTCGCAGGACAACCCATGTTGATATCAATAACTTGAGCACCGTTTTTAACATTAAGCTCAGCAACATCAGCTAATGCGTCAGGACAACTACCCGCGATTTGAACCGCATGCGGCAAACCGTTATCCGCAGGTGCAACTCGGTGTTTGGTTTTGTCACTAGCAAACAAAAGTGCATCAGACGATATCATTTCTGATGCAGCATACGCAGCACCCTCACGTGCACACAGGTCACGAAACGGTGCATCCGTTATTCCTGCCATGGGTGCAAGAAAAACGTTGTTTCGAAGCGTATGCGAACCGATTTGAAGCATCAAATAATTTGACTAAAGACAACCGGGACACATCGTAATACAGATTGAAGAAGAAAAAAACCAGATGCACTAACAAAAAAAAAATGCAATTACTTTATGAAGATTTTACGATTTAAATTCGCGAAAATAGAACTCAAAAGACTGCGCATCACGACCAGGGTCAGTCACTTCCAAGGTCACATCTAGCTGTTGTTTTGCTTTAATCACATCACCTTGTTGCCAGCCGGGTAAATAAACGTCCGGACTAAAGTCTTTTTGCGCAACGGTTCGTCCAACCCGGTTGCTCAGTACCATATGTAACAGCGGTAATTGCTGATCAAAATCGGCATCGTTTCGGAACGACACGTTAATGACCAGCGCATTAGGAGTACTCGGGTGCGAATACACATTACGTTTGACCATAGTCAGCGCATCCAGATCGACACGTGCAGGCAATGTGCAAGTCAACAACTTACAGCCTGCTTCTAGCATTGGCCTTAGCGTCGGGTTGTTATATAACGCAGGACGCGCCCGGTGGGCGAACAAAGCCCCCAGCAACACGGCCAATAACAGCAGCATACCCACACGAAACAACCAAGGATTGCCGCGCGATGGCTCTTCAAGCTCAGGCAACTGCGCTGTTGCAGCAGTGTTGCCTGTTGTGTCGTCGGTGAGCACGTCAGCGGTAAGCTGAGACGCGCCGGTGGAAGCAGTACTTGACGACTCAGCTGTTTGTGCAGGCGTAGCGACTACATCCGTGGTATTTGTCTCACCCGGTTGGCTCAGTGGGTGCTCCGCATCGCGATAATTAAATATCAGTGGTTCGCGTGGCTGAGCATCTGCGACAAAGTCTATGTCGGCATAGGCACTTTCGGTGGTCTCTTTTTGCACAGGCTTGGCGCGCAGCGTGGTCGCATCGGCGTCAATCGTGACGTCATGAACAAACAACGTATCACTAAACGTTTCATCGCTTCCCAGTTCTACAGAATCAAAATCAAAGTCAGGCGTGTCACGAGTTTGATCAAAATAGGCAATTTCGGGTAAGTCTGCTTCTTCTGAAAACAGATCGAAATCTGAGTAGGTAACGTCCAATGCTTCCTTGCTGGCGGCACTCGCCTGGGCGCTGAGAATAGCGGTGGTGTTCGCAGCAGAAGCAACGGTTGGCGGAACCATGTGACTGCCCAGCTTTGCCGCGTCATCCTTTAGATCACTGGCGGAACGCAGCTCCTCAAGTGCATCAAAAATGCTGAGGCATTCCCCACAACGCACCCGCGTATCGCTCGAGGACAAAAGTTCTCGAGATACCTCAAATACCGTCTGGCAATTCGAGCATCTGGTTTGTGGATTTTTTGCAGCGTCCACTTGTGAACTGGGGTAGGCCATTCGTCATTTGGGTAGACGCGACGCTGTAATTAGCGCCCATCCATTGCTTGCCGTCGCAGGCTCGATATCGAACCATTTATTGTAGCGCATGCCGAGCTCGGCAACCTGATCTTCAAGGATACCCGACATTAACAATATTCCACCAGTGCCCAGCATGCCTGCAAAGCGTTCTGAAAGAGTTGTTAACGGTTCAAACAAAATATTGGCAATGATGACATCCGCATCAGTCAGATTCAGTGTGTCGGGATGGCTAATCTGTAACTTATCTAATACGCCATTATCGGCAGCATTTTGACGAGTCGCCATCAGCGCCTGGTCATCGATATCGACCGCCAATACCGATTTTGCTCCAAGCTTGGCCGCCGCAATGGCCAACACGCCAGAACCACAGCCATAGTCCACAACCACAGCATCGTTGAGTGGGGCCCGGTTGGTTTGAGTTTCACGGCCCAACCAATTAAGACACTGTGCTGTTGTGGGGTGTGTGCCGGTACCAAATGCCAGGCCCGGGTCGAGCCGAACGATAACAGCATCGGCATCGGGAGGCTCTCTGTGAGACGGACAAACCCACAGTTTGGGTCCGAACTGCATGGGCCGGTAATCTTCCATCCAGGCACGCTCCCAAACCGCATCAGCAAGCACTCTAATAGTGTATTCGGGTACTGGCATTGAGCTGGCCTGAGCCGACAGATGCAAGGCTGTGATTAATGAATCGGTATCTTGGGCCTGCGCAAACAGTCCGACCAACGTGATGTTGTCCCACAGCCGCAGCTCGCCTGGAGCGGGCTCTAAAATCGGTTGGTCGTCTTTATCTTGGTAGGTAACAGACACAGCGCCGGCGGTAAACAACCACGCTTCGAGCTCGTCGACTGTTTCAGGGGTGGCACTCAGCGCGACTTCAGGCCAGTCCGCGGTGCTCACTAACTCTGTTCGAGTTTGTGTTCGAGATAGTGGATATCGATACCACCTTTTATAAATCCTTCATCGCTGAATATGTCATTGTGCAAAGGGATATTGGTGGTTATACCATCGATAAAAACTTCGCTCAGTGCACCGCGCATTCGAGCCATGGCGGTGTCTCGAGTCAGCCCCCTGACAATAAGCTTGGCGATCATCGAGTCATAGTTAGGTGGCACTTTGTAACCATTGTAGATATGGGTGTCCATCCGTACACCCAAACCACCGGGCGCATGGTACTGGGAAATAGTGCCGGGTGAGGGCATAAACGTTTTGGGGTCTTCTGCGTTTATGCGGCATTCAAACGCATGACCACTGACCACGATATCTTCCTGTTTGAAGGCCAGCTCGCGCCCTTCCGCAACCAGTATCTGATGCTTGATGATATCCACCCCGGTGATCATTTCAGTAACCGGGTGTTCAACCTGCACGCGGGTGTTCATTTCGATGAAGTAAAATTCACCGTTCTCGTACAAAAACTCGAAGGTGCCAGCACCACGGTAGCCGATGCGCTTACAAGCATCAGTGCAACGCTTACCCATATCCTGCCGTGTTGCTTCGTCTATACCCGGCGCTGGTGCTTCTTCGACAACTTTTTGATGACGACGCTGCAGCGAACAATCCCGCTCGGCCAAATGGATAGCATTGCCGTGGGTGTCAGCGATAACTTGAAATTCGATGTGCCGGGGCGTGGTCAGAAATTTTTCCATGTAAACAACCGGATTGTTAAATGCCACAGAGGCCTCGCTGCGGGTCATCTCGATTGATTGTTGTAATTCTTCGCTGTTGTGTACGACGCGCATTCCCCGACCGCCACCGCCACCAGATGCCTTTATGATAATGGGATAACCAATCTGCTCAGCCAACCGTCGGTTCTCGTTGGCATCATCGCCAAGCGGACCGTCGGAGCCCGGCACACAAGGAACTCCCGCGGCTTTCATTTCGCGAATGGCACTGACCTTGTCACCCATAATGCGAATAGTGTCGGCGGTGGGACCGATAAAAATAAATCCGCTGGATTCGACCCGTTCAGCGAAGTCGGCGTTTTCAGCCAGAAAACCGTAGCCTGGGTGGATAGCGGTTGCCCTGGTAATTTCTGCCGCTGCAATAATGGCTGGAATGTTCAGATAACTTTCCAGCGAAGAAGCCGGCCCGATACACACCGCTTCGTCGGCCAAACGAACATGCTTAAGGTCACGATCGGCAGTGGAATACACGGCGACCGTTTGAATGCCTAAATCGCGGCAACAGCGCATAATGCGAAGCGCGATTTCGCCGCGGTTGGCGATCAGAACTTTTTTAATAGCTTGTGGCATGGGAGCGCTCAGTCGATAACAATCAACGGCTCGCCAAACTCCACAGGCTGCCCTTCCTCAACGACAATCGCACGAACCGTTCCGCTGGTTTCAGCGACGATCTGATTCATGATTTTCATCGCCTCGATAATGCACAAGGTATCGCCTTTGGAAACTGACTGGCCAATCTCGATGAAGGGTTTTGCACCCGGTGATGGGGACCGGTAAAACGTGCCTACCATCGGCGATTCGACGATCGTGCCTGGTGGCAATAAATCGTCTACATCCCCGCCTGGGGCCGAGTCTGCGGGGCTGATCGGTGTTGGTGGTGCGGCCATTGCCGGGGCCGCAAACTGTGGTGGCTGAGCGACCATTGGCGTGCCTGCCACATTGCTACCACGAGCAATACGAACTGACTCCTCACCTTCAACTATTTCTATTTCTGCCACATCAGAGTCTTCCAATAACTCTATCAATTTCTTGATTTTTCGAATGTCCATGCTGCCCTATCTTGTCTGTGCCACGCTTGTCTGAGCCCAAGCCTTACGCAATCACGGCGTCGTTTTTCAACAAAGCGTAATAAGTTCGGAGAATGTGCGAAGATACCATCAAATTGCGGTGGGTTACAGACATTTAGCAACAAATTCCACCAAACCAAGGGATATCACTATTTCCGCCATTGACCCCACACTGGCCTTCGCCCAACTTGACCCACATCAGATACTCGACGCGATTGACGCCTACGGCTGGAAAACCGATGGTCGGGTATCAGCGCTAAACAGTTACGAGAATCGCGTGTACAGCATCGGCCTCGAAGACGACACAAAAGTCGTTGCCAAATTCTATCGGCCGGAACGCTGGACAGACGAGGCCATACTGGAGGAACATCGATTTTGCGACGCCTTGCTGGAAAATGATATACCCGTCGTCGCGCCACTTAAATCGAAAGATGGACAATCGCTGCTAACGCACGGGGCATTTCGCTTCTGTGTATTCCCAATCGCCGGTGGCCGCCCCCCCGAACTGGACAACGATGATCAATTACAAGTTATTGGTCGCACCCTGGGCCGGTTACACCTGAGTAGCGATACCCTTGAATTTAAACATCGACCCACAATCGATGCAGCCAGACTCGGCGATGCATCCGTTGGTTTTTTAGAGCAATCTGAATTGCTGCCAAAGGACGTCAGGACAGCCTATCTGTCTCTGGTACACGAAATTCTTCCGCTTGTGCACCAACGTTTTACTGAACAATCGGCAGTACACAAATTTTGCATACATGGCGATTTTCATCCGGGTAACATTTTATGGGGTGCAAACGATACGCCGCATCTTCTGGACTTTGATGACGCTGGAATCGGCCCGGCTATTCAGGACCTGTGGATGTTTATTTCGGGTGATCGACAATACGCGCAAGCCAGACTGGGCTGTCTGCTTGACGGCTACCACGAATTTCGCGAATTCGACGAAAATGAACTAGCGTTGATTGAGCCGTTACGCGCTTTGCGCATCATCCATTATGCAGCATGGATAGCACGGCGATGGGAAGACCCGGCTTTTCAACGAGCCTTTCCGTTCTTTGCCAGTAATCGTTTTTGGGATGAGCACATTCTTTCTTTAAAAGAACAACGCTCAGCGCTTGATGAAGCGCCTTTGATTTACTAAAAAAGCCAATGCACGACGCCTTGACTTTGCTTTTTTAAACGCGGCGAAAAACCAGCGAGGCGTTGGTACCGCCAAACCCAAAGCTGTTGGACATAACGGTGTTAAGCCCGGCATTGTCTCGGCGGGTGGTTGCGATATTCATGTTGGCTGCTGCATCATCCAGTGTATCGATGTTGGCAGAGGCCGCAATAAAATCGGCTTCCTGCATCAACAAAGTGTAAATGGCTTCCTGTACACCTGCTGCACCCAATGAATGACCAGACAAGGATTTGGTTGAACTGATTGCCGGACAATTGTTACCGAAGACACCATTGACTGCTTTGAGTTCGGCAATATCACCAACTGGGGTGCTGGTACCGTGAGCATTGATGTAGTCGATAGGCGAGTCAACTGTCGCCTTGGCCATTTGCATGCAGCGCTGTGCGCCCTCACCTGATGGCGCAACCATGTCATGACCGTCCGAGGTGGCACCATAGCCCACAACTTCGGCGTATATTTTTGCACCACGGGCCTTTGCAGTTTCTAATTCCTCAACAACGACCATACCGCCACCGCCAGCAATAACAAAACCATCGCGTTCCGCATCGTATGCGCGTGACGCCATTGCCGGAGTGTCGTTATATTTTGTGGACAATGCACCCATGGCATCAAACAAACAACTGAGCGACCAGTGCTCTTCTTCTCCACCACCAGCAAACACACGATCTTGCTTGCCCAGTTGAATCAGCTCTAATGCGTTACCAATACAATGGGCACTGGTTGAGCACGCTGACGAGATCGAATAGTTAGTGCCACGAATTTTATAGGGCGTTGCCAAACAAGCTGACACGGTTGATCCCATCGTTTGCGTTACGCGGTAAGGACCCACCCGGCGCAAACCACGATCGCGCAGGATATCGGCCGCTTCCACTTGACTGAATGTAGAGCCACCGCCAGAACCTGCAATAATGCCGGTTCGTTCATTAGAGACTTCTTCATCGCTAAGACCTGCGTCGCTGATGGCGTCGCGCATAGCGATGTAGGCGTAGGCTGCAGCCTCGCCCATAAAACGCAGCTGCTTTCGATCAATGTTTTCTTTTAGATCTATTTCGGGCCTGGCAGCAACGTGGCTGCGCATGCCCATTTCTTTGTATATTTCGCGCGCTGTGATACCAGATTTGCTTTCACGCAAAGATGTTGTGACCGATTGCTTGTCATTTCCCAAACAGGAAACAATACCAATACCAGTTATGACTGCTCGACGCATAGTGTTGTTTTGCCTAGAAATCTTTAGTGGAAGTAAACAAGCCAACTTTCAAATCGTTTGCTGTATAGATTTCACGATCATCAACCAGCATCCGGCCATCGGCGATACCCATGACGAGCTTGCGCTCGATCAATCGTTTCATGTGGAGTTCGTAGGTTACCAATTTGGCCTCTGGCAACACTTGACCAAAGAACTTGACCTCACCTGCACCCAGCGCACGACCTCGACCTGGATTACCTTTCCATCCCAGGAAGAAACCAACCAGTTGCCACATGGCGTCGAGGCCAAGGCAGCCTGGCATGACAGGGTCTCCGACGAAATGACAGCCGAAAAACCATAAGTCGGGGTTGATATCAAGCTCGGCTTTTATGTAGCCTTTATCGTGATCGCCGCCATCGGCCGTGATGGTGGTAATACGGTCCATCATCAGCATGTTGGGTATCGGCAATCTGGCGTTGCCTTCACCGAACAAATCGCCCTGGCCGCAGCCCAGCAATTCTTCGCGGTTAAACGAATTTTTATCTATCACTTAAATTGGTTTCCTTCGTGGCTGCGCTTATTCTACTGCTTTGATCACATCACTGCCACGCGGGTGCCACGTTAAATTCGGCCACAAAATCAATAAACGCCGACAAACCAGTGGTTTCATGTGGTAATTGCGCTATTGGCTACCAAACACACGTTGCAGCAGCTCGCTGGTGCGTTTTACCGGGTTGGTTCTGATCGCTTTTTCCTCTTCTGCAAGATAGTAAAAAATGCCATCTGAGCCTTTATCGACAACATGGCCGGTAAGATCAGCATCCACTTTGGGTGCTAAAGGAATGGCTCGATATTGCTTTAACAAGCTATTAAATGCATTCACGGCACCGACCTGCCCAAGGGCATCATCGACCAGCGGTCGCATGGCAGATTCGATCGAGTTACCGGTTTTACCTCGGAAGTAAGTCGTTGCTGCATCGTCAGGGCCTTGCAAAATGCCTTTGGCATCCTGCACGCTCATGTCGCGAATGGCTCCTACAAACAACTGTTTGGCTTTCGGAGTGGCTAGTTCGGCTGCTCGGTTTAATCGTAATTCCAGGTCATCAAAGGATTTTTCAAGACCCACCTTAGCGGCAAAATCACGCGCCTTTACAAGGGTTTTAGGCAAAGGAATGCGAATGGCCGAATCACCGGCGAAACCGTCTGTGGCGCCTAGTTGCCCTACCACAGCACCAGAACCCTTTGTCAGCGCTTCTTTTAGTCCGGCAGTGATATCAGCCGTACTCAACAGCCCGCCATTCGTTCCGCCCAATACAGCATCAGCGGCTTTACTGATGTCGTCAATGCTAGGACCACTGCCAGCACAACCGCCAAGCAGTGACAACCCAATGACCAACGGACCTAGTTTGATTAAACGCATAATGTCATTCCAGCTAATTGTTTGAAAACGATAGAAGAAGCGTAGGTTGTTTCGACAGAATTATGCACATTTTCTGAGCTTCGCATTCTTACGAAACGTTGCACATCTGAGATCCAATCGGGGATCCAGCCGGCCCGCACGGCAAACCGGCTTTCTTTTAAAAACCAAAGCTGTAAAAGCCAAACTGGTTAAACCAGTGTGGCATTCGCGCTAAGCCTGCTGATTCAGGCTTCTGGATAAGACACTTTGTGGTCGTGCTTTCAACAGTGCACCGGAGATGAGTCCCGCGATGACAGCTTTAACGATATCACCGGGAATAAAAGCCAAAACAGACGCTGCGGCTTTATCTATACCGATGTTAGCTTTAATGGCAATACCAGCAATACCAAAAATATAGAGCACCAGGATACATCCGATAACGGCAGCCACCGATGCCAGAATAGTAAACGGTATGGACCGCACTCGCTCAGCAATTAGACCGGTCACAAATGCCGCGATTGGCCAGGCCAGCAAAAAACCGGCGGCAGGTGATGCCAGTGATGCAAGGCCTGTTCGACCACCTGAAAGCAAAGGCATGGGTAACACAATGGCCAAAACAACAAACAATAGCACCGCAAGCCCACCCCGCTTTGCACCAAGAATGGTTCCACATAACATGACCCCTAAACTTTGCGCAGTGATCGGTACACCAATAGGCAATGTGATTGGTGGTATCAAACCCAGTACGGCAATCAGGGCTGCAAACAAAGCGATAAAAACAACATTACGTTCCATGAATCAATAACCTTTTAAATGATGTGTAATTTCAAGTTTGTGAATCTTTGGTAGAGCTAACAACAGACATTGCGTGAGGCTTTTTACCGGTACCACCACGCGCCTTCAATGCCAGGGCAACTTGCTCGGCGTCGTCGATGGCAACCAGGCACATTGGAAAAACGATACGCCAGCTCGGTTTTTTTCTGGAGCGCAGACGCCAGGCGTCGCGTAGTAAAGCTGTTTTTCCAATGAGCACCGGCGTGAACCTCAGCACCAGCGCAATGGCTATTTCAAGTGGGCGTGTGTTAATACCAAATTTACGCAAAGGCGACATGGCTCGTTCCAACAATGCCACTAAATCCGACAAGCGACTGGTCATCGTAACCAAGTTGGACAAACCAACAATGGTCAATAACCTGATGGCGACAACCCATCCTGTTTGGCTTGTGTTGGAATACCAGTGCCATGCCATTATCAACAGCAGCATTGGCCACAAAAATACAACCCGCTGTATGCCGTTGCGTAAAAATGTTTTTCCACCAACGCAATACAGAGACAGACAAGCAATCAGGCCTGTCAGCTGTATTTCAATGGCATTTGTAAAAACCAGAAACACAGCACAAACAAATAAAACAAAAAATTTCCATATCACTGGCACTGCGTGCCATGGGGTGCGAACCGGTGATTCAAATGAGAGCATCGCGTTCTCCGATGTCATTCATTTGTTGCGCAAATGTCGTTAGCACTTGTTGTGGATGGCCATCCATGTGCAGTTGCCCCGCGTCAATCCACAGAATCCGATCATAGTCTGCAAGCATGTCAACTTGGTGGCTTATGTGCACAATAGTGGCGCTAAGCGAATTCAAGTGTCGCTTGAGTTGCGCCGTGGTTGGTATGTCCAAGCCAGCGTAGGGCTCGTCAAGCACAATTAGGCTTGGATTCATTAATAGCACGGTCATTAGACACACCAGATGCCGTTGGCCTTGCGATAACACACTGACCGATTTTTGCGCCCAGGATTCGCAGTTAAAATCTGCCAGCATAGTGTGTGATGCGTTTCGAGCATCGCTACGATTCATACCAAGCTGCTCTAAACCAAAACTTAATTCTTCCTCGACACTTGGAAATAAAATTTGGTGATCTGGATTTTGAAATAACAGAGCAACTGTTTGGATGGCATTGACTCTATCGTTGACTACATCAACTCCATTAACAGTAACTTCGCCTTCGGTTGGCTCTACCAAACCACACAGCACCCGGGCAAGTGAAGATTTACCCGAGCCATTGCGCCCCACAACACCAATGCGTTTCTCGTTTGCTTCAATTGAAATGTTACGCAGTACGGATGAATCTCCAATGGATAGACTCACGCCCTTGAGTGATATTGGGCACACCGAATTGGCCTGTGACTGACTCATTATTTATTTTGCGTGTTTTATTGGCTTGCTTTATCAAAGCATATTATTAGCGTGTCAAATCTGAGGACATCGAACAGACGCACTTGATTCGAACTTAAAGCCCGGCATCGGGATTGCCTTGAATAGCGTTTTCCCGAGGCTGCAATCTTGACTGGGCTGCAATCATATCAAGTGCAGACCGGTGCTAGCGGCTATACAGTAAATTAACAAGACCTATGACCGAAACCAGAATTAATCCTGTACCAATCACGCGTTCAAACTGCGCTTTATTGCCACTTAGCAGATATTCATGAGCCCTAAGCCCCAGATAATGGCCAGTGGCGGCCAGCGGGAATGTGAGCAATGCAAGTCGCCACTGCAAGTTGACGTCAGCCACGACGAAGGTCCCCAGTTTGAATAACACCATGATTATCCATAAAACAAAAAAAGTATCGCGCAGCTTTTCTTTGGCCAGATAACGGCCACCGGCGGCCACGATCAGCGGCGCACCAATAAGCGAAACACCACTAACATATCCACCGAAACTCAAAAAAACGGCGTCTGCCCATTTACTGTTACTGGAAAAAACATAATTAGCAACGTACCCAATGCCATACAGCAAAGTGAACCCATAAACCATTGCTGACAAAAGCGTCGGCGGAAAACTAAGCAATCCGATCAAACCCACCAGAAAAGGGATGGCTAAAGCCGCCGATATTTTCGCAAGGTTTAGCCAATCAACATTGCTGATTCTGGTTACGACGGTTAACGAAGAAAAAAACAACAGGTGACACGCAATAGCTGGAAGAAACACCAGCGGGTTGTTTTCAAACATGAGCAACAAAGGTAATGTCAGAGCGGCACCACCAAAACCAAGACCAGATCGAACAAAACCACTCCAGACAAAACACAATGCAATGAGCAACAGTTGCCAAAGTGGCAACGTATCAAGCACGGTGTGAGTCATGGCGTTATTTGGGCCAGTGTTTGGGGCGTTTGGTTTTAGCAGCCTTGGCCTGCACCGCTTTGTATTGCGGGCACGAAACCATATGATCGTTTACCATGCCACTGGCCTGCATAAACGCGTAACACGTGGTGCTGCCAACAAACTTGAAACCCTTTTTCTTTAACGATTTACTCATTAACGCTGACACATCGGTGCTTGATTGAACCGTGGCCATTGTTTTGTGTTTGTTCTGGATAATGTTGTAGTCAACAAACGACCACAGGTAATCGACGAAAGATTCGCCCTCTTTTTCCATGGCAACAACCACTTTGGCGTTATTGATCAGCGCTTCAATTTTTTGTCTGTGCCGAACAATGCCAGGATCCAGTACCAGCTTGTCTATCTTGGTTTTATTGAATCTGGCTACCTTAGCGGCATCAAAATCAGCAAACAAGCGTCGGTAGTTTTCACGTTTATTGAGAATGGTTATCCAGCTTAACCCAGCCTGTGCGCCTTCCAGGTTGATCATTTCGAAAAGCGATCTGGCGTCGTAGCACGGCACACCCCACTCAGTGTCGTGGTAGTCGATATAGAGTTCGCTGCTCAGACACCACCCGCAGCGCTTGTCTTTTTTATTGGCCATGCTGCAATTGTGCACGTTCAATCACGACAGCACAATCACCTCAGAATACATTCTGAACCGAGAATAAGACTTAATATTACAGTGGAAATGTTTTTGGCCAGATGGGGAACCTGACCAGCTGACCAGTGCTAGACAATCAAGTGCCGAACTTTTTTTGCTCAGCGTTATGCAAACTGACCACATTTTCGGGGTCGTCAACGCCTTGAACGCCTTGTGGCCATTTGCGCAGCCACGCAAGGTACATAGCAACTGGCATCGGTTTACTGATGAAATAACCCTGGGCAATGTCGCAGCCTTGAGATTGCAGGAATTCAAGCTGATCTTCATCCTCAACGCCTTCGGCAACCACCTTCATATTAAAGTGCTTACCCAGGCCCAATACCGCTTCAACAATGGCAACATCATCGTTATCACTTGATATGTCAGTGATAAATGCTCGGTCAATTTTCAGTGTGTGAACCGGAAATCGTTTCAGGTAAGCCAACGAAGAATAACCGGTACCAAAATCATCTATCGCCAAACCCAGACCAAAACGACTGAGTTCGTGAAGGGAGTTGATCACCTCTTCGGGGTCATGCATAACCGCACTTTCGGTTATTTCGAGCTCTAGAAATTCGGGTGGCAATTTAGTATCTGTCAGCGCTTTGCTGACCATGGGTAACAAGTTACCATCAGTGAACTGCACCGTTGATATATTCACTGCAATGTTCAGGGTGCTGAATCCCAATTGCTGCAACTTTCTGGTCTCTTTACAGGCCGTTCGTAAAATCCATTCACCCAGCTCAATGATCAGACCGGCCTCTTCAGCCACAGGTACAAACACCTCAGGAGAAATAAACCCTTTGGTTGGGTGTTTCCATCGCACCAAAGCCTCAGCGCCGGTAACCTGTCGTGTATTTATGTTTACTTTGGGCTGATAGTAAACTTCAAACTGCCCTTCTTGCAGAGCAACTTTCAGGTCGGTCTCAAGGCGGATTCGCGCGGTAAGGCGAGAGCGCATCTTTTCGTTAAACAGTTGATATTGATTCTTACCGTTACTCTTTGCTTCCTGCAAGGCCACGGCAGCGTTGTTGACGATTTCCTCGCCCATCATTTCCTCATCATGCCCGGTATGAACATCATTAGGAAAACATGATATCCCCACAGACACGGCCGCTTTCAATGTGAAGCCGCGATATTCGTATGGTGCTGTCGCAATATTCATGACCCGTCGGGCTATCTCTTCCGCTGATTCGCGGTCGGCAATACTCTTTTGTATGACAACAAATTCGTCACCATCGAGTCGAGCAACCAGGTCAATATCGCGCATCATGGTGTGCAAACGATTACCGATTTCGGCCACCATTTTGTCACCAACCAAGTGCCCGTATTGATCATTAAAGAATTTGAAGTTATCCAGATCGACAAGAAAAACCACAAACGGCTCATTATTCTCAACCGCATCAGCCACGGTGCGCTTCAGCTTGTCCTCAAACATCAGACGATTGGGCAGATGAGTGAGCGGATCGTGATGAGCCGCAAACTCTAAGTACTGCTGCTTTACCTTAACCTGACGGGCGGCGCGCTGTTGCGCTTCTATGAGGTTATTGAATTCATCAGCCAAACCGTTCAAGTCTTCTGTGTCAGTGTACTCAATGGTTTCCGGCACTCTTCCCTGACTGGTTTCGCGACTTTCACGCAGGCTGTCAGTCAAATTTGCAACCGGATAAATGTAAGCCCTATTGGTACCCCTCAAAGTCACAAATCCGGCAATAACACTGATGATCAGTGATGCCAGTACGGTTAGCAGTGAAAAATACAACGATTTTGAAGACAATTCGGATGTGTCGATTCGCGCAGTGGCCAGTACGCGCCCTCTGTTGCTTTCCAGAAACCACAACACATCGATAGAACCGCGACGATTTTTGCTTTTCTGGTCCGCAGCACTTGCCAGGCTTTCAAATTCAGGCAGTTCACCTTGGGTTATAACTGGGTTACCGCCAGTATCTGTCAGCAGCAAACCCACCATCGCAGAGTTAATCAGGCTTTGCGTATTGTCCAGTGTATCCTGATCACTGTAGCGAACAAATCTTTGCAGGTTGGAGCGCTCTTGATCTATCAGCGCATTAACGTTTTGATGATATCGGGTGTACAGCAAAGGCAGTAGCGTTAGCAGTTGGGCAATAAACACCGTGCACAAAACAACGACAGCCAGCTTTCTGGCTGGTCGTGAACTTGATAGCTTGTCAAGTACGTTGTTTATCATTAAAAAAGTTGCTTCTACACCATCAATTAGCCGGACCAATAGCTGATGACAGGCCCAACATCATCACCTTTGCCTCGATCAGGCACACAAGAGTCTTCTCCCTCCACTAGAATATCGGCACCTGATACCGGCTCTGTAGCTCATTTGATCGATGGTAAGTAAAAGAAAATGCTGGAAAATCGGGTGAGCAATCCAAGTGTCCTGATTTGGACTCAAATCAACGATTTTGGGGGTTAAAGCGTTAACCGGTTCACATAAATCTGGTTTTTGCGAACAAAAAAAACCCCGCTAAAAGCGGGGCTCTTTTTCGATCATTTGCGCTATGTGCGCTGGGTCACATCATACCGCCCATACCGCCCATACCACCCATGCCGCCCATATCAGGCATACCACCACCTGCAGCAGCACCACCTTCTGAAGGTTTGTCAGCGATCATGGCTTCTGTAGTGATCATCAGGCCAGCAACAGATGCGGCGTTTTGTAGCGCGTAACGCGTTACTTTGGTGGGGTCAAGGATACCCATTTCCACCATATCGCCATATTCACCTGAGGCTGCGTTGTAACCGAAGTTACCGCTGCCTTCACGAACCTTGGCAACCACAACCGAAGGCTCATCACCTGCGTTAGAGACGATTTGGCGTAATGGCTCTTCCATGGCGCGCTTTAACAGAGAAATACCAACGTCCTGCTCATTGTTATCGCCAGAAACCTTGTCCACCGCACTGATGGCTCGAACCAAAGCAACACCACCACCAGCAACAATGCCTTCTTCAACAGCAGCACGTGTGGCATGCAGAGCATCATCAACACGGTCTTTCTTTTCTTTCATTTCTACTTCAGTGGCCGCACCGATTTTGATGACCGCAACACCGCCAGCCAGTTTTGCAACTCGCTCCTGCAGCTTTTCTTTGTCGTAGTCAGAAGTCGCTTGTTCGATTTGCGTGCGAATCTGTTCAACGCGAGCGTTGATTTCGTCAGAAGAGCCAGCGCCGTCCACAACAGTGGTGTTGTCTTTGTCTACGGTGACGCGCTTGGCAGTACCCAAGTCTTCCAGGGTAACTTTATCCAGAGACAAACCAACTTCTTCTGAAATGACCTGGCCACCAGTCAAAATAGCGATGTCCTGCAACATGGCTTTACGACGATCACCAAAGCCAGGTGCCTTGACAGCACAGGTTTTGATAATGCCGCGCATGCTGTTCACAACCAGGGTGGCCAGCGCTTCGCCTTCGATATCTTCAGCGATAATCAATAGTGGCTTTGATGACTTCGCAACGGCTTCCAGCGTTGGCAGCAAGTCACGGATGTTAGAGATTTTCTTGTCATACAGCAGTACGTATGGGTCTTCTAACTCGGCGCTCATGGCGTCCTGGTTAGTAATGAAGTAAGGAGACAGGTAACCGCGGTCAAACTGCATGCCTTCAACAACTTCCAGTTCATTTTCCAGCGTTTTACCTTCTTCTACGGTAATAACGCCTTCCTGACCCACTTTCTGCATGGCTTCTGCAATGATGTCACCAATTGATGAATCACTGTTTGCTGAGATAGTACCTACCTGAGCAACCGCTTTAGAATCGTTGCAAGGCACAGACATGCTGGCCAATTCTTCAGTGGCTGCTGCAACGGCCTTGTCGATACCACGCTTAAGATCCATTGGGTTCATACCGGCTGCGACTGACTTCAAGCCTTCACGCACAATGCTCTGAGCAAGTACGGTAGCTGTTGTGGTTCCGTCACCCGCGATATCAGAAGTTTGCGATGCAACCTCTTTAACCATCTGAGCGCCCATGTTTTCAAACTTGTCTTCCAGCTCGATTTCTTTAGCAACTGAAACACCGTCTTTGGTGACCGTTGGCGCGCCAAAGGCTTTGTCTAAAACAACGTTACGGCCCTTGGGACCCAGTGTGACCTTAACCGCATTGGCAAGGGTATCGACGCCAACCAGCATTTTGCTGCGGGCGGCATCCGAAAAGCGTACTTCTTTTGCACTCATTGAATTTAATCCTGTTAATCAGATGGCTGCTCTTCCAAGGCAATCCGCGGCAATGGCAATCCGCCGCAAAGACAATTGGCCGTGGAGATCAGCACAAAAAAGGGGAAACTTAGCCTTCGAAAACGCCCATGATGTCGTCTTCACGCATCACCAGCAGATCTTCACCGTCAATTTTGATTTCGGTACCGGAATACTTACCAAACATCACTTGATCACCGGCTTTCACGTCCAAAGGACGGACATCACCGTTCTCAGCAATTTTGCCTTTTCCGACTGAAATAACTTCGCCGCGAACCGGCTTTTCAGTAGCGGAATCAGGGATCACGATGCCACCAGCACTGGTGCGTTCCTCTTCCATGCGCTTGATGACCACGCGGTCATGCAAAGGACGAATATTCATATGTTCAAACTCCAGAACAGGTTGTTAAAGGGGTCGCGATGAGGCAATTATTAGCACTCACCATTAGCGAGTGCTAATTCTAATGATGGTTGAAACTAAATCAAGTGGTAGAGAAAAAAAATGTCGACCAAGCGGCCTAATCAACGCGCCGATAATCACCCTCAATAACATCCGGGTCTTTTTTGCCCGAACCGGCAGCCTGTGCAGGCCCGCTACCCGCCTGTGATGGCCTCGCTCCAGGGTTGCCGCCGGTACCGCCAACCGACGCACCACCGACAAATACGTTCATATTGGACAAAGAGTTGTTCGCCAGCTTCTTCGCCAAAAAGCGACGGGTAACAGGCACTAAAGTGCAGAAACCTATGGCATCAGTGATAAAACCTGGTGTCAGCAGCAAAACACCACCAATGAGCAGCAGCAGACCTTCCAACATTTGTAACGCGGGCATCTCACCTTGTTGCATCCGCAACTGGGCCTTATTCAGGGTCGCCATCCCCTGTTGTCTGAGCATAAAAGTGCCGACAAACGCCGTCAAAATCACGATACCAATCGTTGTCCAGCCGCCAATTGCCCCGCCCACCTTGATCAAAACGGCGATCTCGACTATTGGCATAATAATAAACAGTAAAAACAGGTAGGGCATAATTGCGCTCCAGCACACGATAATGGATGAACCTATCGATTCGTCGGGGTTCTTACAAGGGCTTGGTGCAGATTACGTTAGTCCTGACGATAGTTCCCAGGGCAGCCCCAAGCGTAGTCTCGGGTAGTCCCGACGATAATCGCAAAGGGCAATAATCTGTCACCCCCAAGCGTTTAATACTAACACCAGGCACAAAACCGGATTGACCTGCAGCTGTGCTGCTAAAATTTGATATGTACATATGAAGGCTAACCCGTCAGCAACAATCAAAGCTACTCAACGCCGAGCGTCGCTGCGCCCGCTGGCGATGATGAGGTCTGTGCGTCAATCTCCACGACTCGGTTTTGGGCAGCTGAGTTTTCTGCTGCCCAAAAGGCTGTTGTCGAACGTACTGTTACCGGTATTACTATTACTCACTGTTCCGGCGCATGCGCTCGAATCACTGTTTGGTAGCAGCGCCGAACCACTGCAGGTAGAAGAAGCCTTCGCACCTGAACTACTGTCATCGTCTGCTAACGACATTACCGTTCGGTTCAATGTGGCAGACGAGTATTTCCTGTATCAAAAGAAATTCAACTTCGAGTTGGACGATCCTTCGGTTGAACTACAAACGCCAAGCTATCCACCTTCCATCGTTCAGGAAGATGAGTTTTTTGGCAAAAGCCACGTCCATCGTGGTCAAACCGACGTCACCATACCGGTTGCACACACAGGTGAAGCAAAATCACTTGAGTTAACGGTCGGTTATCAAGGCTGTGCCGACATGGGCTTGTGCTACCCACCCACTAAAGTGCAATTTAACGTTGACTTGCCAGCCAACAATAACAGCACCAATATTGCTGTTGCACAAGCAGATGCGGCGCAAAGCGATATCGCTCCTGCAAAAACCAGCATCAACGATTTACTAAAACCCAAACTTGACTTCGGCGGTGAGGAAGCACCTTTACTGTCTCCCGATGTGGCATTCGTGCCTTCTATTCTAAAAGCTGCCGATGGTGAAATAGAGCTAAGGTGGTTTATTGAACCTGGGTATTATTTGTATCGCGATAAAATCAACTTTACGTTGGCCGATACAAATGGCGCAGAGGTTGCCAGCTTTGATGTTGATCGCGGCATCATGGAAAACGATGCCTACTTTGGCAACGTTGAAATATTACGGGAGGTTGCAGGCGCAAGAATCAAACTGGCGCAAGCACAAAGCCTGACAACAGCCACGCTTAACATTCACTCCCAAGGCTGTGCCGACATTGGCGTGTGTTTTCCACCGCAGACGACTTCGCTACCAATCAGTTTTACCAATTCAGCGAGCAACGCGATCGGCGCAATCGCGAAAGCCGGAGCTGGTGATACCGGCGGTGGTATGAGCGCGATTGCCGACACAAGTTCTGCCCAAGCCAATTCAAACATCAGCGCTGTCACGACTGTTAGTAACGCTAGCGGCAACAGCACAACGGCTAACACCACACCCGTCAGCGCTAACACATCGAGCAGCGGCACCACTGTCTCAAATGTTGTTGAGAAACCCGTAAGCGAGCAAGACAAACTGACGCAGCTGCTTGAGGCCGGTAACTTGGGTTTTATTGCTCTGGCATTTTACGGTGCCGGGCTTCTTCTGGCCTTCACAGCCTGCATGTACCCCATGATTCCAATACTGTCGAGCCTGATAGCCGGACAAGGAACAAAGCTGAGCACCACTAAAGCTTTTGGCTTGTCTGCGGTTTACGTTTTATCAATGGCATCGGTGTTTGCTGTAGTGGGCGTTCTGGTCGGCCTGTCCGGGTTCAACATTCAACCGCTGTTCCAAAACCCCTGGGTATTAAGTGCGTTTGCGGCTTTGTTTGTGTTGCTGGCCCTATCAATGTTCGGTGTATTCCAATTACAAATGCCAAGCGCCATTCAAACCAAAGTATCAGAGCTATCCAACAAACAATCTGGCGGCACCTGGTCTGGTGTTGCGTTAATGGGCATGTTGTCGGCGTTAATCGTTGGACCATGCGTCACACCACCTCTGGTTGCCGCATTAGCCTACATAGCCAACACTGGCGACGCTGCTATTGGTGGTATAGCACTGTTTGCAATCGGTATTGGCATGGGGACACCGTTGCTGCTTATCGGTACATCACTCGGACGCTTTTTACCTAAGGCCGGCGGCTGGATGGATACCACACAACGCGTATTCGGCATCATTTTGTTAATCGTGGCCATCTACATGTTGTCAAGATTTTTACCCGGCAACGTCATCATGCTGATGTTTGCCGTACTCGCCATATTCACGGGTGTGTATTTCGGCGCAACCGATCGACTTGATAACACCAGCCGCGGCATCCATCGTTTCGGTAAAAGCGTGGGCCTGGTGTCTCTGGTTTACGGCTTTGTATTAATGGTTGGCGCATTAGCCGGTGGTACCAGCATGCTCTCGCCATTACAAAGTCTGGTCGGTAACAGCGGAGGCAATGGCGTCAACGGCAACGCAGTGGCCGAGCATCTTACTTTTCAGCGCGTTAAAAATGAAGCCGAATTAGATTCGGTTCTGGCCAATGCAAAGGCACAAGGACGACCCGTCATGTTCGACTTTTACGCCGACTGGTGTATCAGCTGTAAAGAAATGGAAGCATTCACCTTTACCGACCCAAGGGTTCAAGAACAACTGCGCGATGCAGTGTTGATTCAGGCTGATGTCACCGAAAACAACGATGATGACAAAGCCCTGTTAAAAAGATTCAGCTTGTTCGGGCCTCCGGCTATTATGCTGTACGACCGTTCAGGCACTGAGCTGACAGCTGGCCGTGTTGTGGGATTTATGAAGGCTGATAAATTCAATACGCATTTACAAGCCTATTTAAACTGATCAAATTGCGTCGCTCGTTAAATCGCAACCGAAGGCGGCGTCGCTCTATATTTTCAACCAGCGGGCAAAGTATGCGCCAGCCAGCCCCACAGCCAGGCAAATCAAACCGCCCGAGTACCAGTGACCGCTAAATTCGACCATACGTGTTACAAGCACTGGCCCCATCGTCTGACCGATTCCGGCTCCCGAGAGCATAAAACCAATCACAACACCTGTCCCGGCAGCAGATGATGCAATGAGTCCGGCAGTGCTAAACAAGGTGCCGGGTATAACGCCGCTAATGCTGGTCATCAGCAGTGCAAAAATGATTGACCAAGTGGGGTCTTGAATAGCGAAGGTTAGCATGGCAAAAAAACCAGCCAGCAAGGATGCGTAAACCAATATATGCGTGCGTTTTAACCCAAAGTTGATTAACCAACCGGCGGAGAAGTTGCCGATACCATTGGCAAAAACAATCAACGCAACCCAGTAGGATGCCATCGACAGCGCTACACCCGATTCACTAACCAGCATGGTGGGAAAGTATGCCGTTAAAGCGACATACTGAAATGAGTAACACATAAAACACAATACAGCTGCAATTGAATTTCGCTTTTTCAAGTCGTGCTTATTCACCGACATGGTTTGAATTTGCTGCTTTATTTTGATACCTAAACTGTGTTGGTGTCGAATACACACAATGGTGGCAGCAATCACTCCAAGCAGAGACAGCACGCCCGATACAACCCAAGGCAACCGCCAACCACCTATCTCGTGCAGTGTTGGCGCAAGTAACAACATGGTGCCAGTACCAACAGACATAAACGAGCCCCATAAGCCAAGCACCACGGGGGTGTCTTTGGTGGTGGATAGGTGACCCATAAGAACCGGCAGTGCAACGACTGCCATTATCCAACCAAGCCCTTCCAGCATACGAGTCAACATTAAAACGGCAACACTGGATGTCAACAGGCCAAGGAAGCTGCCTAGCATGCCAAGACAAATACCGGTTATTGCGAACGCTACGTAACCTAACCGCGCGACCACAATGCCAATGGGTAATCCACAAAGGGCGATTAACACTGCATAGATTGCAACCAGGTTGCCTGATTGCGCCAACGACATATTAAATTCGGCCGATAACAGTGGCAGAGCCACCGGCAACTTGCCTATATGCAGAGCCACCGTGCACCCGCACAAGTAGAGCGTAATGACAGCCGGCCAATTCGTGCTGGATTGTTGATCATGTTGAACCATCGAAGCAGCCTACACCAAAGCACAGTGATTGGCTTAATACACTGGGATACGCTTGAACAAAACAACCAAGTCCTTACTGACAGTTGGAATGCGCCCCAACCGCCAGCAATTGATCAACAACCAGACTTTGTGTAAAACTGTCGCCTTAACTCTAATAAGGTGTGCACACGTTGGCGGCGAAAAATAAATTTGGTCACTGCGAACTTTGCAACCGCACAACCCACCTGACCTTTCACCACCTTATTCCTCGCAAACTGCACAGGCGCAAGCACTTTAAAAAGCGCTACGATAAGTCATCGCTAGATGCTGGCATTGACTTGTGCAGAGACTGTCACAAGGGCATTCACAAATTGTTTGACGAAATGACGCTTGGCAAAGAGCTCAACACAAAAGCCCAGTTGTTAGCTCACCCAAGTGTTTCTCGGCACTGCGAATGGGTGGCTCGTCAAAAGCTGTTGAAGACGGGTAGCAGCACACAAAAATAAACTATTGGTGACCACAGTGCCAAGCCAATTGACATTCAAAACAGCGTGCCAAACAACGGCCACTACAAATGCTGAATGTGTAATTCGCTAATACGCGGAACACGCTGGTTAGCAAGCTCTCTGTTAACCACAACTTGCTTAAGCTCACCAGGCAACAGCGTAAAACCATTGTCTGAAAATATCTGATGCCCACCTAAATTCAAGGTCACGTAAAAAGCAGGTTTATCGGTTTGCAGTTCGATAACGTGCTGACCGTCTATCGTTTTAGCGGTGTGCTGGATTGTTGGTTGAGGCAAGGTGAAGTTTTTATAGGCTTTTAGCCAGTATTCATTCTCGCCGCTTATCGTATAGTTCTGGGTTCCTGCAGACGCACTGTCAGCTGTGGCACTCCAAACCCAACGATAAAACGCGATTTCTTCATCAGCATCGGGGCCAAAGTCGCACAGTTTTAGCGTTGAATTTGCCGGTGCATTAACAGTGTGGGTTAGCGTTTGCAGCGCATTGCCATGAATATCATGGGCCGTGATGTTCACTTGTATATTCAATGCAGACATATAATCGTTAACCACCTTAAGCAGCAGCTGCCCAGTATTGTGTGATGCCCTCGTGGCATCAGAGCCGAACTTTTTGTTTTCGGGCACCATTACCACCAGCATTGGCTGATAGAACCGACGCGCTGCGTAGTGCAATAGCTTCCACGCACCCGCGTACTCTAAAGATGACCACGAGGCCACTGGCCAGGTATCGTTTAGCTGCCAATACAAGGTGCCCATACAATGTGGCTTTAAACTACGCCAATACTCAACCGCCGTTTTGATGGCCATCGCTTGCTGGCATTGAGACAGAAAAACCATGCGCTCGAAACTGTCTGGAAATTCAAAATACCTGACAAGCGTTTCTACAATACGTGCGTTTCCACCCACATTACGCTGATGGGTTTCCATAACCTGACTGGATACGTTCCTGTCGGCATGTTCAGTGAAGGTTTCCATCATGGGCATGGAGGGAAAAGACTGGAAGCCAAATTCGGAACAGAAGCGTGGATGAATATCCTGATAGGCGCTAAACGGTTGTGCTTCATGCCAAACGTCCCAGAAGTGCATATCGCCGGCAGCATCATTTTTCCACCCATCGCCAAAATCCATATAACCAACCGAAGGCGAACTCGGCCAAAATTCAGTGTCACTTAACTCTGTTCGTGTAGCGGTTTCTACGGTGTGGTTTAAGCGCGAGTAATTAGCCAGATATCGATCACGGTTATCGCGTGTGATCTCCCACCATTTCAAAGCGCCAACAAGCTCGTTGTCGCCACACCACAGCGCTACGCAGGGGTGTTTCGATAAACGGCGTACCTGTTGCTGTGCTTCGGTTTTTACCTGCGACAGCCAATGTGAGTCGGCAGCCGGATAGTGGCCACAAGAAAACATAAAATCCTGCCACACAAGAATTCCAAGCTCATCGCATAAATCATAAAACCAATCTGATTCGTACTGACCACCACCCCACACGCGCAGCATGTTCATGTTGGCATCCACTGCCGAAAGCAATAGCTCGCGAACCGTCTCGAGATCGATACGTTGCGGCAATGCATCGGCTGGAATCCAATTAGCACCGCGCATAAAAATAGCTTGCCGATTAACAACAAATTGAAATCCCGAGCCTTTGTCGTCTGGGGTTCTAACAATGTTTATATCCCGAAAACCGATTTGATACTCAACAGACTGGTCCGCACAATGCAATGTAAACGTATAGCGTTTTTGACCGCCGCTACCAGCTGGCCACCATTTATCGGGATGTTGAATGTCCAATTGCCATTGAAGCTGTTGTACGCCCTCTTTCAGTGTTTCAGTCGACTCTACTATGACGCCGGCAACCTCCAGGCGACACGGGGCATTGATCGCCTGATAGGCGTGCACTCCAGCACTGACCATCAACGTAACATTGTCAGCGTTCCAGACTTGCTCAAACTTGACGTCTTCAATAAAGTGCGTTTGAAAAAACTTAAGCGCAACTTCGCCATAAACGCCCACCGGCATAAGGCATATATTCCAGTCCCAACCAGCATGACACGGCGTTTTTCTGAGCATATTTGAATGAGGCACGCGGCAATTGTCACTGGCGGGTAGCACGAACGGGAAATCTTTTGCTTTTTGTCTGGCAACCACACTGGCACTATCAAATACTATTCGTATAGCGTTTTCGCCAGGCTCCAGAACATCGCTGATATTAAACGTGTACCGAATAAACTGGCTTGATGTGGTGCCAACCAAAGTGTCATTGACATATATCGACGCAAGACAATCAACTTGGTCGAGCATCAAAACGCCGGTGTGGCTTTCAAGGGAGTCTACATTGAACTTGCGTTCAATTTGCCACTGGCATTGATGCACCCAATCAACAACCAGTTCATTATTACGATAGTAGGGATCGTCAATGTGGCCAGCAGCCAACAGCGCTGAATGAACATCGCCAGGTATGCTGAATGCGGTTGGCGCTACCGAATCAGGCTCTGAAAATTGCGATGGCCCACGTTCAGGGTTATTGCCGTTTCTGTTCACCTTACTGACTTTCGTCAGTCGCCAATCACTATCCAGCAGTAGTTTCATCAGTTTGTGTTATTTGTTCGGGCAATATTCAAAAGAGGAAAAATCGGCCGGCAGCCCCCTTCCGGTTGTATCAAACGCCAACATGCCAACAAACGCACCAGTAAACGATGCGTGCTCCCCTCGGCCGGCTTCATCGGACAACACCGAGGCATCCAGCGTGGGTCCCACTTGTTGCCAGTTAATTTCTTTGGCATCTGTCCAGTAAAATCGTAATTCGTGATCTTGAACATTGACATGCAAACCAAGCTCCCCCTCAGCTGATACGCCCACCACATTGGCAGGAGCAAAACTCAATGCGCCATCCGGATAATCGCCGTTGCATGACATCACGCTAACAATACGCCCAAGCGTTTCATCGTGAGAGATTTGCAGGTAGTGAAACTTGAACCGGTTGTAGTAGGCAACCAGGCCAGCACTATGCGTAAAACTTTGCGGGTTGACATCAACGAAGGTGGTAGCTGTATATCGAAAATGTTGTTGACGGCGAGCAACTAGAGACTGCTCGTACCAACTACCAATGGACTCACGCCCAAACAGGCGCAAATACCCCGGACGTTGGGTCAATGAGAACAAGCGCTCTGGAAAAGGTGTGCGTAGCCACTGAAAATCCATTGGTAGCTCTGGCGAGTCAAACTGGTAATTTTTTGGCTTGCTATGGTTTGCCACCGCTGATTCTGAAGCATCGCTGCCAACTGGTGGATTAACTTCTACACGCGGCTGCGGCCCACCGTCAACTGAGCGCAACCAACCATCGTCACCCCATTCGCATTGCTCAATGCCTGTTTCTCTGCCCAAAGGAGAACGCTGCAATCCGGGTAGTGGACGCGAACAAAGATAAGTGTGATAGATTTCGCCGCCAGGTGTTTCAACATACTGACCATGGCCAACACGCTGTAACTGTTTGTCCGCAGTGTCTGTGCAGGTTAAAGGATGCGTGTCAGGATGCAGCTCGAACGGCCCTCTTACCGATGTACCGCGCGCATGAGTTACCGCGTGGTCATACCCCGTTCCACCTTCAGCGGTGATCAAGTAGTAATACCCATTACGCTTAAATACATGCGGCGCTTCGGTAATACCCAATTTAGAACCCGTGAATACCAGCTCCGATTGACCGACCAACTTTTGCAGGGACGCATCGTATTCCTGCATAACGATGCCACCAAACGGACTGTGCAACGGGCTGTCGCCAAGCGATGTTGCTCGATGATTCCACTGTAAATTATAAAACCACTTACGACCATCATCGTCATGAAACAGTGTTGGGTCAAAGCCACCAGAATTGACGTAGATAGCATCAGACCACGTGCCAGTAACATCGCTTGATGTCACTATGTAGTTGTGAGCATCTTTAAAATTGCCGTCATATCGTTTTACATCGGTGTAAACCAACCAGAATTTATCGTCTGCATAGCTTAAACAAGGGGCCCATACACCGCACGAGTCGGGATTGCCCCGCATATCGAGCTGTTGTGCTCGCTGTAGTGGGCGCGCCACCAGTTCCCAGTCGGCAAGGTTTTTAGAATGGTATATCTGCACACCGGGATACCACTCAAAAGTGGAGGTGGCGATGTAATAGTCGCCCCCTACCCGACAAATGGAGGGGTCAGGGTTAAAACCGGTGAGTATCGGATTTACAATCATGGACGTAACATCACGAGGGTATCTCTATGGACGTAAACTTATGTGCGTAATCTCATTTACTGAAACTTGTTGGCTTCATCATATTAGCGTAACAACCGTTGCGCGGCAGCATCTGGCAATGCCTCGGGCCTGACACAACGTGTTGAGATAGTTTCAGACTGCCCCGACTCTGCAGACGCTAAAATACGCAACATAACCTCGATGACGTGTAGCGCCAGATCTCCACTGCATCGGTGATCACGGCCCTGAGATATGGCAACAGCCATATCAGCCAAGCCTATGCCTCGGTAATTTGATTTAAGTACGCCTGATGCGTCTTCCAGGTTGGGTGTACTGAGCACTTTAAATGGTGGTAACACTTTCTCAGTTTCGCCGTCACTGAGCTTAACGTTACCACCAAAGTGATTAGGATCAGGAATTACCATGGATTGCTTGGTACCATGCAACTCTATCAGGTTATTTTCACTTGACCACACATCCCAACTGCTGCCAAAGGTTATCTGCGCCCCTTGTTCAAATTCCATGATGGCATTGACTGTGGTTTGAACATTCACTTCAATAACCTCACCAGCTCTCGGTTCACTGCTAATAGTGCGTTGAGACTGGGGCTTTGATGACATCGCCATTACGCGCTTAACAGGACCAATCAACTGCACCAGGTTACTGATGTAGTAAGCGCCCATATCCAACACCGGGCCGCCACCAGGCTGGTAGAAAAAATCTGGTTGAGGATGCCAGTCTTCCATACCATGAGAGTAAAAAAAGCAACTGCCGCCAACAATGTCCCCAACATCACCTGCATCGATGATGCTGCGCGCAGTTTGATGCGAACCGCCTAAAAAAGTGTCTGGCGCAGAGCCGATACGCAGCTTTTTTGCATCTGCCAAATCACGCAGTTCGATACCTTGCTCAAAACTCAGCACGTAAGGCTTTTCTGAATAGACATGTTTGCCCGCATTTAATGCCGCTTTTGTTACTTCGTAGTGCGCCGCTGGTATGGTTAGATTAACCACTAAATCAATGTCGGGGTCGCTCAGCAAGTCTTCGACACTGGCGCTGCGACAACCGAACGCCGATGCCTGTTGTTGGGCTAAGGCGCTGTTTATATCTGCACATGCCACTATCGTGTAGCCAGCAAACTGAGAGGCCAAAGTTAAATACGCTGTTGAAATATTTCCACAACCAACTATGCCAACCTTCAGCTCACTCATGAAAGCTTCCACGCATTGACGGTATTGATTGAATTTTCAGCAAAGCGTTTAAGATCTGCAGGATTATCGTGTTCCACGATGTACCGGTTTGTGTTCACCGATTTAATGTCATCCAGTAAGTTGTTCCAGCCAACTATCCCGTAACCAACATCGGCCCAATCGTCCTCAGCCGAATTTTCACCTGCGGCTACCAGGTCTTTAAAATGAAAGGCGCTTACCCGAGCCCCATACTGCTTTATCCACGACGCAGGATCGGCACCGACGCGAACCACCCAACCTATGTCTAACTCCCAGGAGATGCCTGGTGCTTGCTCCAATAAAATTTGCATGGGCACGCTACCGTCTTCATGTGCAACAAATTCAAAATCGTGGTTATGCCAGGCAAAAGTGTAACCAAGGGCGTGTAGCTTATCGTTTATCTGTTGGAGCTGGGACGCAAGCGCTGTCCAGCCTTGCTGGTCAGTCGGGCGGTTTTCCGGCAATAAATAAGGACACACAATATGTTTACAGCCAAAACTTGCCAGCCGATCAACATTCGCCGCCAGATTATTTTCCAGCTCATCCAAACTAACGTGTGCTGAGCTTAGGGTTAAACCTTCGTTATTTAATGCGGTTCGAAAGCGTTCCACATCACTAAAATTATCGCCGTATGCCTCAACAGACTTATATCCGGCTTTGGCAATCACACCCAACGCTTCGGATAAATCGGTATTACGGGCGCTAAACAATTGAAAAGCAATGTTGGTCAAAATAGCTCCTTAATGAGTGATGCGCTTGGCCAATAAAAAAATGGTGCCAAAGCCGTTTAAACAAGTACGACCGCTTAAACGCGTTCGCCATTTTCCGAGAATATAGACACTCTTGCAGTATTAAAGCCTATATTTATGTTATCCCCAGTTTTAACATTGGATTCGGAATCGGTGCGAATCGTTAAAGCGTGACCAGCAACATTAGTCCATAAAACCGTATCTGCACCCATGGGCTCCACCAACTCGGTATCAACTTGCATTGTAACGGGCTGCGTTGTCGATGCATCACCAACAACAATATGCTCTGGCCTCAAACCAAACTCAACAGCTTGTCCCTCTTGTGGAGGATGAACAAACCGGTAATCGCTTAGCGGTACGCGCAAACCTTCAGCATTAAAAAACCACTGTCCGGCTTCGCTGACCAAAGCGCCCTGAAGAAAGTTCATGCCCGGCGAGCCGATAAATCCCGCCACAAACCGGTTGTGCGGATTATTGTAGATGTTTGATGGCGAATCAAACTGCTGTATCAGGCCATCCTTCATTATCGCAATGCGATCGGCAAGTGTTAGCGCTTCAATCTGATCATGAGTCACATAGATCATGGTATTGCCAAGGCGTTGATGTAACCGTTTAAGCTCAACCCGTAAATCGGTTCGTAATTTTGCATCAAGGTTAGACAAAGGTTCATCGAACAAAAACACATTAACGTCTCGTACCAATGCACGGCCAATAGCAACTCGCTGTCGCTGACCACCGGATAACGCACCAGGTTTTCGTTTTAGCAGTGGCTCTATTTGGAGTATTTCCGCCGCTCTACTAACCCGCTCTATAATTTCATTTTTAGGTAAGCCGGCAACCCGAAGGCCAAACGAAAGATTTTTCTCGACGCTCATTTGAGGGTATAGCGCATAAGACTGAAACACCATGCCGATACCTCGGTCTTTTGGCTCTTCCCAGGTGACATTTTTTCCATCAATAAATATCTGCCCAGCTGTCACGTCCAGCAACCCTGCAATGCAATTGAGTAATGTCGATTTTCCACAACCTGAAGGCCCTAAAAGCACAACAAACTCGCCCTCTTCGACCTCCAAATTTAAAGACTTCAGCACCTCCACCGGGCCAAAGCTTAAAGACAGATCTGAAATCGCAACACTGGTCATGCCATTTACCCTTTTACTGCACCTGCGGCTATGCCGCGGACAAAAAGCTTGCCCGAAATAAAATAAACAATCAGCGGGAGCAATCCCGTTAGTAGGGTTGCCGCCATATTCACGTTGTACTCTTTCACACCTTGCGTTGAGTTAACAATATTGTTGAGCTGCACCGTCATGGGAAAATTGTGCGTACCCGCATAAATGATCCCAAACAGAAAGTCATTCCATATACCAGTGACCTGTAAAATAATGGCAACCACAAATATGGGTAAAGACATGGGCAGCATGATTTGTAAAAAGATTCGCCAGAAACCAGCACCGTCAACACGAGCGGCCTTAAACAGTTCTTCGGGAACACTGGCAAAGTAATTACGAAACAACAGGGTCAAAATAGGCATACCAAAAATGGTGTGAATGAGCACAACCCCACCCAGCGAAGAGAATAAATGCAACTCTCTTAAAATGATCACCAGCGGATACAACATAACCTGGTAAGGAATAAACGCGCCAAACAACAATATCGTAAAGAATATCTCAGAGCCTTTAAAACGCCAGAAAGACAAAGCATAACCATTGACTGAGGCAATGGTGATAGAAATGATGGTGCTGGGTATCAGGATTTTCACACTGTTCCAGAAGCCAACTTTCAAGCCCTCGCAATACAGGCCAGTGCAAGCTGAATCCCAAGCTTTGGCCCAAGGAGCAAAGGTTATTTCAACCGGCGGCGAAAAAACGTTACCCATACGGATTTCAGGCAAGCCCTTTAAGGACGTGATGATCATCACATACAAAGGCAGCAGCCAATACAACGCGGCAACAATAAGAAACCCGTAAAGAACAATATTTCGGGTGGAAATTAGTCGTTTTGGCCTGGGACCATGCGGTTCAGTTAATGCCGTGTTACTCAGCGTATTATCCATGAGTCGCATCCTTTTTCTGGCTGTACTCAAGGTAGGCCCACGGTATCAGTATAATAAGTACCGTAGAAAGCATCACCGTTGATGCAGCCAGCGCTTGCCCAAGATTGCCACGGCCAAACATCCAGTCATACACGTATTTGGCTGGCAACTCAGAAGACACACCCGGTCCACCGTCAGTTAAGGCCACCACCAAATCGAACACTTTAACAATCCCCGAAGCTATGATCACAAGGGTTGTAATGAAAACCGGTTTCATCATGGGGATGACAATGAACAAGTAGGTGCGCCATGCTGGTATGCCATCGACCCGTGCGGCTTTCCAGATATCCTGATCTATACCTCGCAACCCGGCCAACATTAAAGCCATAACAAAGCCTGTGCCTTGCCATAAACCGGCAATGACAATGGCATATATTGAGTACTCCCGATCGGAAAGAATATTAAATTCGAAGTTGGTAAAACCAATATCCCGGATAACTTGAGCTATTCCGAAGTCACCATTTAACAACCATTGCCACACCAGGCCGGTGACAATAAAACTTAGGGCGAAAGGATATAAAAAAATGGTTCGAAAGGTATTTTCGAAGCGAATTTTCTGATCCATTGCAACGGCTAATAAAAAACCGACACCCAGAGAGAACACCAGGGAACAAACCCCATAGATGGCCACGTTTTCTACTGAGGCCTGCCATCGTGACGAATCAAACAAACGATCGTACTGTTTCAGTCCGACAAATGTTTCGCGAGGTAAAGACTTTGATGATGTAAACGAGTAAACAATTGACCAAACTGAGCAACCCACAAACCCGACAAGCGTGACAAGCACCATGGGAATAGCGGCTATTTTTGCTGATAAATTGCGCAGCAAAGGGTGGCGACGTTGTCGGCCTGTCGCCTCACTGGCTGGTGCTTGTTGGTTGGTCAGATTATTCGACATAGCATAAACTCATCCCGCGCTTTCGCGCAAAGCGAGTTACATTAAATTAAATATGAATGAGAGTCGCACCCAGAATCAGGCGCGACCCATTAAGAACCCAGGAAGCTGTTAATCAGCTTCCTCGTACAACGTTGCCCAGGCATCGTGAGCATCTTCTGGCGTCATATCAGGGTTAGTCCAGAATTCGGCGAGCAAGTCTTCCAATTGCCCCAAGGTGTCCTGACTGAACAGTTGGTCGCCACCAGGGACGATGTTCGCTGGATCTTTTAAGATTTCCAGACCTTTTTTCATGCACTCATTAGCTGCAGCCAAATCAACATCACCGCGAACCGGCAATGAACCTTTCTTAAGATTAAAATCAACCTGCACAGGCTTGCTTATCATCATGGATGCCATGCGCAGTTGCGCTGCTGTTTTTTCAGGGTCGTCCTGAACAGGGAAGTAGAACGCATCACCACCGGTATCCAGCGCAGGTGCTATACCCAAACCTGGCAGGCAATCGTATTCGACGCCAGCGGTTTGCCCGGCAACCTGGAATTCGCCCTGCGCCCAGTCGCCCATAATTTGAGCGCCGTGCGTTCCGTTAATAACCTGACTGGTTGCGTCGTTCCAGTTCTGAATACTGTTGTTTTCATCATCTAAAGACCGGGCTTCACCGAAAGCTTTGAAAATGGACGCCATGGTTTCGCCTCGAATAGCTTCAGGGTCACGTTCAACATCCGTTTTACGAAACAAGTCTATACCGCCAAGTCCCATGCGGATAACACCGAACATACCGTTGGTCTGCCAGGTTTGCGCGCCTACTGCCAATGGGGTTATACCGGCTTCACGTAACTTGGGCGCTGAAGCTACAAATTCGTTCCAGTCTGCTGGTGCATCGACGCCTGCTTTCTTGTAAGCATCCAGACTTGTCCACATCCATTGAAAACTGTGGATGTTAACGGGCACGCAATACACCTTTCCGTCGAGTGTGCATGCGTCCAGTAAGGATGACGGCCGTACAAGGTCTTTCCAACCTTCTTTCTCAGCCAGTTCTGTCAGGTCGAGCATGAGGCCTTCTTCAACCAGTTCTTCTGCCTGACGACCATGATTCAACTGAGTCGCACCCATGGGGTCACCACCAATGATTCGACTGATAATAACCGGACGAGCTGTTCCTCCAGAACCGGCAATCGCGCCATCTTTCCATGTGTCACCACCAGCGTTGAAAGCATCCGCAAAGACTTTTACCGCTGCGGCTTCACCACCGGATGTCCACCAGTGCGTTACCTCAAGTTCGGTCGCATTAGCCGAACTTGCAAGCCCGCCAAGGCTGGCAGTAGCAGCAGCAATCGCTGACACTATTAACTTTCGATTTAACTTCATCAACTCTCTCCAATTAGGTATATATTTTTCATTAATAACAAAAGATAGCGACTATTGCGCTTTTTCGGGCACAAGCATACCTTGGTGCTCGAGTGATCTTTCCCATACTTTACTACGGTCGATTTTCTTACTCAAAGCAAAATAAATAGTTTCCGGTGGAAATACTAGGTAAAGAGCTAATGGCATTACTGGCATTTGAAAATGAATATGCCAACCGCAACGCATACGTCAATTTACTGTGTCTGTGGCAGGAACCCGCCGGATTGGCGTTGCCAAAGCTGCGCGTACAGAGAACCCTGGGCGACGAGTTCGCTGTGTGTACCTTGTTCGATAATTCGCCCATCGTCCATGACCACTAAATTATCCATCATGGCGATCGTCGATAAACGATGCGCAATGGCAATCACTGTTTTACCTTGCATCAGTGCAGACAAGTTATCTTGTATTGCCGCTTCCACTTCGCTGTCCAAAGCTGACGTGGCCTCGTCCAGCACAAGGATGGGTGCGTTTTTTAAAAACATTCTGGCAATAGCAATGCGCTGCCTTTGCCCTCCAGAGAGCTTGACCCCACGCTCACCAACCTGGGCGTCGTATGCTTTGCGACCCTTGGCATCAACAAGACTGGTAATAAACTCATGCGCGTTAGCACGAGTTGCGGCGCTAATAACTTGCTCAATGCTGGCATCGGGTTGGCCATAGGCAATGTTGTCGAATACAGAGCGATGCAGCAAGGAGGTATCTTGGGTGACAACACCTATCTGCTGACGTAGGGACTCCTGTTTTACCGACGCTATGTCAGTGCCATCGATACGCACCACACCCTCTTCAACATCGTACAATCGCATCAACAAATTAGTTAAGGTCGTTTTTCCCGCACCACTGCGGCCAACAAGACCGATTTTCTGACCACCGTCGATTTTTAAAGAAATGTTTTCAATAGCGCCAGTTTCTTTGCCGTAGTGAAAACGCACTCTGTCAAATTCGATGGACCCTTGTGGCACTGCCAGTTCTCCCGAATCCTCGATATCTTTGATTTCGTTATCTTGTGAAATCATATTCATGCCATCGTAGGCAACGCCAATACTTTCAAACAAATGCGAAAGCTCCCACATTATCCAGTGCGACATACTTTGAAATCTAAGCACCAGACCCACTGCCACAGCAACGGCACCTACGCTAATACTGCCGTTCAACCATAAGGAAATAGAGACCCAGCCAACACTGAATAACAAAGCACCGTTAAGCAGTAGTAGCGATGATATAAACCCGGTAGACAGGCGCATTTGTGGATGAACGGTATCGAGAAACAGCTGCATGCTATCTTTTGCATAACGTGCTTCGCGGCCACTATGCGCAAATAGCTTTACCGTCATGATATTGGTGTAACTGTCAACCACTCGCCCTGTCATTTCAGAACGTGCATCAGCTTGCTTTCTGGCTATCGCCTTTAGACGAGGTAAAAAGAACTTAAGCAGTAGCACATAAACAAACACCCAAACAACAAAGGGTACTAATAACCAGCCATCAAAGCTGGCTACCAACACCATGGCCGATAAGAAGGTCATGAACACGTACACCATGGTGTCGAGCATTTTCATGACTGTTTCGCGTATCGCCAAAGATGTTTGCATGACTTTGGTCGCCACTCGCCCGGCAAATTCATCCTGAAAAAACGAGTAGCTTTGTCCCAATATATAACGATGCACTTGCCAGCGAATCGCCATTGGATAATTACCGATGATGGTTTGATGGACAACCAGGGAATGCACAAAACCAACCGATGGCAGCAACACCAAAATAATCAGCCCAATCCAGATGAGCGTGCCTGACTCTCGTTGCAAAAAGGTATCGCGACTGGATTCGCTGAGCCAGTCCACTAAGTTACCAAGATAGTTGAATAAACTGACTTCAAGAATGGAAAGCAGCGCCGTAAGCAAAGCCATGACCAGCAGCCACGGCCAGATATCACGCGAGTAATGCCAGATAAAAGGCATGAGCTTGCCAGGCGGTCGCGTTGCAGGTGCCTGCGGAAACGGCGCTACAAACGATTCAAAAAACGTAAAAATGCGCTCAATAAGGCTAGTCATTTAACCAATGCCAACAATGTTACTCGTCGTCTTTTTAACAAATGGGCTGGTGTCCAATACCAAGTCGAATCACTTAACTATAAATCCGGTGCTGCCGGTAGAGGCGACGTCGACTGATTAATATGATTGGTTATGTTAGTGAAAAAAATGGTGCTCATTGCCATGCATAAGTCGACAAGATTTTCGTCGCTGAGCCCGGCGCTACGAGCCTCGTCCAGCAAGTGTTGATCAAGCGTGCCGGGCTGCTGAAACAATGCATTCACAAGTTGAACCAGGCTATCAGTGCGTTCGTCGCCCGTTGGCCTGGCCTGCCGAATTAACAGTTGGTCGTCTTTGGTGATGCCGGCCTTGCCCGCTTTAAATGTGTGTATTGACAGGCAATATTCACACTGTGTCAACTCGCTGACAAGCAATTTTATGCTCTCTAAGTCTTTTGCATCCAGGGAACCAGCCTGCAAAGCGGCTTCCATCAGCAGGTAAGTACGCAGCGCAGGCTCGCTGTTAGCAAATTGAAGATACACCTCGGCGAGCCGGCCATCCGTACGCACTGGCTCTAACGCCGACAAAGTGGCATCAGAAAGGGCAGATTCCTTGCAGGTTGACAGACGAGGCACGATAGCTTTCACTCTGGTTTGGTTTTCTCCATTATGCATCAAGGTTTGTACAAGCTAATTGAAAATAGTATTACCAAGACTTTGTCCGCCTGGGTAAAGCCTGATGTATTGCCCCTGCAACCAATGGGGCTATTAAACCCTGACTTACCCGTTCTTTACGTGCTTGAATCGGGCGGGCTTGCTGATCGTGCTGCTCTGGACATCATCTGCCAGCAGCACGGCTTGCCAGCGCCATCCAATACACTACACTACGGTTCAGCCACCGAATCCAGTTCGGTCGACGTACTTAAGCACCGACGTGGATTAATTTTTAGAAGACACCGCTTGGTTAAGTCACAACGACTAAGCCGGTTAATCGCCACCCGAGTCTCTGACGAACCAGGTGAACTTCAGATCGTACCCGTCGCAGTTTACTGGGGGCGCGCTCCTGGCAAGGAGCAATCTGTCTGGACATTATTTTTCAGTGAGAACTGGCAAATTGGTAGCCGTACCCGCAAGTTGATTACCACACTGCTTTACGGTCGAGACACCCTGCTGGCCATCAGCGAACCCCTGTCTTTAGATGCACTGATCAACAGCGAGAACGAATCAAACAAAGCACCCGACGCACAATCCGACAAGGCGTTAAATTCTGAATTATTGCAGCGAAAGCTATCCAGAATTTTACGCGTGCATTTCCGGCAAAGACGCATAGCAAGCCTGGGACCTGATCAATCTCATCGTCGCATGCTTGTTGGCCACGTGCTAACTGACCCAGGCGTTCGTCAATCAATTTTAGATACCAGCGAAAAGGAAAACAAAAAATTTGAGCGAGTAGAACAACGCGCGCACAAGTACGCTATGGAAATTGCCGCTGATGTTTCCTACCCAACTGTACGAGTATTACACCGTGTTATGAATCGGCTGTGGACCGAACTCTATGATGGTGTAAAACTGCACGGCATACATCGCTTAAAGTCGGTTGCCGATGGGCGAGAACTGGTGTACGTGCCCTGCCACCGTAGTCATATAGATTATTTGCTGTTGTCTTACATTCTGTATATCAATGGCTTCTCCTTGCCACATATTGCTGCGGGTATTAACTTGAATCTGCCTGTGGTCGGTGGTTTGCTGCGCCGCGGTGGAGCGTTTTTCTTAAGGCGCAGCTTCGCGGGCAATCCGCTCTATGCCGCCGTGTTTAATGCTTACTTGAAAGAAATACTGCAGCGAGGACACGCACTGGAGTATTTTGTGGAAGGCGGACGCAGTCGAACCGGCCGTTCGCTACCACCAAAGGGTGGCATGCTGGCCATGACAGCACACGCCTATTTACGCAATCCGCGAACACCCGTTGTGTTTATTCCCGTGTATTTTGGTTATGAGCGTTTGCTTGAAGGTCGCGCCTTCACCAGCGAACTGGCAGGAGGCAAAAAACAAAAAGAAACGGTATTCGCCTTATTAAAGTCTCTGAAAACCTTACGCGAAGAATATGGCAACGTGCACGTCAATTTTGGCACTCCCATCGAACTCAATCATTTACTGGACCAACATAATGCACAATGGCGAGACGAGGACATCGAGCTAACCAGACCTGACTGGTTAAAGACAGTGGTAGATGAACTTGGCAACACTATTATGCAAAACATCAATGATGCCGTTTGCGTTACCCCTATTAGCTTGCTGGCTATGGGCTTGTTGTCGACCCGCAATGGTAAGCTGGGCAAGCCAGAGCTGATTGAGCAAATGCGTCTTTACCACAACTTATTCACAGCAGCGGCCGCTGATACAACCGCCGTTATACCGCCTATTGATTTCGAACAGGCTATTGATCACGGCATTAAACTTGGCTTCATTGAAACCAGTGATGACCCATTGGGCGCACTGGTATCCATTAGAACTGGCATGGCAGCACCGTTAACTTACTTTAGTAACAACGTACAACACCTTATAACCGTACCGTCCTTGCTGGCATGTTGCTTTACAGGCGCGGCCAATCAATCCAAGAGTGATTTGCTTAAATTGGTAGAGTACGCACTACCGTTTCTGAAAAACGAATTATATCTACCTAACGAAAAGTCCGAGCAAGCTTTAGATGATGCGCTCGAAACCTTAATGCACTGCAGGCTCATTAAGTGTGAGCAATCCGTTGAAGATGGGCAAAGCTATCGTCGTGCCAGTGCCGGGTCAAGTGAGGCAGTGGCCCTGATGCAACTGGCCGAGTCTGTTATGCCCGCACTGGAAAGGTATTTTTTGGCTGCTGCAGTGTTGGTACAACACGGTGAAAAAGGGTTACTGCTAAGTGAATTAGAGGAGCGTTGTCGTGTCTGCGCCGAACGCTTGGGTTTAACGCACGGCCGAAACGCTCAAGACCTGTTCGACAAGCACTTGCATCGCGCCATGGTCGACACATTGGGTCAATCGAACTACGCCATAGTTGACGAGCAACCCAATGGCGATAAAACAATCGCGCCAACGCCAACATTGTTGAAATTGGCCCAGGACACACGGAACCTGGTTTCAGAAAACATGCGCCACGCTATTTTGCATGCGGCCAGCCGTTTCACTGAAGATTCGCCTGCGGCTGTTGCTACTCGGTAACCTATTCGGGTACTGGCGGCGGTACATTTAGTGCACTATCAGAACTCTACCTTCCGCAATACGCTGCTAAATACTGTTATGCATAGACTCCCAGCCATTTTCATTTGTTCATTATTCAGCACATTAATAAGCGCACCAGCACTAGCGGTTGATGCACGCTCTGCAGCCTTAGGCGGGTCTGCCATAGCCAACGGCAAGGGCGTGCACGGCGCACTGGAAAATCCGTCTTCATTGATGAAGATGCAACGCGAGCAACAGCGCATGCATTTTCATCTGGGTGTCAGCACAGATCTTCAGGATGACGGTGGGTATATCAGTGCGGCATTGGATAACGAATCACTACCCGGCGATCTGGATAGTGAAATAGACAACTTAAGCAACAGCACCCTCTCCTGCGACGAGAACAGCAGTCTGGATAGTGTCTGTGTATCAGACACGCAACGTTTATCTGAACTTTCAACCAAGGTGCTGGCGATATTAAATGATGTTGACGGTAAACCCTTTAGGGCCACGGCCGCAGCCGATTTCGGCGTAGCGTACACGCAATCCAGCATACCCATTGCCATTCATTATCGACAAACTGTGACAGGTGCCGCCACCACAAACGTGTCTGCTAACGACCTTGCCTACATTGAAACGTTCGCCACCGTGCTGGCCGATGATGTTATTACCGTTCAGGAAATTGCCACTAGCGCGCCACTGGCTTTATCGGATGACGGCCAAACACTTGTTGTCCAACAACCCGAGGATGTACTTGATTCCGAGGGGCAAACCAGTGCACTTATTAGAGAACAATTGGGACTGAGTATCGCAGGCGGTGTGAACATAGCCGGGTTCAATATCGATTTAGGCCTCACGCCAAAGTTCTCAGAGTTGCGGGCCGCGAGCCTGAGTGCGGCAATCGGCGATCGCTTCGACGACGAAACCGATACGTTTGAATCCCGCTTTGAAGAAAACGAAGTCGTCGATACGGCTTTTAATATGGACATGGGTGCCAGCATGAACCTGACATCGATTCCAGTAAGGGTTTCTTTGGTTGCGCGTAACATGATCACTGAATCTATAACAACCAGAGAGAACTTTACTTTTGAAACCACACCGCAGCTGATCGTCGGTGGCGCACTATCACTGCCAGCGGTAACGGTTTCCGCTGACCTCGCCTTAAACGAGGCAAAACTGGACAACCTGGATACTCAAATACTGGCTGTTGGCGTAGAAATGGGAGGTCGATTACTTGGACTACGTGCTGGTATTAGCCACGATACCGCTCGAACCGCCGATGCAACTGCCCTTAGCTTGGGTTTTAGCCTGGGACCAGTGCATATCGGTGGTCGCCTTACTGAAAGAGAATCAGCGCAAGCGGGTGCACAGATCGCATTTAGCTTTTAGGGTGTCAAGTCTTTTAAATTAAAGACAAATTTCTCATCATTGGTTTTAATTAAAAACCAATGCTCTTCTGACAACCCATCTGGCTGCCTGTTTCATTGCCGGTGACAGGTTGCTTTCGTTTAAGTGGGTTAACCATTGACTGGATAACACCGGTCGCTTAAAAAACACACCAATGGTGTTTTCATACTCCGGTGAACTCCAGCGGTAGCCTTGTACAAATCCTGAAGCGGCAAACGCAGGTACTGCTGCCAACAGTTCTCCACGGGTAATACAGTTGGCAACGAGAATTCCCTCGGGGTCTAATATATTGTTTAGATGCTCTAGCCATGGTGCATCCAATGCCTGTATACGCATCGGTTCATTGTTCGAATGACCAAAAAGATCATCAATGATCAGATCAAAACGCGCACCTGAATACTGCTTCACCCAACTAATAGCGTCTGCATGTTCAATCTGTACATTGGCTTGTGTCACACCAAACCATTTTCTCGCAATGTGTATATGCATGGAGTCTATTTCCACTGCAACGAGAGAATCAAAGTTCAGTAGCGTTTGAAGCTGACGGACACCAGCACCACCACCTAAACCTAACACCAGAACACGTCGGCATTGAGCTGGTGGCCTGTACAAACATGGCAAGCTCAAACAATCCCAGATGGCACCGGCAAACGGCCTGTCGGGATTCCATTGAGAATGAAATACACCATTACTGTACAAACGAATAGACTGGCCGGCATTACGCACAGAATAAAGCGTACCTTTTACCGATTTCTCCCACAGCACGCCCATTTACAGATTTTCTCTTGTCGGTAACTATAAGCATTGTAAATCAACCACCAAAAAGCGCACGAATTCAAGCCTAAACCTGTCGTGATCGCACAGTCTATGGCAGACTTCGTACATGAGATCGCAGTCCCCACACCGTGCCATCGGCACGCTACTGTTTGCCAGCTTGCTCGCTATGGCTTGCACCGAAAAAGCACCGGAGCATAGTCAATTATCCAAGCCGCCACCACCGGCAACACAAATGGCGTCAAACACCCAGATTCACCAAAGCAGGCTTAGCACCAGAGCGCGAATAGCCTATAGCGACCTAACTGAGCTGGCCCAAGAAGCTGTTCCGGCCGAGCACACCGATACCGGCAAACAGAAAATCTGTAAAAAAGTACTGGGCTTAAAACTATGTGGTAACGCGCGATGGAACTACACCGTATTAAGAGAGGGTGACATTCAGATTAGCGGTAACAACGACTTTATTGCCATTAATTTGCCAATGCGGTTTTTCGGTGATGCGGGCATTGGCGGTGACGTGGCAAAAGTGCTTAATATCAATGCCATGAAATTTGATGGCGCGATGCAAGCGCAAGTGCTACTGAAACTGGATTTACAGGAAAACTGGTGCCCGACGATTACATCTGACGTTAGCTACCAGTGGACCAGCGCACCCAAACTGGAGTGGGCTGCCGGTATCGACATCAACCTTGAAGACAGATTAGACAAAGCGATTAAAAAACAGCTGGCCAATTTGCAAGCCAAAGCAACTGAGGCAATCGATTGCGAACAGGTACGCCAGTCTATACAAGCCCAATGGACACAGCACAGCATTCCACTGGACCTGCCTGGCAATGAAACCATGTATTTGAATATCGAGCCCGAAGGGTTTTCATTCTCGGGTATCAGAACTGAAGCCGACAAACTCGGGCTGGCGTTTTCACTTGATGCTAAAACCAGTGTACAGAATCAAGCTCTGCCTAAAGAGGCTCTGACCCTACCCGCTTTGGCCCGCTCTGAGTATCAGCCAGGGCATACGACTTTCAATATTTTAGTGCGAGCAGGCTATGACCAGCTTCAGTCAATTGCAGCAGAACAAATACAGGGTAAAACGTTTTCAGAATCCAGCCCTGCCGGGGATGTTAGTGTCACCATTGATATGTTGCAGTTATCAGGCAACCCCGATGGGGTCACTGTCGAGCTTGGATTTCGAGCCAGGTTGCCAGGCAAGAAACTCGAAACACCGGGCAATGTTTACCTAACAGCCACTCCGGTGCTCGATGCATTTAGTCAAACCGTGAAATTAACTGACATCTCGTTATCCAATGTGCTGGACAGTAAGTTGTGGACAGCGTTAGCCAAAGTATTTGAAGGTCAGATTATTGAGCAGATTCAAGACAACGCGGTATTCGCACTTGGACCTAAATTAAGCCAAGTGGCATCGATGCTTGAGACTCAACTGGCTGACCCTGCACGCACAGGTGGTCTGCAAATTGATTCACCAAAGGTTGAAGTGGTTTTGCAAAGCTTGATTCCAGAGCAAGAAAATCTGGCCGCCTTACTCAAAGTAGAAACGCAGCTGGATGTAGACGTGCCAATTAAAACCCTGTATCAATCCAGCCGCAAGTAAACCAAGCCTCAGCTAAGTTAAGACCGGCTAAGTTAAGACCGGCTAAAAGTTAAGTCGATGTATCGCTTGGTTTGCGATTAATAATAACTAGCACTAAGCCAAGTATCAGCACAGACACCGCCGCCTTGAACAAGCTGCCGCCATCACTTTGCCCCTGGTGCAAAACCTCGATACCCAGCGGAGAAAACAGATGGAAAAACACAGCGCCTGACATAACCATGGCGGCCATAAGTCCACCGATTTGATGCCATCGCCGTCTAAGCGGTTCAAACAACTTGCCTGAAGAACGGTTTTTAATCCACAGCACGATGGGCGTTAGCAATATTAATGACGTGAGTAATTCGAACCCACCGACAACATAAGAACCCACATTGCTAAACAAGTTACCAACAGTGTCGCCCAAAAACGTACCCAGCCAACCACCGATGGTGCCAAAGATATGTTGCGTATCTGGGTGAAGGGTAAATTTATACGGCAATGAACCCAGGAAGATGTAGCAAATCCAGAGCACAATCAACCAAGAAACAACGGGTATGACTTTATTCATGATTCTATTACTCTTAGTTTTGCCTGAATAAATGCGCTGTGGCGCACATGGAGTAAGTCGCTTAGCTTACGGATAGTGTAATCTTCATAGTGATCAATGTCACCATCGGCAGCCGCAACCCGCCACATTTGTTCGATTAGTACGACTTTTTGTTCCTGTTCAAACTGTTCATTGATTAAGCGAACATGCTCATGCAAAGACACAGCGTTGTCCGCTTCAGCAATCGCCGTATCAACCAACGTTTTAATCTCTTCGTCTGGCAAAGTGGAAGAGCGCTGCAACGCGGTGACAATTGATTCTATCTCGACAGGCTCCAGTTGATGGTCGCTGCGCGCAATTTCAACTAAAAGAGATGCGCTGACTCTCTCGATATCAGCCTGCATGGTTTCAGCATCCGGCGATTGTGAAGTGGATGCGAGTCTATTTATCCAATTGCTAAACATAATAATTAAACACAATAATATTAAACACAATAATACGTTGCGACCCGCGGCTACGGCAGCACGTTAATATGCTCGTCCCAGGTTCTTCGCACAATTGCTCGCATGCGATCTGTGTTGATTTCTAACGGCAGTTGCTGGCTCTGTTGTGGTTCAAAACCTGACTCACCTAAATGTCCAACACTAAAACGAAACACATAGCTCGATTCAATTCCCATCCTCAAGTCATTGATTATCAATTGCTCGTTAACCTGGCTTGCTGAAATCTTACCGCCAGTAAACCAGTCCATTCTGGCAATAGGCCAGTGGTCTGAGTACTGATCTATCATATCGCTGTTACGGTTGTACTGTACAAATTCAACGTGCTGATCTTCATCTAACAGCGAGTAAAAACCCTCGTAATAGGTGCCTTTATCGATAGACACCAGTCGCCACAGCAACGAAAAAGGCGTGGGTGCAACCAGAACGTTCTCGGTACTCATATTCTGCTGCTGCAATGATGCGTGAGTTATTGCACTCACGCTACTTTGTAAGACCAGCGTTAAAACCAAATAGGCCGTACTCACTACCAGCCCAGCAATCACAGCCCCCTGCGCTCGGTGACGGGATCGGAACGCAACCAGCAATGCAATGAGCAAAGGTACTGTGTACAACGGGTCAATAATAAATATCGACCCGATAGCCGTCGGTTCGATATTCAGTGGCCAGAATAGTTGCGTACCATAAATGGTGAAGCCATCTAATACAGCGTGGGTAATCAACACCAGAAACACGCACAGCAACCACTGTGCATAAGATGGCGCAGACGAGCGCAAATTGTCCACGGCGCTTGCGCTTAACCACCTATCGGGATAGCACCGTTTAAATAACCAAGCAATGGGAATGCTTGCCAAACTCAACACAAAAAGGGAGTGGCTCCAGCTTCTGTGGAAAGTGAAGCTGGCTACCGCATCGCTGTAATGCACCAGCACATCCATGTCGGGCAAGGTTCCCAACAGTCCTCCAACCAGCATGGCACGCGGACCAAGCTTGCTTCCAAGCGTTGCCTGCGCAACGGCAGCACCCAACGCAAATTGTGACAGCGAATCCACTGCAGAATTTATAGTTTATTCAAGAAAAAGGAACACCTAGTGTCCACAGTATACGGCACAAATGTCATTGCACCGATGAACTAGCGCTGAACTAGTAGCGCTGAACTAGTAGCGCTGAACTACCAGCGCTGAACTACTAGCGCCAATAACAGTAACTATTTTGGGCTTTGCGGGTGAACCGGCGACTCCACACGAATTTTTTCTCTGAACAACTCTGCAGACTCAGTTGAACGAGTGCTGTCGACGGAACGCGTATCGGGTTGTGACGCAGCAATAGATACCGGTGTCTGATTGTCGCACCAATGAACACCAGGATTCATGGGTTCGGCATCACTTAGCGTATTGTCAAGATAACTGACCATACCCGCACTCATGTTCACGACCAAATCGGTTGCCAATCGAGCACGTGGATTAACCAGCGGGTCGGCCAGGCGGTTGCGTTGCCCCCAGCCCACCAGTAAATCGTTACAAGTGTAGTTAGTGTCATCAACGGGTTTATTGGTAAAACCGACATTAACAATAGAGTCATAGTAGTAGGCCATAACCACACCTTCTACCAATTGCGCCAAGTCTTCTCGCGGTGTGGAGTAGCTATACATCTGAATGGCGCCATCGGTTGACATAAACTGACCCAACTGCGCAGGGGTTGCCGCATTTTGAGCATCTGTCGCAGTCTCTCCCTGATACATCACCTGACCAAAGCTTTGGAGCTCTGTACCGGTTAGCGGAAACTGTGCATACAATGCTGGGGATAACCAATGATCAGAGATGCTTCTTACCGCGTCCCAAGCCGACAAACTGGTATCCAACGTCGCTATTTGTGGACGAGGCATAAAGTCGGTTGCATGCGCAAGCTCATGAAACAACAAGCGCATTAGCGGTAGTCGCAAGTCTTCGAATGGACGCACTGACGCGTCTTCCAAGCTGTAGTAAGGCCACAGCGATTGACCATCAGCGCCAGCAATGCGGCGTAAGAACCAAAACTGTAAATCAGCACCGAAATCGGAGCGAAAATCTTCCTGCAAGGAAACACTGCCTTTTTCATCGACTGATGACCAAAGATAAATTGGGTCGATTTGAATAGCGCCGGTTAATGCTGTGTAAAAGGACGGGCGCACCTCACTGCCAATTAAAATGGCAGTGGTAGAAGAGAACATGTTTAATAAGTCATCAGGCGCTGTGCGCACAACAGCTTCAAAACGTTCTCCCATCCAATCATGGGTAACAAGCACCCGATCCATGATTTGATCGATGGTGGGCTGATTAACACCATCACCAATAAACGGAAGCGTTGTTAGTGCGCATGATTCAGCGGCTGTACTAATGAGAATACATTGCTTGAGGACCGAACCATGGGGACTGTTGGCCCGATAAGGATATACGAATTCGGTACCGCGGACTTCAAACGTGTCGCCACCTGTACCGGGATCAATCGCAATACCGCCAGTACCACCACCAACGATTGCCTGATCGTCGTCGCGCTCACTGCAGGCACCCAATACAAGTGTCAGTACAACCGTTGATACAACTTTGCCGACAGAGAACTTCATTCGCAACCCTTCACTTGCAATCCAAGCGTTATTTAATGCGAATGTCTGCCCTTCTGTTGCTGGCACGACCTTCGACTGTGTTATTCGAAGCTACCGGTCTTGTCTCACCGAATCCTCGCACGCTTAAGCGTGTTCTGCTAATGCCTTTGGATTCCAGGTATCGCCGAACACTTTCAGCACGCCTCAAAGACAACGCCTGATTATAACGTTCCGATGCTATCCAGTCTGTATGTCCTTCCAAACTGACAGAAACATCCGATTCGGCCAATGCAGTAGCAAGCTTATCAAGCTTACTAGCGGCTAGAGGCGTGATTTCTGAGCGGTCGAAGTCAAAATTGACCGTAGTCACACTCGCTAAATCAGCGCTTTTTGGCGTTACAGTTTTAACTGGTTCAACTTTTTCGGTCTCTGGCACGCTCGCACCGCGTGTGCTGGCAGCGATAGGCGCGGCACTGCGAACCTTGCCAAACCGCTTCAGCACACTGATAGATGCATAGTGCATATCTGTGTCAAGGGCTCGGTATTCGCCACGCAAAGCAAAGCCATTACTAAAACCGTATTCAGCCCCAAGCCCCAAAGCCAGATGGACTTTATTTTTTACGGTGTGATCTAACTCTGAGTCAGCGAAAACGGTACCCAGACCCACACGAGTGAACAGCGATAAACCTTCTCGCGTACCCATTCCAGAGCCCGTTTTGTTCGCAGTCAGCCGGCTACGACTATTGAACAAATAAGCGATGCCACTAAGGCCAAATACCTGATAGTCAACGGTGCCAACGTCCTCGCCTAAAAATGAAATGCCGGCTGACCCAAAGTCACCATAGTAAGCTTCTGCCGATAATCGACTGGTAAAATCATAACCGGCAGTTATGTGGAAACCGCTATCACTGTCGTCGCTGACTGCAAGACTCTCGTTAGGGACTTTCGGTTCAAGCTGTGTTGCACCCACGCCCACACCCACATACGCTCGAGGGGTAAATTCAAGTGATCTATCGTCGGCTCTGGCAGCCATTAACAAAGCCGCACAACACAAAGCGCTTAAACTGAAAATTGCCAGGGCTCGCCCGGAACGCTTGCTTTTATGCTTTGTTTGGCAACGGAGCGTTTGACTGCGGTTAAATAGTGTCATCACGCAACTCCACCTTTTTGGTTTCGTCGGTAGCGGGCAAGTTGTCTAAAACCGTACAACCAACTCAACAACAAAAATGACAGTAGAGAAGCGCTACCTAATGCAGAGCCTTCAACACCGACTTCTATTGTCAGGTTGTCGCAATTACATTCTTCGAAATCGTTGACTCCGTTGTCATTGATATCACTGAAGCGCAGTACATCAACAGCGACGGTACCGGTGCTTTGATTGCCAGCCGTGTCTTCGATAACGTAAAGGAATGTATCCATGCCGATAAATTCATCAATCGGCTTATAGCTGATTTGCTGGCCTTGAATCTCGATCGTCGCGTTTGGAGATTCGGATACGCTGATTATTGTCAAACCCCCGCCCGGTGAATCCGCGTCGTTTGCCAGAACGTCGATCAGCGTCATGGTGCCTTGAGTCACGCTGGCCATGTCAGGATTTGCAACGGTTTCGTTGACGCCATCGCTAATAGGCACGAAGTTGTCGCCAGCATCAGCACCACTGGTGTCACTACCGCCGGCATCCGCACCTGCATCACTGCCGCCCGCATCCGCACCTGCATCACTACCGCCCGCATCCGCACCTGCATCACTGCCGCCCGCATCTGCGCCCGCGTCACTACCACCAGCATCCGCACCTGCATCACTGCCACCAGCATCTGCACCTGCGTCATTGCCGCCAGCATCTGAGCCGGCATCACTACCGCCAGCATCCGCACCCGCATCACTGCCGCCAGCATCCGCACCCGCATCACTGCCACCAGCATCCGCACCCGCATCACTGCCACCAGCGTCTGCACCGGCATCGCTTCCACCCGCATCTGATCCGCCAGCGGTGCTACCGCCCGAGTTTCCATCAAACTCAATATCATCAACAAAGGCGAAGTTAACGCCTTCGGCATCCTCGCCGTTAATGAGAATCATGACAGGATTTGTGCCTGGAGCAACGCTTATACCTGGTGGTAAATCGGGGTCGTTCTCGTTGAGCAATAAAAAGTAGATACCATCGTCGACACCGGGTATCACGAACTCGCCTGAAATGTCGGTGTTGATCGACGAACCAAGCTGTTGATCTATACCTGGGTCGTAAACACCGTTACCGTTTGAGTCTGTGAACAACGTAAGCTCAATATCACTGATACCAGCTTCATCATCATTCACTGAACCGTCATTGTTTTCATCTTTGAACACAGTGCCGGTGATGACATTTAAACTGTCGGCTAAAAAATACCCTGATACGCCACCGTAAATATCGGCACCATCACCGAAAACAATTTTTTCGTCGTTGGTGTCTTGCGGAAAACTGGCAACATCAAACAAGTTGTGAACGCCATCGACAACATCGTTGGCAAAATAAGAAAATCCATAATAGACCTGACCCGCTGTCAAGCCCATTCTTTCATGAGACACAAAAGCCATACCGATCGACTCAGTCGATTTGGCAATGAGTGGAGGATAACCTTGCGGTGCAAATGAATCATTTTGGAAGAATGAGTAGTTGTGCCTAATATTAGTAACGCCATAACAAAGGTCTTCAGGTGCACAGCCTTTACCCGCTACAAAAACCAATGGCCCATATTCTGATGGTTGACCAAACACATCAACAGCCGTGATTGCGGCGATTTGTAATGCGTTGTTGCCACGCTTCTCGGCAATAACATGTCCACTGCGAGACAGGGCTTCTGTAGTAACCGGCGTTAACACCCCACGATCAAACAGGAAGTCAACGCGTTCAACGTTTTTGGGATTCGGGCCAATATTGGAAAACAGGTTAAGCGCACCACGATTAACAATTCGGCTGGCCAGCATAGCGGCCATATCGCAATTGCCAGTATCAGTGCCGTCACTTGGGTAGTTGGCTTTAACAACGTCGGTTGACTCACCTAAACGTTCTACAAACACACCGCACGGATTACCGTTTGATTCATTTTGGTCTATTCGGACTAGCTCAACCCGATCTGCCATCGTCGCAAACGAGTAATCTTCAGAGTGGGAAGTGAAGCCGTCCATCACCTGATTCGAGCCCATACCCCAGGTGTAAGTGGTGCCATTGACGGTATATCGCGACGGCGTAGCGAGCTGGTCGCTGGTTTCGATAAAACTGATTTCGCCAGCGGCAAACGCCTGCCCAACCAGAGCGAAACTCAAGCCAGCACTGAGCAGCAAAGCTCTGGATAGCAATGCGCTTGATCGCGCATTTGTTGAAGCACTCTTCGGTGCCGTTTCAACGCGTGCGTCTTTGAGGCGCAGGCTCAACAGCCGCGCGCTTAGTTGTTTGTTCATGTCGATCTCAGAAAGTCGTACTCTCACCCATTAAGTACATAGGACGGAATAGAGCAAAATGCCAGTAAAAAAACGCCGAATGCGCATAAATAATTAAATTAGAGCCCAATCGACACAAAAAGTAACCAATCAGCCACTGTACTGCGGTAAAGCAAGCCTACCGACTTACCAAACTACTCGCTGTGTGATCTTCCTCAATTCATTGGAGGGTTTGTTGTTTTTCGTCAACTGACTCACAATTATAAGGAATTTGAAGAACAACAAGATGACGGTTTGATTGTGGCGACTGAGAAGTGTGTGGTGCGCAGGAAACCTGCTATAAAACAAGCACCTACGGAAACTTGACCAGGGTCCAACCATCTGGCTCAAATGAACCGTCGGATAGAAAAATGCGTTGATCAGCCGCAACTGACCGATACTGTTTTAATGAGTCGGGGCTGCTCCTGCCAAAAGATGTCCGAAAAACAGAGTCAACGGACTTGATTTCAGACAGCTCTCCAATTAGCGCTTTATCCGTACCAATGGTGATTTGCCGGTAACGGTTATCACTGGCGTAGTTTTCTATCCAGCGTTGCATATCGGGGTGCGTGGCTTTTAAGGCAAAAGAGGTATCGGCTACCACTAACACTTGCTCAGGACGTTCTTTTTTTATGCCGTGCGCCACCGCCCACGCTATTGCATGCAACACGATGAACACCGAAAATATTTTTAGCCACTTCACTGGCGCAAACTCACCATGGAACCAGATTTCATATAACTACATCTCAGAGTTCAGCAAATTACCAATTCGGTAAGACGCCGATTCGGCTTTTGATTCAATGTAAGCACCTTCAGCCAGACCCGACAGGGATTTTAATTCATCAGACGTGACTTCATACGCAATTGAATGCACGGGAATCCCGGACCATTCAAGCATAGCACTGACGTCATCCAGTGAACGGCCACGGTTTCTCTCACCATCGGAGAGCACAAAAATAATGAGTTTATCGTCAGGGTTTTGAGCTGCGTGCTCAATGAGTAAATCAGCGGCGACCAATACGGCATCGTTAGTCGCTGTTTTTCCACTGGCCACTAAGCGCTCGACAGCGCCAATAAATAACGACTTTTGTTGTACATCGAATTTACGCACAAACAGATCAACATTGACTGACTCGTTGAATGTGACCAAACCAATAGCGTTGTTCTCACTGATTAAATCGGAGGATTCGACTAACGCTTTTTTGAGATTACGAATTCTTATGCCGTCCATAGAACCAGACACATCGGCCACAAATACCGCGGCAATAGGACGTCCGCCAGACTTTTTCTCTTTCCATATTCCCTGTGCCTGAGCAATGATGGAGGCGTCTTCGATTTCGTAGGATGACTGATACTCAGGGTTTTTGCCAAACCCGAAGCGCGTGACCACCGGCTGCTGCTGCGCTATAAAGCGCGCAAAAAGCGCCAGGGCCTCTCGCTCACTTTCATCGGCTTCGGGTGTGGCAAACAGCGGGCTATCGTGTCTAACACCAAACGGAATGAACTGGTAATCCTTCATACCGGTTACGTTAACCCACGACTGATGTTCCATAACCAAGGCGTCCAACACACCACTTCCCTGCGCCGCATCACGCATCTGAATGGTTGTTTGAGCCACAAACGGAACACCGGTTTGGAACGCTTCAAATGCACTGGCCACATCAGGGCTTAACATTTGCGACTCATCACCCTGGGCAAACGCCGTAAGAACCGTCAGCAAAAAATTTAAACCGGTACTGGACTGATATGGATTGGTATAGCCCATTGAAAACGTCCCGCCACTCACACTATTAAGTAGCTTCGGAATATCGAGCTGACCATTAGTCGTGATTAGGTCGGCTTTTGACTTCTTAACAATAATGCCTGCCGTATTGGGTGCAGTTTTCTCGGCAATGGTATCAAGTTGAATACCGTCGGCATTAAGCATCTCGCCCCACAACAAATTACTGGGTGAAAAAGCGTCTGGCACGTAGCGACCTGCCAGCATAAATTGCGCACCCAAACCTGAAGCAATTTTACGAATGCTGATAACGGCCGTTTTGCCATTAGACAGTTGTATTCGCTCACGGTTAAATGCCTCGGCAAGTTCAATGTAAAAACCATCTCTTCCGGTACCGGCTTTTTCGGAGGAGGTAAATATTTCAACGGATTCTATTGTTTGACTATCGCGCTGTCCCGTTCGGATGGGGTAGTCATTTAAATCGGGTAGCAAAGAGGATAAGTTGGTTCTGCTAAGCCGAATATTGGCGCGTGACTGATTTTCCCTGAACGATGGTTTAACCGTCTTGGCAACGGTTTCGGCAATCGCCTGCTCTGCTGCTTCCCGGCTATCTATCGACTGCCCACAACCAGCAACAAAACCACTGGAGGCCACCACCAACGCACACGCCCGCCAGGCGCGAGCATTTAACTGAATGTGCGATTGCATGCTAAACAAAGACATAAATGACTCTTTAAATTAAACCGGGTATGACAAATACGCTGAGACTAAACAGCGGCAAAGCGGCGATCGACCCGCAGCCATTACTTTCCGGATTGGCTGGCAATTTCGGACAGGCTGACCAACCGCGCCATGGTATCCATCCGCTCATAGTCAGAATATGAACTAATGTTCGCAACTTCAACCGCTGTGTCAGTTAAAGCCTCAAATAGTTGGCGATTTTCCGCGAGTAGCGCCTCTAACCGGCCACTTTGGTCAACATTCAGGTTTTGCATACGCTCACCAGCCTTGGCGTTATTGTCGTGCCTGGCAATAGACTGAAGACTGTGCCCGACGGCTACTGCATCGGTCAAATTTTGTACAGCGTGTTTTTGCACTCGGCGCGCCGTCGACAGGTACGCCACCGGGCTGTGTTTTTTCCCCAAAAAACGGGTTTCAACGACTTTATGATAATCGTCCAGCATATCGATTAGCGTGAGCGCCTGATGCTCGCCCTCTTTTATGCCGAGCTCGTGCAGTTGATTTTTAAGCGTGGACAGGCGAGCTACCATCTCTTCATGATCGGCGGACTCACGTTCCTCTAACCACTCAACTTCTGCTTTGCGAGTGTAACCAGTTAATCGGTGCATGACCGGGACACTGAATGCTGCTAAGCCGGCGGCAGCAACATAGGCCGCCGTTAGGGGTAAGTCCGCGCGAAACCACCAAAAGAAAACCGCGATCAGAACAATGGAAAGAATCAGCGCAAAAATGGACGTATTGCGGATTTCGCTGCCTAAGCCTTCAAAAAAAATGTTTCACCTCAGTGCTCGCGCATTGTGTATTGACCACAGATTAGACCGTGACCGAGAACAGATCAACTGACAATTCAAACCGATGCGGTCAATGAGCGCAAATTTTACTTGATTGAGCCGTGTCAGGTGAGGCTTTGTGTTCGAGCCTTGCCCAGCTCGGGTATGACTTCGATAAGCACCATGGCAAAAAAGATGAGCAAACACCCACTCAATCCAATCCAGCCTATTCTTTCTGATAAAAACACCGCCCCAAACAGTGCTGCAAACAGGCTTTCTGATGATAAAAATATCGCCGCTTGAGGTGCTGTGGTGTATCGCTGCCCAATAACTTGCAGGCTGAAAGCCAGACCAGTAGCAAAAACACCGGCATACAAAATTTCGGGCAATGCGCTGACAACATTGGCAAGCGTGACGGATTCGATCGAGAGTGCCACCAAAGCCGCCAGAACGGCCGTAACAATAAACTGCGTAAACGATAAAGTCAGCGGGCGTTGTGACTGCCCGACAAAGCGTCCAATCAACACAACTTGCAATGCCCAGAATGCCGCTCCAAGTACGGTCAGTAAGTCACCTTTTTGAAGCTGAGACAAGTCGCCACCCGACAGCAAAAAAATACCCAGCATGGCAATGAGTGTCGCGGGCCAAACGATAAAATGTGGCCATTGTCGAAAAAGCAGCACAGCCAGAAAGGGTGTGAACACCACATACAGGCCAGTTAAAAATCCTGAGTTAGTGACCGTGATAGTTTGCAACCCAACCTGCTGTGCAGCCATGCCAGCAAAAAGACACAAACCAATTGCGATGAACTGCAACCCATGTGCTGGCCGCAATGCCGGAAGCGCAACTTTAGGCCGGGCGTTTTCAAGATACGCAAATGGGGCCACAACGACGCTGGCCACCAGGAACCGAAAAGCGACAAAGCTATAAGGGCCCAAAGTCTCCATGGCGGTTTGCTGGGCAACAAAACCCATTCCCCAGATGGCCCCGGCCAACAGTAACAAGAGGTTGGCAGAGAGTCTGCTCATGACTGGATTGCTTCAAATCAGAAAACGGTGTTCGGCATTGTAGCCTTGTTCGTCATTGAATATCGAACAAAGCGCACGTTAATTGGCCGCGTAAAACACTGTCTGCGGTGAAGCTAAGACGTGATTCAACCTCAAAAAAACGAAAACCGGTAACATCATATGACTGCCCGGTTGATAACATCCCACCGGTGGCCTCTGAAAAGGTGGCTGAATTCATGACAATGGCATCACTTGCAGACACAGACCAGAAAAACGCAATATCGTCAAACGTGTTGTTACTGTAAAGCGTTCGCTCTATAGACACGCGTCGGCTTGCATCCAAAACACCTTCTGCGAAAAAATACAGAGCGCGATTCTGGTTAAAGACATCGGTGCATATCCAGCTGGTGGTTGGCACAATCTGGTTATCGACTACCGTGTAGTCAGTGAACAGTAACTGCGATAAAGCACTGTCATCTACTGGCACTGATGCAGGTGTTGTTGCTGTTGTGTTCTGTGCAGCATTGGCTTCGGTCGTACTATTATCTACAGCGTTGGCTTGCTGTGAACTTTCACCTGAGTCAAGCTCGCTGTTAGTAACGGTGTTAGTACCTGCTCCAACATTATCACCCGATGAGGCTGAGTCTGGTTGATCAGTCGATGCGCTACAGGCCGATAATAAAACAAGCACAACTGCCACTAAAACAACAACGGTTGGAAACCGTAAAACAGTTTTTGTGCGTGCCATGACTATTCCTTTTACTAACAACCGTCTAACAATAGATTCGGTAAAAATACTGCTATTGAATAGTAAAACAAGCTTGAATACACACCAACTCGAGAAGGAACAGATTTACGCTCTTTAACTATGTGAATGGTTTTGCGGCGGGTGTGGGGCGCCAGCAACCTTGGCTCGCCGGTTGATTGGTGAACTACGTCCCGAAAAAAACCCGAGACATGATACGCCCCGGTGCGAGGGTAAAAAACCCAGTGACGACAAGCGCGAGTATATAGAGCTTGGTCATGTCGCTTTTGTGTTTGGCTACATTACGCTTCCGTGCAGCCATTACCGCCAGCGGCACACTGATGCAGGTCAAAACAGCAAGCAAATGAATCGGGCTGAAATTACCCCATAAACGAATTTCGTGAATCCAGAAAGAACTGATTGCTACCACCATCATTGATATAACCCAAAGCCAACCCAGTACTCGATGGGTTCTAACGCCTTTACGACCAATGAACTGGACCGCACCAACTATTAAGGCCAGAACAGCAGCAGCGCTGTGCACGAGAATGAGTGGGCTTGCATTGAGCAGTGGTGATAAATTCATGGGCCCATTTAACACCTGCCCAACATGGAAAGCAAGATAATAACCAGCCTGCTTATGCAATACCTAACGACAATACTGGACAGTAAAACCAAGAAGAATACTAAAAGGGAAAATTAACAAGAAAACTTATTGGAATACTTATTGGGAAAAATGATCACGCAAGGCATCCGTTGCCATTCTGGAAATGTCATTAACACCTGCCGCTGCAGCTGCAAAAAAAGCATTGGGATCGCGACTGTTAGCATAGCGAACAAACTGAAAGGTTCGCACACCAATCATGGCTTTTCCGTCACCGGATATCAGTCGAATTTGTCCGGACATTTCAGCACCGCCAGTGGCTTCACGTAAAATTTTATCCAGCTGGACTTCAATGCGCGCCTGCGGTTCATATCCACGCGGCCATGGCTCAACAATCACATTAGCCTCAAGGTAATAGCGCAAACGATTAGCCAGCACGCGCGTTAGGGCCTCTTCAGGTGAGTCAGCCCATTTGACATTTTCGTCATACACAATCTGGTACTGAGCATCTCTGCTGGCCAGACGCTGATCTGCAGCATAAGCTGGAATCATGACTTCGGCTAAAGCAACGGCATCGAGCAAAGGTGGTACAGATTCGTTAACCGGATCTAACACCGGTTCTAAAATAAACTGTTTTGGCGGTGGGCCGCTACTGCAACCGACCAACAGTATGCCGACGCAACCAACTAGTAGTCTGATTAACATGATTAACGTCCTGTGATAACAGCGTTAGGGTTTTCTTCAAGCAATTCAGCAAAGGCTGCAATCGACTTGGCTGCAACTCGTAGCTCGCGGGCGGCGGCAGCCAGTTCAATATAAATTTCTGAATCTGGTGACAAACCAGCAAGCACATCGTCGGCATTTTGAGATGCCGAGGTCAAGGCCTTCATCATTGCGGGCAAATCACCCGTAGCTGAATTTATTGTATCCAACGACGTTGCTATTTGGGCTGGCAGACCTTTCATTTCTCTGCTGCCCACAATATTGCTGGTATTTCTTAATAGATCAGTTGCCGCAACAATCAGTGTATCCAACGGCAGGCTGGCTAAATTACTCACCAGCGTTTCCACATCGGCGGTTACTGCCTCAATGTTGTTTGGTGTTGTTGGTAACGAGGGATACGGTTCGGCTTGTTTATCGATACTGGCCACTGGCGCATCATCGATGTCCACCAGCTTAATCAACAAAGACCCAGTCAGTAAATTACCGGTAGCCAACTGCACTCGCAAACCGTCTTCAACAAAGCGCTCCATAGTCGCCAATAACGACTCAGGTGTTACATCGCCTACACCTAGCCTGGCTGGCTGAAATTGCAGAACGGCATAAGTGCGTTTTACTTCGGATGCACTCTGCGGAAGCTCTATTGATACCTCAACCACACTACCCACACGTATACCTTGATATTCAATCGGCGCACCCGGTCTCAGGCCTTTGACCGAACCATCGAACTCGGCGATATATTGATAACGAGTATCTTCTGTGCTTTCAAACAGTGAATCCAGCGCTGCCGCTTTATTGTTATAAAGCGTGAAGTTGACCCCGTCTCTTAGCAAGGGTTTTGACCCTGCTGCCGCTTCACTGTTCTCGAACGCAATACCACCGGTAAACAGCGCTGCGATTGATTCAACACGCACAGATGCACCCGTTGCACCAAATGAAGCCTCGACCCCGGATACACCAAAGAAGCGCGTTTCAGCATACACATGCTTATGGTATGGCGCTGCGATAAACAAATCGAACAACACTTGCGAACCATCATCGGCCAGTCGGCGGCGCTCAACTCGGCCCACTTCCATTTGCCGCAGAAATACCGGCGAACCCACATAGATGTAACCCGCCTCTTCAGCATCCAGCGTTACCCGCATTCCAGGCAAACCACGTGTGGTTAGTGGCGCTTCAGTCAGACCGACAAACTCAGAGCGGCGTTCGCCAGGTTCATCATCCCAATCTACTTCTATGTATGCGCCGGAAAGCAAGGTGCTTAATCCAGAAATTTCTGTGGTGTTGATACGCGCATTAACAATCCAGAAACGTGTATCGGCATCGATATAGTCGGATACCTGTGGGTCGAGGCGAGCTTCCACGATAACCGAGTTTAAATCGTCGGATAAACGCACGGCCGCTACTGTGCCAACCGTGACATCTCGTCGACGTATTTCAGTTTCGCCGGCTTCAACGCCACCTGCGTTTTCAAACATGATTTCAATCAGCGGACCGCGATCAACGTAGGCACGCCACAACACGAACAGCGCAAACAGCAAGGCGGCCAGCGGCAACAACCACACCAGCGACACCCGACTTGGCAACCCGCGCAGAGTGTCTACTACTGGTTTGGCAGGGGCTTTTTTAGCCATGGTCTTTTGCGTCCCAGATTAATCGCGGGTCTAGTGATGTGGCTGAGAACATGGTAAACACCACTGACAGCGCGAATGCATTAATGCCTGCACCCGGCTCAATGGTTAAAATGGCACCTAACTGTATAAGGGCAGCCAGGACGGCCACCACAAAGACGTCGATCATTGACCAACGCCCGATAAATTCAGTAATCGTGTGCAATACATGACGTGTATGTTCTGACATATCCCAACGAAAATGCAGGCTAAGTGCCAAACCGGCAATAATCACGAATTTACTGACCGGTATCAGCACACTGGCCACAAAAACCACAATTGCCACGAACACACTGCCCGACTGGGCCAGCGCAATGACGCCTGAAAATATGGTGTCACTGGAATTTCCGCTGATTGAACTGGTTAGCATGATGGGATACAAATTGGCCGGAATGTAGGTCATTAAGCCCACCAGCAAAAACGCCCAGGTACGTTGCAGGCTATTTCGCTTTCGACTATACACTTTTGCACCGCACAAACGGCATGGACCCACAGCGCTTAAGCGATGCAATGCACCGCAATAATTACAACGCGCAAGCCCGGCTTGCCGCGCAGTTAAGCCGAGCGTGTTGTCAGCAGAGTCCACACGGAATCCTTGCAATAGAAAATACTAATGAGGCTGGTTGCGAATATTACGCCCAGCAACGCGAAAAACGCAGGACCAACCGACAGCGTAGCCAGCGCGCTGATTTTCACCAAAGACACCACCACGCCGACCATAAAAATTTCAGCCATCGCCCACGGCTCAAGCCTTTCAACCCAACGCATGGCAACACGCATAAACCGCGTAATACCCAGCCGGTAGCGTAACCGCCACATGACCCATATTAATAAACTCAAGCGCACGGTTGGCAGCAACGCGATCATACCCAAAGACATCAGACCCAGCCAACGCATGTCACTGGACCACAGAGCACCAACCGCATCCAGCACAGAAATGCTTGACGAAATACTGCCACGGGACAAAGACAAAAACGGCAGGAACAAACTGAGTAACAATAAAATAATGCCAGCTAAAGATGCAGCCAGCGTACGATCAATGGAAAACGGCTTACGTGTGTATAACTCATGGGCACACCGAGCACACGAGGCTCTTGAACCTTTTTCTATTATCAAGCGGTAGTGCAACCAGTCGCAACTTGGGCATGCAACCAAGTCGTCGAATGATACTTTACGTGATGAGTTAGTGTTCATGATAGTTGAGGCACGTCTGCAGCTTAGCAATACGCGCTTATGGAGCTTGATATTCGGTTGGTAACAGAATGCGGGATTCGTGGCCGTTGACTTTAACCAGCAATTCAAGCTTGTTGTTATCTGGGGTTTGTTGAGAGCTGTACTGTAAATAATAAACGCCACGAACGTTTTGCACCACTGCCGCGAACGCATCACTAATATCGGTCGCGTTCAGGTTGTTATAACTTTTTTCTGTGCCTCCAGCCTCGGCTATAGCATCAAGCTTGGCGATTTCTGTTGACATATCAATACCGGAAGTCTCATCGTAAAAGCCAATAGTGTAGACATCAAGTTGCCTGCCCAGCACATCGGCCTGCGTATTTCTAACCTGGTTAACCCGTTGCACTATGTATTCGTGAACCTGCTCGTTATCAATAAGCTCATTGTAGTGATTCCGACTGGCGCGATCCTTACCATCGGTAAAAACCATCACCACTTTATCCTGATTAATCGACCCAAAATCCTCAATGTCGGCCAAAGCCGTATCCAGCGCATGATAAATGGCGGTCGCCGACGCATCGGCCGTATCAAATTCTAAGTGACGCAGCCCGTCTATCCGACTCACATTGCCGGTAAACGTTCGATAATTAAACTGAGCATTACGAGTCAGGGCCACAACGGTACTGGATACCGCATCGGTCAGGTTGTGAGCCTGGCGGGAGTCTACGATGCTTTTTGACGTATCAATAACCAGGTACACCGACAAAGGGTACTCGGTAAACGATACGCTCACAGGGGACTCTTTGTCTTCCGTGCCGTTTTCCAGCGCAACAAAATGGGCAGCTGCATCATACTCCAGCCCAGACACAGAATACTCAAAACCTTCATCCAGACCGGACTCCCCGATCAAGTCATCAATGGGACCCGCCGTGGGGTCGGTGACTTTAACCGCAAATTTATGTATCCGTCTGCCGGCCACCACGCTGGACTCGTAGCTGTCTTCCACCAGCTCGGCTTTAATTTCACGTACGCGATTCAGATCAGTGGTTTCACGCTGCAAAATACCTGGCACCTGCGCCACGAGAATTCCCTGATCATCCACTACGCCTGGCTCTAGCCCGTTAACCGATGCAATTAATCTTGCTTCCTCATCAGTTGTAGGAACCGTCAGCTCAACCGTGCCCGTGAGTTCTTCGCTTATCGGCGCACGCGCTATGACTTGGTCTGGCTGATCTGGTGCCACATAATCAAATTGAATATAGGACTCAGCTAAAATCGCATCGCTAAAGTAAGGGTCAAGCGTGTAGGTGATGACTAGATCAGCTTCACTGCCATCATTCGATGTGCTGGCAATGCGAGCATCGATGCGAAACAGTGTATTTGGCGAAGGCGGGTTGCCAAACTGATCGTCAAACGCAAATTCTCCACCGGTTGTAGGTGTGGTTTTGAGTTCCGCCGAATTGCGCGTATCGCATGCCAGTAAAGCACCGCATAACACCAGCATGATGAATATCGCTCGCACGCCTTAAGTCTCCCTAATAAAAAATCTGACGACACGGTTTTAGCCGTGGCTGAGCAGGCAAACAAAATGACCAAAAACGGTCAATTCTTTAGGGAATCAGGTGCAATTACCGTGACACAGGCAAGGCGCAAATGGCCTTATATAAGCGCTTGAAAAAGGGTTAAATTAAGGACAAACGTAGGTGTGACTGGCCGATGCGCCGGTATTCCAGCGCATCGCGTCACAGGCTTGACGAAAAAGGCTTAAAAACAAGTTAGTGCGCTGACACCAGTAACGTGATGTCTTCTGGAGCAAGACACACAGTGTCATCGCAGGCTTGCAATTGCAGTGTCATGGAAAGCAATTTTGAATCACCGTCTATATCACCCGACTCGGCTTTACCCGTTGCTGTGTTGGCGGCTTCAGAGCTTGATGTACTGACCTTTGACTTCATAATCGAACTCATCACGGAGCTAATGGGCGCAACAATAGAAACCTTGTTTTCATACAGCGCTAAATCACTGTCACTGAATCCCAGTTCCTTTGATATAGCCTGCGGGTATTGTGTGTCTGGAATGCTATTGCCCTCGCGGTCGAGTAATTCGGTGGCAATCAAATAATCCTGATTAGGCTTGTTCGCATTAACGTGCCAGCCGGGAGCCATGTCCAGATCAATTTTAACGTTACCATCATCAATAAGCGCGGTAACTTTAACATTGCCACGGGCCAGGTAGTGTCGGTGCCCTGCTTCGCCACCCAGCAACTCATTGGCCGCGGTAAGCATGTAAGAGAACGCCGACGGGAATGTTTCAAGGTACGCCGAAAACGCCACCAACAATGCGTCGGCGCGTTGTTTAAAAATATCGTCACCGGTTCTGTGCCACAACCTGGTTAAGGCCCGCAATGCCACAGCATTACCCGTAGGAATAGAGCTGTCGTACAAGTCTTTAGGTCGCACGGCACCCACTTTTTCAGTACCAATAAAATAACCACCTGCCGTTTCGTCCCAGAATTTATTGTGCATGGTGTTCACCAAGGCCTGAGCGCGAGTCAGCCAACCTTCGTTGCCAGTTACATCAAATAAATGCACATAGCTTTCCGCCAGATAGGCGTAGTCTTCCTGAGAGGAATCAACTGAGGCGCGTCCATCATAATACGCGCGTAACAAATGACCATTTTCAGCGCGATTGTTGTTCCATATAAACTGTGCGGCTTGTACTGCCGCATCAATGTACTCCTGGTTATCAAGCGCATCGCCCGCTTCAGCAAACGCGCTGATCATCATGCCGTTCCATGCCGAAATTATTTTTTCATCACGTAAAGGTTTTTCGCGAGACTGACGAGCCAGCAGCAAACGTTCACTGAGCTCATCCATTTTAGTCATGAGTTCTGTGCGACTCATATCGCGAACACTGGCAAGTTCGGCAAACGAATCACTATAGTGAAGAATATTACTGTGCTCAAAATTGCCACTGGGGCTCACGTTCCATAACTCTATGGCAAGTTTCGCATCTTCTTTACCCAATACTGATTCAAGTTCATCAGGTGTCCACACAAAGAAGGTACCTTCTGCACCGGCCGAATCTGCATCGGTCGCCGAGTAGAAACCGCCCTCAGGAGACGTCATTTCGCGCAGCACATAATCCAGTACACGGGTTGCAACCCGTTTATGCTCCAGATCGCCGCCTATTAAAAAAGACGATAGGTAGTTGCGACTTAGCAAAGCCTGGTTGTACAGCATTTTTTCAAAGTGCGGCACCAGCCAGTCGTCATCAACCGCGTAACGATGAAACCCACCGGCTACTTGATCATGAATGCCACCCGCAGCCATTCGTGTTAGCGATACCGTTGCGGCCTCTAATGCCGCTTCGTCGCTGGTTCGACGCACATGGTCGAGTAACAAAAACAGTTTTGACTCTTGAGGGAATTTTGGTGCAACGCTAAACCCACCCTGTAAAGAGTCAAAGCTTTGAACAATATCGGCAACGGCGCGTTCAATCACGACGCGCCCTATTTCACTGGCCCGGCCGGTTATTTGTGAGCTGGCCACAACGCTTTGCGACAATTCCTCTGCCTGCGCTGTCACGGATGTTCTGTCTTGTTCCCACGCTGCGGTGACCTGATTCAGTAAATCTACAAAAACATTAGGTGGATAGTAGGTACCTCCATAGAACGGCTTTGTATCCACTTCTAAAAACGATGACATTGGCCAACCACCACGACCTGTTAGTATTTGCACGGCCGACATGTAGCTGGCATCAACATCCGGTCGTTGTTCACGATCTACCTTGACCGGAATAAAATCCTCATTAAGCTGATTGGCAATATCTACGTTTTCAAAACTTTCCCTTTCCATGACGTGACACCAGTGACACGTGGCGTATCCAATAGACAGGAATATGGGCTTGTTCTGCTCTTTGGCTAACGCAAAGGCTTCTTCACCCCATGGGTACCAGTTAACGGGGTTATGTGCGTGCTGAATTAAATACGGTGAGTCTTCAAGGATGAGGCGATTGATAAAAGCAGGTTCGCCGTTTTCCATCATGTGCTCTGTGCGAGGCTCATAATTTTCGCCACGCGCTTTGTAGGCATCGATCAGGGTTTTCTTGAGCTCATCCGAGCTGCCCGGTGCAACGATCTGGGTATCGTGCATAACCAGATGCTGTTCAGATTCAGCAGCCTGGGCTTGAGCTACCACAACGAGCAACAGCGCCACTAAACACGTTACACCGGAACGCTTAAGCAATAAAATGGGATTTTTCATCAATTTACTCACCTGAGTTAGCCATGTTGAACCGGACTGAGTGAACCAGACTTATAACTGCATCGCTCGTCTTACTGAGCGAATAGAGAATCCAGAAGTTCAACCAATACAACGTATCAGCTCGCATTTTTATTGCAGATAATCATAATCAGCCGTACTAAAAAGCCCTCAAACGAAAAAACCCGGCTGACTTTCATCAACCGGGTTTCAAGGTTACCGCTATGGAATGCGATTAATGCTTAACCATACAGTGGCGGTACACCCAATTGCGTGTGGATGGCATTGGATGCTTCTTGTGTCATGCCAAAACCTTCACGCAGTTTGTCCAGATATTGTGCTTCAGCTTGCGAGTCCAGGTCGATTGCCATTAAAGACATCAGATAAACCTGTTGCTCGGCACCTTTAGGCACGCTGGCGATAAAACCGTCAACATCGAGCGGTGCTTGCATTTCGCTTAAAACAAACTGACGCTCCGATTCAGAAACCTCTTCACCGAGGTTAGCAACGATTTTCTGCTGCTCTGACTCGTCAATCTGGCCATCTGATTTTGCCGCGTTAACCATGGCTTGAATCAAAATTTTGGCTGTTTCTTCTTGCTGTTGTGTGGGTGCTTCAGCCGGTTGCTGACCAGTCATAGCGCCATTCAGCAAACCACCGAGACCACCGGCTGCGCCACCTTGAGCACCGCCAAGACCTTCTAGTAATCCGCCAAGACCACCCTGTTGAGCACCGCCTAGCAAGCCGCCCAGACCACCTGCTGCTCCACCACCTTGACCGCCGAGTAAGCCACCGCCGCCTTGTTGCTGCTGCTGGCCTTGCTGACCACCTAACAAACTACCAAGTCCACCGGCTGCTCCGCCAGCACCACCAAGCAAGCCGCCAAGGCCGCCACCAGCACCACCACCGCCGAGCAAGCCACCAAGGCCACCACCTGCGCCACCGGCACCACCGCTCATGACTTTGCCAACACCTCTTGCTACTACCATTCCGAGGGCAACTTTGCCCAGCGTTCCGACGAGACTCATCGTTTATATCCCCTTGTGTAAAGTACGCTTGAAATTAGCGACTGTGTACAGTTTAACTCAACTGCCTAAAAGCTTACTGTTAATAAGGTGTAAACCCACGCTCTCAACGCCTATTGTGTAAAAAACCATGGCATCGACCTCGCCCAACCGAGAAATTAGTCATAAAACGCCCCGTTTCATCCAAATCAGCCCCGTTAACTCGCGGAGACGCAATCCGGCTTTAACGCTTTGTAAACTTCGATTATATTGGCCCATTGTTTTAACCAAACCGAGATTCTGATGTCTGCAACCGTCGTAAATTCCTGGAACGAGTTTGACCCACTCAAGCACGTGATTGTTGGTCGTGCCGATCACACTTGCATACCGCCCAATGAACCAGCCACCGAAGCCAAAGTGCCTGAAGATAGCGATATGCGCGGCATGTGGGGTCCACGTCCTTTGGAAACGGTCGAAAAAGCCAATGCGCAGCTGGATAACCTGGCTAAGGTGCTAACCGAACGCGGCGTCAAAGTTGATCGACCAACACCAATACAGTGGAACCAGGCGGTCAATACACCTGATTTTTCCACGGCCAGCCAGTTCGGCTGTATGCCGCCACGAGATGTCTTACTAACCGTTGGTAACGAGATCTTATCGGCACCCATGTCGTTTCGTTGTCGCTACTTTGAGTACCTTGCCTACCACGACCTGATGCAACGCTACTTTGATGAAGACCCAAATTTTCGTTGGGAACAAGCGCCTCGACCCCGACTGGGCGAGCCATCGTACAAGCAAGGTTACTTTGACGAAATAACCATCGATGAGCGACTGCAACGCACCGCCGATCTGGACTTTGTCACCACAGAACACGAACCCCTGTTCGATGCTGCTGATGTGATGCGTTTGGGTAAAGACTTGTTTTGCCAACACGGACTGACCACTAATCGTCGTGGCATGGAATGGTTACAACGACACTTTCCAGATCATCGCGTACACGCGGTTAATTTTCCGGGCGACCCGTACCCAATTCATATTGATGCGACGTTTGTTCCGTTGCGTCCGGGGCTCATTATTAACAACCCGAATCGTCGCCTTCCTGAAGCGCAACGCAAGATTTTTGAATCTAACGATTGGGAAATTGTTGATGCCGCACCACCGTCACACAACACACCACCACCGCTGTGCTATTCGAGCATTTGGTTGTCAATGAATTGTCTGGTGCTTGATCATAAAACGGTGATAGTGGAGGCCAGCGAAACATCACAGCAGGATCAAATGGATAAGCTGGGCATGAACGTCATCCCGGTTCCATTTCGTGATGCGTATCCGTTTGGCGGTGGTTTGCATTGCGCTACCGGCGATGTGCATCGCGAAGGTGGTTGCGAAGATTACTTTCCTAATCAAGTGCCTGGAACCTTACTGCGCGGATAGCGCACCAAATAAAACTTTATGTATGTTTAGTACCGATAAAGGGTTGCTTAGTCAATGAGTAAAATTCAGGCGGCCAAAAAGGTGGTGCTTCAGTTTCACGAAGCACTGGATGCCTCGCCAATAGACGCTATCCCCGATGTGCTCGCTAAACACACTGGCGAACACTATTTGTTTCGGGGTATGCACCCCTTTTATGAACAACACAGTGCCGCCGATGCAGCACGGGTGTTTTGGCAACCATTGCATGAATCGTTTTCGCCTTTGCAGCGTCGCGTCGATATTTTTTTAGCTGGCGCTAATGGTGTAGAAGAACACGAGCTGGGCGTTAACGATGAAAACCAAACCTGGGTTTGCAGCATGGGCCACTATTTTGGTTTATTTGATAAACCCTGGCTTGGCATTCCACCCACTGGCAAAATGGTGTTTATCCGCTTTGCAGAATTTAACTGCGTGGAAAACGGTCTTATTGTTGAAACCGCCTTCTTTTGTGATGTTGTGAGCATCATGCAACAGGCCGGTCAATACCCGTTACCACCACACACGGGTGCGTTTTTTATGCACCCCGGTCCACGAACACACGATGGCTTGTTACTGGAAGAACAAGACCCAGATGCTGGTAAGCAAACCCTGGCAGTACTGAACCGAATGGTTCAAGACCTACACCAACTTAATGTCAGTGGCGAAGATAACTGCCCACCAGAATTGTTAGAGCGCAGCTGGACAGATGACATGATCTGGTATGGGCCTGCGGGTATTGGTGCAACCTACACGGTAAGACGTTACCAAAAACAACATCAGTATCCGTTTCGCGAAAATCTGGGCAACAAAGTATTCAACGGGCACGTAGCGCGATTCGCCGAAGGTCACTATGCGTGCTTCTTTGGTTGGGCCAACTTAACCAACACATCCACTGGTGGCTTTCTTGGCATGACCGGTAACGACACACGAGCTGATATGCGCGTGGTTGATGTGTACAGACGCGAGGATGATAAATTAGCCGAGAACTGGGTGTTCATCGACGTACTGCATTATTTATCGATGCAAGGGCTCGATGTGCTGGATAGAATGCGGCGCTCTTTGCTGCCTTGATTGCACGGTTTAATAGGAAAAACCGATGATCAGCGTTAAGGAAAAAATACGACACGATAGAATCAAAGCTTGGTGAGGCGAAGATGAAAACTGGCGGACATCCAGGCACAGATTGGCAAGAGGGATCTACGGCGTTAGTGGATGCGGGCATTGAAATCTATTTTCAGCTACAAGACGGCAGTAACTTCCATGATGTGCACACAGCACAATTTAAATTTCCAGTAATCGCACGAAAATATAAAGACGAGGTATCCACTGCGGAGGTGATCGGCCATGAACAGGAGCTTGCCGACTACTACAAACAGATTACTGCTACAGCCAGATTACACAAAATTGAATTCACGGAGATTAGCCATCTATTTTGGATACGTCTACGAATTCATGACGCCGCAGGAAAAGAACAATTAGGTTTCCCCTACTATGACAGCCTTGATGAAGTCATCAAATTCCAGGAATGGGTTGAACAGAAAAATGAAGAAAATATTTTTTTAGATCAGGATCAAGGCTGGGCGCTTGAAGCGCGACATAAAGAAGGGTCGGTATATCTAATGCAATATGACCCTGATGAGGATCGCTATTCAGTGAATAACTTCATGCCACATGAATTACTGAATTCTGAATTGATTCTTTCAGTAGAAAGGGCTCGTAGCATTATTAAAACTCTTGCAGAATCGATTGGTAGTGATGCTTGGAGTACGTATAGGGGATACCCATGGGATGATCTAAAGCTATAGATATTCAACTTTGCATTACGATTTCATAGCTCGTGCTGCGGGTGACGAATGGCCAGAGGACTAAAATAAAAATCAATCTCAACTCAACCGATACGAATCCTTCGAAAAACAAAACTATAAAGATATGAAACAGCTCTACATGGACGTGTTAGACCAGTTAAATCTGTTTAATACCCTTGCTCCATACGAGCCAACAGTGATTGGTACACCACCATTAAACATAGACATCGATACAAGCGATATTGATATTGCATGCACCGCTCCAACTCTGCCAGAGTTTGTATCTGCTGTTACAGTAGCTTACTCAGATCTTGACAACTTTTCCTCAGAGTATTTTCAAATTAGAGATGAGCCAGCTGCGCGCTGTGTATTCAACTTCGGCGGCTGGGAAATAGAACTGTTTTGCCAAACCATACCAATAGAAGAGCAATGGGGTGTTCGTCATTTTAAGATTGAAAAGAACTTACTTCAAATGAATCCAAAGCTTAGCGAGCAGGTAATCAAGCTAAAGCGCTCAGGCCTTAACACTGAGGAAGCTTTTGCTTCTATTTTGGGGTTAGCGGGCGACCCATTTGAAGCGGTACTGACACTTGAAAGCTTGGGTCAATCTGAACTAGCCGATCTGATATTGCAGTAACCTAACTGCACGACGTTCTCATACCAAATCAGTCTCATACCGGCCCGCTCTATCCTGAAACGGGCATGCATCAACGAATTTTCCATCCCTGAAACGCCCGTCCAACGCCATTCTAGGCTTTTTGACAAATCTGTATGTTTTGCGCAATACCCCGGAAAACCTCACACCCGATACTTCTAACCATGGAAACGCAACACAGCGTTCACCACTAACTAGCAACTTAATTTTTTAACTAAAGAGAGACTAAATATTATGAAAACTTCAATCAAAACTATCGCCGCTTCTATCGCTTTAACTGCTCTTATGGCCGGTCCTGCTTCTGCCATGGTTTCACAAAGCAACGTACAACAAGGCGTCCAATCTGCACTGGGTGCAGGTAGCAACGTATTTGCCTCTGTTAAAGACGACACAGTAACTTTGACCGGCTACTTTGAAAGCCACGCCGACAAAAGTGCAGCCATACGCGCAGCAGACGCTGCAGGCGCTGATCGTGTAATCGACTTGACCACTGTTACCAACTAATCGTTTACTGACTAACAGTGACTAACTAAAAGCTTACTAAATAAGCCTTTACAATAAAACAGTCAAACAACTTGTTCCTGGAACAAACTTGACTCAAAACCCGGCGGGACTCGTGTCCGCCGGGTTTTTCATTTTTATTAATCTCTATATCGATTATTGGATAGTCATAAGATTAACCTAGTTGCTCACCGTAGCCACTATTCACCACGTGGAAAACGCTGGTTCTCTTCGAGTTCATTTAAATCCATATGATTGCGCATGTAGCGCTCAGATGCCTTTTGTAGCGGTTGAAAATCCCAAGGGTAGTATTCGCCGTTACGCAATGCTTCATAGACTACCCAACGCCGCGCTTGCGACTCACGCACTTGATTATCAAACTGTTCCAAATCCCAACGTGCATCAGCAATAGACTGAAATTCGGCAAGCACTGATTGGTACTCCGCAAGTTCTGCCAGATTGTTTTTTTCGTGCGGGTCGGCTTTTACGTTAAACAGTTGATCAGGATCCAGCTTGCAATGATTGTATTTCCAGTCTGTTTGTCGTATTGATACCAAAGGCGCGTACGAACCTTCGGCAGCATATTCCATTAATACGGGCGCTTCGCGTGATTCTCCCTGCCCCATACCAACCAGGCTCATGCCATCAGTCCATGGTTGGACTTCATCCAGTGACACGCCGGCAATTTCAGCTAAAGTGGGTGTGATATCAATATTGGATACGGGTGTGGTAACAAGACCGGGTTGCATATTGGGTGCGCAAACCATTAATGGCACTCGTGAAGAACCTTCGAGAAAATTCATTTTAAACCACAAACCTTTTTCACCGATCATGTCGCCGTGATCGGACACAAACACAATAACGGTGTTATCGGCCTGACGTGTTTCTTCAAGCACCTGCATTAGCTGACCAATTTTGTCATCCAGATAAGTGATATTGGCAAAGTATGCCTGGCGTGATCGCCGGACATCATCAATATTGATATCAAACGCTTCGTAGTCATTGGCAAGCATAATGCGCTTTGAGTGGGCGTCATAGTCGTCATAGGCGTAGGCCGCTTCAACGGGTTCCAGGTATTTGCAATCGTTATATAAGTCCCAGTACTTTTTACGGGTCACGTAGGGGTCGTGTGGGTGTGTAAAGCTGACGGTCAGCGACCAAGGGCGCTCGTCCAAACCACGGGACAACTGATACAACTTTTGTTGGGCAAAGCTGGCGACTTCATCGTCGTACTCCATTTGATTGCTAATTTCAGCAATCCCGGCACCTTTAACTGAACCCATATTGTGGTACCACCAGTTAATACGCTCACCGGGTTTGCGATAGTCTGGTGTCCAACCAAAATCTGCCGGGTAAATATCGGTGGTAAGCCGCTCTTCAAATCCATGTAATTGATCGGGGCCAACAAAGTGCATTTTTCCCGACAAGCAGGTGTAGTAACCCGCCCGCCTTAAGTGATGAGCATAGGTGGGAATATCGGACGCAAACTCAGCGGCGTTATCATAAACGCGGGTACGAGATGGCAACTGGCCAGACATGAAGCTTGCCCTGCCCGGCGCACATAACGGAGATGCCGTGTAGGCGTTTTGAAAACGCGTTGATTTTTCTGCCAACGCTTTGAGGTGCGGCGTATGTAACCAATCGGCAGGACCATCAGGAAACAAGGTACCGTTTAGCTGATCGACCATGAAGATTAAAATGTTGGGCTGCTTAGTCGCCATAATGATTTCCTGAAACCGGTGTGCAGACTAGCAAATAGCACGGGCTTTTTACAAGCGGCACGACTCTACTGTTAAAAAAACGAATACCGGTACGACGCGCAGAGACAACTACCATTGAGGGATTACGACTGGATGCCTAATTTGAATTAATTGCGATTGATTACCGTACAAACGGCTATAAAGAAAACAGGGACAATTGGCCGTGTTGATTGGGTGGGATGAATTTTGATGTATCAAGTTCAAAATCGCGCCCCACATGAATGCCGGAGCGTTTGCAAGCCAGCGCAAACCGTTGTGCAATAATATCGGCCCGCGGTCCTGAGCCAATCATACGTGAGTTAAAATCGCTGTTATTGAGTTTGTCTTCTCGTAAAGATCGTATGGCTTTTATAATGCGCTCTGCCCGCATGGGGTAGTGCTCGCGTAGCCATTCTGGAAACAGTGTTTGCAACTCGTGCGGGAGTCTTAAAATAATGGCATACCCCGCCTGCACCCCTGCACTGGCTGCTGCTGCCACAATATCATCTAGCTCATCCTCGTTTAAAGCTGGTATAACCGGCGATAAAGACACCCGAGTTGGAATGCCGGCTTTACTTAACTTTTCTAAAGTTTGCAGGCGACGATGCGGTGATGTGGCGCGAGGTTCTAATTTACGAGCAAGCGTGCGGTCAAGCGTGGTAACCGATACACACACAGACACCAACTGCTTTTCGGCCATTGACTGAAGCAAGTCGATATCACGCTCTATGAGCGATGACTTGGTAATTAAATAAGCTGGGTGATTAGTATCGTGCAACACCTGTAATATTTGGCGAGTGATCTTCAACTTTTTTTCGAGCGGTTGATAAGCGTCTGTATTGACTCCAATCGCAATCGGCTGGCACCGATAAGCGGGTTTTGCTAATTCTGCGCGTAGCAACTGAGCTGCATCGCGTTTGGCATACAGCTTGGTTTCAAAATCCAGCCCCGCAGAATGGCCAAGCCAGGTGTGCGTTGGTCTGGCAAAACAATACACACAGCCGTGCTCGCAGCCACGGTACGGGTTTACCGAGCGATCGAAGTGAATGTCTGGTGAGCGGTTGTGCGTGATAATGGTTTTACTTTTATCGTATTGCCATTGGGTGCGAATAGCAGGACTGATAGACTGCCAGCTATCGTTTGCCTCGGTGTGCCAACCGTCATCGATGGCGTGAATGGTGTGTGTTTCGTACCGGCCGCTGGCATTGCTTACGGCGCCACGGCCTTTTAGTGCTGCTGTGCGATCGACGGGCTGCGGTATCGCACAAGGCTTTGCGCTGCTTTTTGTCAACATATCGCATCACTGCCAAATACTGTATGTAAAAACAGTATATCGCACTGAAAACAAAAAACAAGGCCATATTGCCAGGAGCCGGGTCGACTAGGATCTGGGAAGATTAGCGTCTGGGTAGATTAGACTCCTGTTCTGCTAGGATCTGCGGCAGTATTCTGGCCCAAAAGATGGAGTGCACCGCCCTTCTATCTTAATAAGCTTTTCCTCATGACTGCCGCTGATGCAGGACAAAGCCCAGAAAACTCTTTGGTACGCTTAATTGCTTCTGAAGCGTTCTCTCTTTGTATTTTGGTATACCCTTTTTTTAAAAGGTAGTCTTCAGCCGTATCCGTTAGCAAATACAATTGCTCAATACCAATTGCACACGCATGTTCTTCCAGCCGCTTCACCAGCGCCGAACCATATCCAAGCCCTCTGGCTGAAGAGGACACAGCCAGTGAACGCAGCAAACCAACTTTTTCATCTTTGCCGTCATTCCCGTTTGCGCCAATTATCTCAAGACCTATTACCGCGTTAACACTGTCGTTCTCTCCACACCAGAAAAAATGGTCCATGTTCGGATTTTTTAAATCTTCAGTGGGAAGCTGATTTTCATCGAGCAACTGCCTAACGTGATCAAGTGGCGGCTTTTGATATATGTCCATCAATAGACCTTATCGTTTTATGAGTCCAGGCAAACGCGACAATCACGTTTGACGCAAGCGATTAGTAGGTTCTTCAGTCACACTGTGCTGTGCCACTGCGCTTTATCCTTATCAACCAGCACCGCTCTGATACCTTCAACAAAATCATCATGCCGCACGGCGGTATCAGCTGCGACTAATTCTAGCTTTAGGCAAGCTTCGAGATCTTTTTGTTTTTTCGCGTCGCTTAAGCCTTGTATGGTTAAGTTCATCGCAAAGGGTGAGTTAGACCGCATTCGCTTTAACAGTTTGGCAGCATCGTCGTTATCTTTACTTGCCGATGTCAGTGTTTTAAATATTGATGGAAGATCAGGTTCACTGAACCAACTGCGACGTTGTTCCAGTGTGCTGGCAAACTCGCCACTGATATCATTGTCTGCTAAACCAGTTAGCGTATCGTCCAGTGCCAACCGTCCGTTTTCCTCCAAAGCGCTAACCAGCTCGGGCCATTTTTCCTTATCGACACAATGCGTCGCCAATCCAACAGCAACCGCTTCTGCTCCCAGCACACTGTGTCCGGTTAAGGCCAACCACAGGCCTGCATCATGTGGTGCCCTGGATAAAAAGTACGTGCCACCAACATCGGGAAAGAATCCTATGGCGGTTTCGGGCATTGCAAGACGCGCTGTTTTAGACACGATTGAAACAGCACCGTGAACACTCAAACCCAATCCACCGCCCATGGCAATCCCATCAATAAAAGAGATGTAGGGTTTTGGGCATTGGGAAATAGCCAGATTAAGCGCATACTCCTCTTTGAAAAACGCTTGTAGCTCATCCCATTGTTGATCTATGGCTTGTAAGCGAGTTGCTTTCATATCGCCACCAGCACAAAACGCACGATCACTGTTTGAATTTATAACAATAACATCAACTTGCGTATCGGCAATATGCTCATCCAGTGCAGACTGGATATCGCTGATCATGGTGTGAGATAGCGAGTTAAGCACCTCCGGTCGGTTAAGCGTGATGTAGCCAACCAGACCGCAGCGTTCGATCAGTATGTGACTCATAAGAGTGGTTAATGTGTGTTGAAAACGACAACCATTTTAGCGCTAAGTCACTTTATTGGGGCAGGCTTTTTTATGTAAAGCCATCATGGAGCAGAGTATTAAAATTGTTGTACGTAAACGTTGACAATACTGGTACTCCCACTGGTACCAAGGCTGCGGGTAGTTCGTACCACATCAACAAAATTGGCATTAAAGCCGTTTGCATACAAGGCAATAATGTCATCTGGTACGGTGAATTCGCCATCATCGCTTAGCTCGCACTGAAAAGACTGAAACACCCCGGTCAGCTCATCAATGGAGCCTGCATGTATCAGCAATTTGCTTTGAGACGCATCTGTCACCGCCGGCGGAGCCACCCATGTAAGTTTGGGGTCAGAGTCAATTGATCGTATAGCTGATCGCAAACTGACATCCAATGCTGGTGGTGTGTTCCACTGCCAATCCACTGTGGGAAAGGCGTCGCCAGGTACGCTTACATTGAGCTGATCAGGCACCGACACGTTCATTGCAGTGCCTTCCTGAATGGCATACTCAACTGTATCGGTTGAGGACTCATCCACAACCAGGGTTAAATAGCTGCCCGTATCAGCGCTAATATCAATGGTTTGCCCAGCCAATACCGTGGTCGTTTGTATTGGGCCAGATTGTGCGGATGCAATAATATGGTCGACAGGCAAATCTAAAGCTTCGGCGTTCAGTTGCGAGCGTTCGCTACCTATCTCGCAAGTGTCAAGATTGTTTGCCGGCTGAAGCACCGGCGCATCATCAAGTGGCGTTGTAAAGTGATGGAATCGCGCTGTGGCTTGAACTTGCAATTCGGTGGCGCCTTGGGTTTGCGCAATATACAAATGTGCTGCGTACTCAACCGCCGCGCTGGCGGCTGCGGGTAAGCCAACCGGTGTTGACGGTGATAAATTGTCTGTGATTTGCTCAGCCGCGTTGTCTACTGAGTTGTTATCAGACTCTGCCAGCAGATCAAGGTTTGATTCACTCGCATCATTGCTGCTGCCACCGCTGCTACATGCAATGCAAAAAGCGACAAACAGGGTTGAAACCAACAACGTTCGGGAGACGGCGAAAATCGATTTATGCATGCTTGTACTTACCTTCAAGATTAATAAACGCGGGAACCGTTAAACTTCAGGCGTTTTTTGCCTTGTCGCCTTACTTCAGCGTCGGCAATGACTATGCCTTCAGCCGCTCGTTTTGCGAGGTTTCTCACAAAACCGCAAAGCAACTACCAAGCCAGCAAAGTATTGCTAATTCTTTCAACAGGACCAATCCCTTGCAGCAACACGAATCTTGCAAGTGATTCTCTTTGTGATGTGTGGTGGAATACCTGAGCCCGCTTTTGCGCACTCAAATAACCTGCAATAAATTGCATTTCCGCAAGTAATAATCAGCAACAACGGCCGGATTGGAAATTGAACTTAGAAGGACAAAAAACAGCATTGGCTGAGCGACGCGAATTGGATGATCAATTTGCCTTTCCAATGTTCATTCTCAGCGTTATTTTTTTGACTCTGCTGACCGGCATCATCGTCACTTGGGTAGATATGCCCCGAGTTGCTGAGTTGGCACAATTGGACGTTGAAAGTGCGCTGACAAACACGACTTCAGGCGAAACAGTTGATGCTAAAAGCGCAGACCCGATACATCAAAATGCGGCAACCGAGGCAGTTCATCTGGCCGAGTCAGCGCATCGAGTGGGACGCAATCTGTTCATTGCCCTGCTTTGCATCTGGCCTTTATTCTGGATAGAGTTTGCCTACAACTTCTCTACGGCCAGACATGCAGACGGGTCACGTAAACCACAATTACAACGCCTGCTGGCCTGCGTTATACCTCCATTGCGAATCGGTACAGTTTCTGACGCATGGGGTGATCGTATGTGGCTTCCCTCACTCAGTTGGCAGCACCCCGGCAGAGATTTATCAAATCTACTGTCGCGCATCTTCAGCAAACCTATGCTGCTCATCGCTATGTTGATACTGCCCATTCTGTTAATCGAGTTTGTTTTTAAAAACGCAGTACAACACTATTTTTGGCTACGCATGCTGTTGCATCTGGCCACCGGATTTATCTGGCTGGCCTTTACGCTCGAATTCATTGTCATGATCAGCGCTACCGATAAGAAACTGAAATACATCAAACAGAACTGGATTGATCTGGTTATTATTCTGCTGCCATTGGTGTCTTTTTTACGCACGCTTAGGGTGTTGCGCCTGGCTAGACTGGCCAAGGTTCAAAAAATCGCCAAACTCGGGCGAATTTATCGTGTTCGCAGCCTGGGTATGAAAGCCTCAAGGGCATTGATGACCGTGGGTTTTATCCGCCGTGTGCTAAGAATCTCTCCAGAAAAGCGCTTGGCAAAGCTGAAAGAACAGCATCAAGAGCAATTGTTGGAACTAACAGAGTTAAAATCAGAGATAGACACGTTAGAATCAAGCTTGGGTAAATAAACGCGGGAGCAAAACATGTCCACCTTGTTTGAGACGCCTAAACAATACATCGAACAACTCCCTGCAGATCGCAAAAAAGTGGTCTCCAAAATTAGAACAGTATTAAGAAAAAACTTGCCTGATGGGTTTAAAGAAGAAATGAGCTACAACATGCTTGGGTACGTGGTGCCGCACAAGCTTTACCCTGATGGGTATCACTGTGACCCATCTAAACCACTGCCCTTCATCAATTTAGCATCACAAAAAAATTTCATAGCGCTTTATCACATGGGAATCTACTCTGACCCCAAATTAATGGCGTGGTTTACTAAAGGCTATGCAAAGGCGGTAGATGGAAAACTTGATATGGGAAAATCGTGCATACGCTTTAAAAAAATGGATAATATTCCTTACGAGCTAATTGGTGAGCTTGCGACAAAAGTGACACCGCAGCAGTGGATTAAAGTGTACGAAAAAGCCCGATCGACTGCTTAGTAACAAAAAAATTTCATAGTGCGTTATCACGTAAGAATCTACTCTGACCCCAAACTTTAATTAACGGCCACCAAACTGGTGTAAGAATTCGCGACCGCTGTGAGTTACGGTAAGCAAATAGTCTTGCTCAGTACTAAATGACAACAACTGCTCGGTGCTGAGCAAAGATTGCGGTGGCGTGGATTGCTCTACAAAGTGATAGCTGCCCAGCACATCCAAATGCAGAAAGAAAATATCATCACATTCCCGACCAAGATCTTTCCAAGCCTCTACCAACACAACTCCGGAAACCCCTTCTGAGCCTAGCTTGGTTAGCAGCGATAAGATAGAAAGCAAATACTGATTTCTGATGCGTAAAGTTGAGATAGTGAGGTATCCGCGTTAATAGCCTAGGTTATAGCTGTTGGCATTCGAGCGAATCGCCTGTGAAGAAATAATAATAGTAGCAACATTAGCGTACACCGATGCAAGCTACCTGCTCCTTGCGGCTGCACACCCACTTGCTCGTCAGTTGACCACTTAAGCATGCTTTGAAATGAATCTGCCACAGCTTCAGCGCTCTCAACGCTGCCAGCCAAACACAACCCTGGAGACAAACATAAATCGAGAGCATGCTCGCCTTCAGCAACCAGGTGCAGCTGGCTTCCCAATACCCCACATTGAGTCACCGACACATAACTTGAGATGTTGGGTGTTAGGGTTGCAACACCATGGTTTAAATCTTGACTACCAGCCAGGGCATTACATAATCGCACTGATTGTCTGGCAGGCAATAGCGTATCCATCTCACCATGCAGTATGAACATCGGTGGAGTTGTAGTTGAGCGATCTCGAATAATGTCAGGAAAACTGTTATCACGCACTATTGCCGATTCGATATCGAGCGATTCGATACTACTGCCCGTGACTGTTTCAAGAATCTTCAAACCTGTTTCATTGAGATACGTACCTGATCGAATTTGCATGGCAAAATCGGCGAAATCGGTGGGCGGATAGAACAGAATTGCGCGGTCAATTTCCTGTGAGCGGTAAGTTGCCAAAGACAAGGCCAAATGTGCCCCTGCCGATTGCCCAAACAGAATAGGGTTACCCGCTATATTGAATTCACTTTGCCGCTCTTTGACCCAGTCCAGGGCGTTATTAACATCGCTTAGAATATCGTCAAGACTCGCGTCGTTGCAGGCCACATTTCCATCCGCTTCTCCAATCAATCGATAAAAAGGTGCGAATACCACAAACCCTTGATTGGTAAAATGGGTAGCTGTGCTTTCTATGCCAATAAACCCGCTGGCTCGATGCTGCCAACTGCCACCATGCAGTGCAACCATAGCTTTTCGAGTTTCTCCATTATCTGTTGGAATATATACTCGCATCTCTAGTTCACACGTTCCGCGCACAGTTTCAACTGTCTTGTAATTAAAACGTCGCATAAACGGTTGCTCTAGCCCTTCAATGGTTAACACACCTATATCGAATCGCGACCCGGCGTTGTGAGTCCACTGACCCAGTTGGGACGTAAAGGAGGATGCATTGCCCAAGCGTTGTGGGTTTAACGCAACATCACAATATTCCGCTATGCCAGTGCTGTTGTAGTGCATTGTTTCCGAGCAGTTTTGATCTGAATAGATTGCATTGCCAGCGTGAATAGCAGGATCCACGATCGCGCAATCCGCGGAAGCATGCCCGTATGCTTTAGCTGGATTGGGTTCTGCAAAATAAGCAGATCCGGCCTGACATGCTGCGGCGTCAGCTAAAATCTGATCAACCGAGCCTGGAGCACCAAATAGCAATAAAGCGAGAATTTGCTGGCGATTTTGTCGGATAAACTCGAGTGATATTGGAAAGCGTGCATTGGGTTGTAACAGTTGATATAAAGCCAGCAGGTGAGTGTCGCTGGCTTCAGGCAAGACTATATCGATACGGCCATTGTCTAAAGCATCTGATAAGTTTTCGTTTGCAGTGCGCTCAATGTCGCTAAGCTCGGTATCAAGTCGAGCGCTGTTGAAGGTGTCGTTGATGCGATCTTCAATATAATTCTCAAGGATGCCTGCCAGTACAGTATCGTCGACGTTAACACTCACAGAAAACTCTGCCAGGTCCCCTTCAAGCGAAAGCTCGGGAAACAGGCTGAGTGTGGTTTCTGAGGTCCACTGCGGGTTAAGTGTGAGCGTTGCCTGCAGATAAAACCGCGCGGGCCCAACTGCTTCAAAATCAAAACTATCTCGTGCAAGGTTTTGGCACGAACCGAGTCGTATACCCACAATTTGCCGGGCAACCCCAGTGCTCAAAATGTTTGCAGATATATCAAGTGAGATGACGACAGGGTCGTAGAGCGAATCAAGCGTTAGCGATAGCGAAGATTCAGAAGCAAGCCTGATATCGGTATCCATGGTGAGTATGACAGTGCGATTGCAACCATCCTCTAAAGTGATATCGCTCGATGATTCCTGGTATAGCAATTCACCGTTAGCCAAACTGAAACCTGACTCGTTGATTGTTTCAGCGATGTTGTTATACAAGTCTCGGGACACTGACTCCTGATTCGTGTCTTCAAGCACCTCTTGCAAATCCTGCACGGTTACTGTGACTGTTTCTGCGTACGCCGGATTGTTGAACAGGGACAAAGCGACGCTTAAAGCGACTCCTAAAGCCGGAAAAGCCAAAGCCGGAAAAGCGCCGCCTTTTGTCAACGATTTTAGTGTTGTTGGAAATTTAATTTCGGCGCACCTGAGGTTGCTCGACACATCGAGCCTTAGTATCCCAGATACCGGCACCTAAACAATGCAAATTGCTATTAAATATTCCGGGAATTCGCCAGTGTTGGGGTTGTTCGCCAAAAAATGTCAGCTACGCCACACAAATGCTCGCAAATCCGCACCCGTTAACCGGCGAAATTATACGCTTGGCCTTTTCCACACTGTAACAACGCTCTAAGCTGGTGTAAGCTGTAGGCGCTGGGCTCTTTGGCACACGCATGCTGGTCATTCATGCGTGCCTGGCCCTGCGTCAACACGACCATATCGGTAGAAAACAATTCGACTGGAGCCCATGGATGTTTCAAGCTGCTAACAAACCTCAGACCGCTTACAAGCCCGCCTTTTGGAGATACACGGCTTTTCTGTTTTTCGCGATTTTTACCTCTCACGCAAGCTTTGCCAACAGCCACCCAGAGGGTACGATTCTGGTACACGGCAACATTGAGGCCACCGAGGAAGGACAAAAAACCAAAAAAATTGAGGTAAATCTGGAAACCCTAAGTGCGCTGGAAGCAACCACATTTACAACTTCAGCGCCCTGGACTGACAAACCAACCGAATACACTGGCGTTAGAGTCAGTACTTTTCTGGACAGTATCGGCGCGTTGTCGACAACCTTCAAAGCCATAGCCGGCAACGAATATCAATATGTGCTTAGCGACATAGACTTCGACAAATACCCCATTATTATTGCCTATCAAAAAGATGGTGAGATACTCAACGCCAGAACACTTGGTCCTTTTTTGATTATGTTCCCTTTTGATGATTTTCCTGAATTGCTGAACGAGAAGAACAAAGCTGCTTCGGTTTGGCAATTAACCGAATTGGAAATTCTTTGAAGGAAAAATCGCTCTTCACACTTCTTTTGCTGTGCATGATTGGCAGCGCTGCTGTCTTGTTTTTTACATTACAGGGCATTGACTCTATGCGCGCACGCTCGGCCAACATTGGCCCAGGCGGATTTAATTCTCTAATGCAACTTGACCGCGTGCTGGACGCTTATTCCGATTCGCTTGAACAGTACCTTCATGCTGGATTTGATTCAGAGCAAAAGAGCGGTTTGGCCGCTGAATACAGAAAAGAATTTAATATCATTTGGGGAAACATTGAGCACTTTAAACTGCGCTTTCTTCAAGACGGTAAAACCGAAACGCTGTTTGATATTTTCAATCACGACGGAAAGCAATTTCTCACTGAGTTTGAGCCTTATATGGACCCGCAAAAAGACCTCAGCATTGAAGAGGCGTTGCTTGTGTTAAAAGAGCTCAAGCAGTTACAAAGCCAGGTTCATGACTTAGGGCTGGAGTACTTCTACAATTCACTGAGTTTTCGGGATACCTGGACGAAACGCCTGAATAACTTCCATACCTTGCTATTGTGGTTTTCAGCGGCATTCGCCGTCGCAGCTTGCTCTTTGGTCGCATTTCTTATTCGGTCCAATAACAGAAAGAACCTGCTAATGCGTAAAGCAGAAGACGCTCAATCTGAACTAAGTAAAACAGTTACCGAGCTACGCAGCGGCCAACGTGAACAAAAAGCGAAGGATTCCTTTATTGCCACAGCCAGCCACGACTTACGACAACCACTCCATGCTTTAGGGTTGTTTCTTGGCTCATTGGAAGGGCATGTACACACCGAGAAAGGTCGTAGCACCTTAAAAGATGCAGTGCAATGTTCAGACAATCTAGGCAGCTTGTTCAATAGCATGCTCGATTTATCTCGATTGGATGCCGGTATTGTCACCGTGGAGAAAAATCACTTCAGGTTAACCCCACTGCTACAAGAACTCGAGCAGGAATTTCTTGTGAAGGCGCACGAAAAGTCCATTGAACTTAAATTGAACCTGTCTGATTGTACTGTGTATACAGATTCAATTTTATTGTCTCGAGTTATCAGAAATATTGTTGAAAATGCGTTGCTACACAGTGGCGCGGAAACGATTACCATTAGCTGCTCAATGAAAGGTGCTCGCCAGCAGATAGAAATTGAAGACAATGGCCATGGCATTGCCAAAATGGAGCAAGAAAAGATTTTCAATGAGTACTATCAAATCAATAGCAAGCCTGACGGCAATACCAAAGGACTCGGTCTGGGTCTTTCTATTGTAAAACGCCTGTCAGACTTGATGGGGATTGATATTGCAATGCAATCCGATAGCCAATCGTATACGCGGTTTACAATGGGCATTGAAAGCGGAGATGTTGACAAGATAATCAACCCAGCAGTCGAAACTTTATCATCCACTGATACACCAGCAGAACACGTCGTCGTTGCGATCATTGATGATGATAAGAAAATATGCACCGCAATGGGTAGCATGCTGAGCAACTTCGATATTGACGTGGTTACAGCAATGTCAGCAAACGAAATGATAGACAATATTGTTGAGTCCAACAAGTATCCGAACCTGGTTGTAGCCGACTATCAATTGCAAAAAGGCCAAACCGGCGATCAAGCAATACTACAATTAAAACGTGCCCTCAATCTGGATATTCCAGCCTTGATCGTTACAGGAGATACGTCTCCAGCTCAGGTTGCCGCCGCTAACGAAAGTGGTTACGACGTATTACACAAACCCGTTCAGCCTGCACTATTGCTGTCGAAAATTGCCAGTCTGGTGGCAGCGGAAAAATAGTAGCAATCTGTACTTAATATGCAATTAAAGCCCTGAGAACATCGAAAGACTGCCCTTCACAGCCGTGCGATAGTGATTGCGTACAATGCAAAACTAAGCAACAAGCAAATCAAGACCACTGGACGAGCCGATTTCAACCATTGAGGCAAATGTTGAAATCGTAAAATATACAGCGCCGTACACATCATGAAAACACCCGAAATCAATGCAGCGAGCCCCCAGAAATTGTTTAAATTTCTGATGCCATGCCAAAACGTATTCCACGCGCCAGCCGCAAATACCACACTGCCTATAACCCAGGCAAGATAGTCAGGCAATGGCTTGATTTTCTTACTCACTGCATAGGGCGCAGCAAACAACAAGCCTATCAACATACATACTGTGACAATGGTGCCCATTGGTAACATGGTGAGTCTTCCGTTTTAACAGTCTGTCGACCGAGTGATTGTCTCAAGCATACAACTATTCGGCGGTGCAATCAAAATTAGTGATAGTTGAAATCACAGGACATCATTTGACTATCTGTCCAATCTGCCGCAAGGTTAATAACAGCCCCACAAAGGCTGTTATAAGCACTCGTTTACTGGAATGATCTTTCAGTATTCGCCCACACTTCACATCATGAGGTGATTTATGATTGCTTTGCACGAAGAGTACAAAGAAAACGACCATCAACACGACCAGCCTAAGAACACAGGTAACGCAAGTAATACTAATAATGTAGGGCTTGTACCTCGTAAATCAGCAGCAACATCCAAGCGTTATGCATTGGCAGCATTCGCCTCTGCCCAATCTTCACGGCTTTTAAGCGTCAGTAAATTCTATCAAGAGGTCTTGCAAAAGTTTTTGCAAACAAGAGCCAACCACCAAGAGCGCAAGGAAGAAAAATTGGCGCTCAATAGACTCCTGCAATTGGATGATGCCCTGTTAAGAGACATGGGCATAAAACGCCATGATCTTGAAGCGGTTAAAAGTGGGAATCTGACGCTCGATGCCCTTAATAAACACGGGATTGTTGCCTCACGCGATAACAGCTCTAACACTAACATTAACTGGAAACAGCGTTAATAAGCAGGTATCCCTTAAGGCGACGCAACTTATAGCGTCGCCTCTTTTTAATTTCTGCGGCTTTGACTCCCTAATGGCTTCTAATGCAGGACTTCAACCGCGCCGGCATGAATCTACACTCATCAAGATGCGCTTATTGTGCTGCGCTCATTGAACCGCGCTTACTGTTCAAAGCTAAGCGCTAGACAGATCGAGTGATTCCACCATCAACACGAATATTTTGACCTGTAATATACGCGCCACCGTCAGAAGCGAGAAATGCAATAACGCTGGCTATTTCGCCCAAAGAATTCCCATAACGTCCCATCGGGACCATGGTGCGGAATTCTTCTTTTTCTGGGAGGCTATCAATAAACCCAGGCAATACATTATTCATGCGTATGTTTTCGGCCGCATATTTATCTGCAAACAATTTGGTGAACGCTGCCAAGCCAGCACGCATAACGCCAGAAGTTGGAAAAACAGGGTTGGGTTCAAATGCCGCGAAAGTGGAAATATTAATAATGGCACCACTGCCTTGCTTTTGCATGATCGGTGTAACTAGTCTTGATGGGCGAACCGCATTCAGAAAGTAGACTTCCATACCCTCATGCCAATCATCATCGCTCAGTTCCAACACAGGGGCACGCGGACCATGACCTGCTGAATTGACCAGCACATCGACTCTGCCCCACTTATCCATGGCAGCATCGACCAGCTTTTGTAGATCAGATTCAGATTTGTTGGTACCAGTTACACCCACGCCACCAAGTTCAATGGCCAGAGCCTCACCCTTACCGGAAGATGACAAAATGCCAATTTCGAATCCATCAGCGGCTAAGGCCCGAGCGCTGTCGGCGCCCATCCCTGAACCACCGGCTGTGATTAGTGCTACTTTGCTCATTTGCTAACCTAGACGACCTTTATATTTGAAACCTCACTTTATAGGTTGCGAAAAAAAGAGTAAAGACGCTAACTGATATAAATTGCCACTCCAGCGCAAAGCTAACGACGGACTTACTCCACGTCTGCAGCGCGCTTAACGGTTATGACAACACCGCGATTAGGAAATGGGGTGCTGTTTGGCGTTGGGGACCAACAACCTTCCTCAAATATTTTGTCGTGCGGGACACCGCTGTATAGCAATGCTTCTTTGACTCGATTAGCACGACCAATGGCTAAGGCCGCATTTCCATGCTCGATTTGGGTCACGCCAGTGGAACAACCCACAACCGAAACCACGTCCGTTTCTGGATTAAAAGAATCGACCATAGCGCCAAGCAATTGCTTATTGCGAGCGCCTAGCACATAAGAATCATCGCCAAATATCAAAATCTCTTCTGCAACGTTCTTTTTGTCGGCAAGCTCTTCTTCAAAGTTAGATAGCCCTAATTCCGCGATATTCTTCTTGCGAACATTAACGAAACCATTGCTGTTTCTTACAGATGTTTCGCTGACTTCTATTGCGGCATCTTCATTACTGATGCTATTGATCTTTAATCCGAGCTTTGCTGCTTCATCATCTGGCGATAGTGTCGCAGTTTCCAAGCTTTTCGCAGGCTTTGCAACAAGCAGCTCCTCTTCAGCGGCATTGCGTTGCGCATTAGCCTCACGCCTTACAATATCATTTCGTGCTACCGGAGAATCGAACTCACTAGTTTTGTTGGCAATACCACTGCTGGCTATGTTGTTGTCGAAGTTAAAAAATGAATCGTCCGATTCGACATGGCTTACATCAGCACCTCTTACCAACATAGACTGGCGTGGAACTACAACGCCATTGTCTTTTAGTTGGTACACGCGACGAAAATCCACCTTGCCAACCGACACATTGTATACACACCCTTGCTGTGGATTTTCTTTGTCTACACTACCCACAGAGAAACTGATATTGCCGGGAACACTATAGGCAGTTCGCACTCGGTAACCGCGTTCCGTGGCCGCCAACTTAAGTGCTGGCGCAAAAAACTCGGTAACGCAATCGTTGGGATTTGCTGCCGCATTGTTGCCCTTTGAAGTGTAGCCCTTGGACAAGTTGCTGCTAGACGCGCCGCTAGTTGCCAATGGCTGGAAATGCAGTACAGTCGATGACGGATCAAGACTGTCTATTTGAGACATGGTATGAACAAAGTCCTGCGCAATGGCTGACTGTGATGGGTTTACCGGCTCTGAATTTGTTGCCACTGAAGCACAGCCCGATAACAGCACTGTGCATGCGACTAAAAAACAGGTGAATCGCGAGCATGTATACCGAGAACGTGCAAACTGTGAAGATGCAAACTGTGAAAACGCAAACAAAGACAAACTGCCCAGTGAAAAACTGCCCAGTGAAAAACGCTTTGAGGAAATCATTTCCAAGAACCTCCTAACATCGCCAAAAAACTCCAAATAAATGATCTTCTAAAATCAAAGATTTAACACCAATCTGTTGATCAGCCGCAAGGTTAATCCGGGATGTCGAAACAGCCAGGCTGCGACTAGCGCTAAACATACCGAATCAGCACCGAGACTGCTACCAATAAATTGTGATATCAGTATCGGACTAACCCATTTGCGCGAAATCTCTCACTAATGGGCACCTGTGACTGCTCCTGTGCTGATCTGAACGCAAACTCAACCACTCCACCGCTTGTGATTGGCAGCATTCAAGACCGGCCCCAAGACAGGTGGGTATGCTCAGGCGAGCCAAAGAATAACGCTTTGGCCAGCTTACGGTATTCTGCGCGAAGCCCAGGACAGCATGGTCAAGCCGGCTCACAAGTCATGACCAGCCGCACCAGGTGGGCGGCATTTTTTGCATCGAGCTTGCTCATGACTTTAGAGCGATACAGTTCGACCGTTTTTGTACTGATATTAAATTCAGTGGCAATATCTCGATTGCTCATATCACCGAGAATACCTTGCACAATTTGCGATTCACGTTTGGTCAGGCTGCCCAATCGTTCGCGGGTTTTCTCAAATTCTTTACTGTTTGCCCGTACCCGACGGCGCAACTGGACCGCATCAGAAAAAGCCGCCGCTAACGCACGATACAACGCGTCATTTTTAAGGGGTTTTTCGAGCAAGGTCAACGCACCTTTGGACATGGCGGTTACAGCCACAGACACATCGCAATGAGCCGACATGTAAACCACCGGAATAGACAGGCCTTGCTTAATTAATGCGTTGTGCACATCAAATCCATTGAGCACGGGAATTTGAAGGTCCAGCAACAAACAGACCTCTTCGTTATCTTGGATACCTGCAATTGCGGAAAGAATATCTTGTGATTTTTCGAAAGCTTCAACGTGAAAATGCGATGCTCGCAGCGCCCGAGACAAAGACTCTCTAAAGCTATTGTCTTTATCAAGAAGCAGAATCTTCTTGCTGTTGAGTAAATTCCTTTTACTCATGGAATTCCTTTTACACATGGAATTCTTTTTACTCACATAAGTCCTGTCAATCATGAAAATCCCTTTTTATCAAAATTCGAATACCTCATCCCTGATCTCGCTTGAGGTCTATGGCATTGAACGAACAACACACGAACCAAGCGTATTCTGCTTTCAGTTTAACCACTCGTTTTATGCCGCGCAACAACCATATCTGGTTTATTGCATGAATATGGACTTATTGGCTGAAAACTCTACGATTGTATAGTGCGACATATATCCCATTGCAAAAGGGATTCTGCGCAGTGCAATTTCAGCCATCGAAAAAGCAAGCCCCACTAACACAGCTTGACAAAACGTGACGATTCACACTTAACCAGGAACTCATCAAAAGGGTAAAAAACGCCTGCTCACACCTCTTTCGGCCAGAGTCCGCTGGTGCAGTAGCGCCAACAACTTCACAATGTTGCTTGGGCCTGTTATTCGCCCATAGAAATATCGACTTGTTCACGAGCCATTGATGCGTTGTCGCGGCATAATGTTATTATCTTTACTTCGCACTATGGTGTACCAAAATGGGGCAAAACAAGAGTCAACTTAAGTCAGTAACCATGGTCATTCTGACCCTGCTACTTGCTCTGGCACACACCATTGCTAACGCGCAGAATTTTACTACCGTCGTTCCAATGGGCGAATGGGCCGAATATAAAGAAGTCACTTACAGCGGCAATCCAGTCACCGTGCATTTGCGCACCGGATACGAAAACGCGGTGATTTTTCCTGAACCCATTACTATCCGCTCTATCGACAACAAACTGATAAGAGACGACTCGCAACTTGGCTTGCCCAACTGCGCCATCAACATTAACGATAACAGCGTTGGCTTCAGCCCACTGAGTAGATTCACAGAGCAACGCGTGACCTTACGTGGATCCGACACCGGCATTATTTACGATCTAATGGTTAGCTCAAGCCCGGTTGGCCGTCGCCAACCAATACAAATCAACAATTAAACCCAAAGGTTGAACCCTTGCCCGAAGCTTAAGTATCGTCTTACGCCATAGCGTGTAGCGTTAGGACATTTTTAGAACAAAGTAATTCTTCTTGCCTCTTTGCAGCAAAACATATTTGTCGTTGATAAGGTCTTTGCCAGTAATTTTATACTCTTCGGTAACTTTGTCTTTATTTACCGCAACCGAATTTTCTTTGATAGCGCGGCGAGCTTCGCCATTGGACTTTAAAAAACCCGTATCGGTGGCCAGTGCTGCCACTATGTCCAAACCAGAATCAATGGATGCAGCTGGCACTTCTGCTTGCGGTACACCCTCAAAAACATCGAGAAAAGTTTGTTCATCAAGACCTTTGAGGTCTTCTTGTGTCGCATTGCCAAACAAAATTGCGCTAGCTTGCTTGGCTTTTTCCAGAGCTTGCTCACTGTGCACCATAGTGGTGATTTCATCAGCTAGACGTTTTTGTAAAGCACGCAAATGCTTCGCCTCATTGTGCTCAGCAATCAGCTCATTCACTTGTGTCTCATTGAGAAAGGTAAATATGCGAATATATTTTTCGCTGTCTTCGTCACTGGAATTTAACCAATATTGATAAAACTTGTAGGCCGATGTGCGTTGCGGGTCTAACCAAACGTTGCCACCCTCACTTTTGCCAAACTTCGAGCCATCAGCCTTAGTGATAAGTGGGCACGTTATCGCAAATGCTTTCCCACCCGCTTTGCGGCGAATTAATTCTGTGCCAGTGGTTATGTTGCCCCACTGGTCGCTGCCGCCCATTTGCAGGGTGCAGTCATTGGCTTGAAACAAATGAAGAAAGTCGTATCCCTGCACCAGCTGATAAGTAAATTCAGTGAAGCTCATACCCTCGGAACCACCAGCTGAGTCATCTTCACCCGGTGTGATTCTGTTTTTCACCGAGTCTTTAGCCATCATGTAGTTAACCGTGATGTGCTTGCCCACATCCCTGATAAATTCGAGAAACGAAAACGCCTTCATCCAGTCGTAATTGTTGACCATTTGTGCGGCATTGTCGCGTGTGGAATCAAAATCGAGGAATTGCTCCAATTGCTTTTGAATGGCATCCTGGTTGTGTCGAAGAGTGGGTTCATCGAGCAAATTTCGTTCGGCTGACTTACCCGATGGGTCGCCAATCATGCCCGTAGCGCCACCCACAAGTGCAATGGGTTTGTGACCGCATCGCTGAAAATGTGCCAATAGCATGATGGTCACCAGGTTTCCGATATGCAGCGAATCAGCTGTTGGGTCAAAACCAACGTAGGCACTGCGCATCGCTTCGAGCAAATGCTCTTCAGCTCCCGGCATGACATCGTGAACCATGCCGCGCCATTTCAGCTCTTCAATGTAGTTGGTCATAAACTGATCAAATTTGGCCTCATCATTTGCTGTATATTTTACCCTCAACACAAACAAATAAGTCGACTGGGCGTGCAAATGCAGACACGGCCTGTTTTAACACTGCGTAGCAAACCGGTCGATCAAATGGCATGCATCCCACAGTAAACGAAAAAGGCTCGCCGCCCACAGCATCGACAAGCGACATTATGCTGGTACAGGAAACCATGCAGGATTTGGGGCTGTACAAAGGAGAAGTCGATGGCATTCCCGGCATTAAAACCATGCAGGCAGTGCGTACCTACAAGCGGCGAAACAAAATGCCGCAAAACAACGCGCTTACCGAAGAATTTATTGATCACTTACGAGAGATTCTGTAACTGTACGGGTGCGTGCAGCTATAACGGGAAACTTAACATACAGGCTTAGCAACCCGCTCCTATTCGGCGTCTCACCACCTGGCGCAGGCGGGCGGCATTGTCTCTAGAAGGCACCTTTCTTATAAATCAGTGCATTTAAGGTACTAAGCGAAGGCTTACTCCCAATAGACCGAACCTCATCAGCCAAGGCAATTGCACCAAATTCGCTTAAGACCGGCGCGGCAAAACGCATAAACTTTGACTCCACATCCTGTGTGCTGAATGGGGATTCGGGATCACCTGCAGCCTCAACAGGGCCCGACTCAAGTACTCGACCGTCTTGCATCTCCAACACCACGTGACTGATTCGGTTAGCTGGAAAACGCGAATTGTAAGCTTCTACCTCTATAAGTTCGGCGATTTCACTGATGCGTAAAACAGCTTCATCACTTAAGCCTTTACCATCGATATGGGACACGCCAACATCACCATGAACCAATGCAACCGCCGTTGGGAAAGGCAAGCTGTACTGTGCTTGTTCCGTGTTTTGCGGAGCTGCCACAGCAAGACGCCTGGATTCATGGAAGGTACCAATTTGCAGGCGTTTTATGTCCGTATGGTTTATGTGGTGTTCAGCCTGTAATTTCTGCACTGCAGCGATGGCCGGCTGCGCCCAACGACACACCGGAAAGGCTTTGACATATTGCTCCTGCATAGTCCACCGCGAGCCTAAATCATTCCAATGCGTTTGCAGATCATCAGCCTCAATGGTTATTGCTGGAGCACCAGTAAAACCATCCCGGGCCAGCAAACTGGCTGATACACCAGCCATTGCTCCCCAGCCTGATCCATCCTTAAGCATGGTTGGGTGATCAATGCAGCGCATCATCTGGCTGCGCGGACCATGATACTCAGCGATGCCTAATGCCTCACGGGTGAGTGCTTTAGAGAGCTTGAGTGCGCGAGCACCAATGGCGGCTGCAGACAAAGAAATCCAGGCACCGGATGTGTGGTAATCGCAGGCACTGGCATGCAAAGCAACACCGGCTCTCGAGCCAATTTCGTAGCCCATGAGAAACAGGCTCATAAACTCTGCCTCACTGAGCTCGCTGTCCATTTCTGCAAAAGCCAGAGCTGAGGGCAGTACACCACACCCTACATGCCCTTTTGCCGGTTTAAATCCATCATGCGCATCCACCGAATCTATTTGCATACCACCGGCCAGCGCCGCCCCTGGCGCACTGCATCGTCGGCCATCAAACATGATGCGACAACCGTCAATACCAGAGCTTAGGTTTGGTGCAAAGTTTTCTACAGCGTGCTGGCGAACAATGGCAGATAGCGAAGTGGTGGTACCGCTGGCGGCTACACCGAGTAGATCAAGTAAAGCCAGACGTGCGGCGGACTGAACGTCCGCTGGTGCATCACTCCAGCGCACTTCGTGTATAAAATCGAGTACTGTTGCGCCCATGCTGGCGTCCTACATAAATGTCGTGAATACCATACACGAACGTCGGATGCTTGTGAGGCTGCATTCAAGCTTTGGCTGGCGCTTTGCCAAATTCTTCGTTATCAACATATATCTGCGCTCCATGCCGGCTCAGAAATCGCAAGGCTTGCTCTAAATACGTAGACGCATAGATTTTTACACCAATGTCGAACTGCGCTTGCCCTTGCGTACCATCAGGCAAACCATAGTGGCGTTTGATACCGTCAAGCGTTCGTTTATCACAGTTGTAGCCCGGCAAATCTACTAATTGACTGATTTGCCACAGCGGATAACGCTCACCACCGCTGGCGACAAAATGCAGCACGATGTCGGACGGCACGTATTGGTCGACATTAAATTCTATGCGAGCATGTTCAGAAACAAAAGCATGAACGTGACTTTGCTGGCTAACAGGACGAAACCCCAGCTCTGTCAGGGCCGGGGCGTATTGCTCCAAAATGCTCCCAAAAGGCTCGATCATGCTTTGTCGCTCCCGTATTCGTAGGCAGATGTATTGCCAGATTCGTTGCCAAACTCTATGGCTACTAACTTGAACGAACACGGACGACTTTTTTGACAGTTAAAAATAAGCCCTTATTTAGAGATGCGTGGACACATGCCTAAAGCGCCATCGCTTTGCATTGAGTTGCTGTACTAGGTGACTGCACTGACAACCTGATATTGCGGCTCTTTCCACACCTGCGTGAGCATGATTTCCTCAAGAATATTCACTGCTGCAACAACATCAACTTTATTTATGTATAGAGGCGTAAACCCGAATCGCATAATATTTGGGGCACGGAAGTCTCCTATTACGCCACGCGCAATCAATGCCTGCATGACAGCGTAACCTTGCTCAAAAGCAAAGGACACCTGCGACCCTCGTTGTGCTGCATTGCGCGGACTGACCAGCGTAAGCTCAGGACACCGATGCTCCACCTGCTCTATAAATAGCTCACACAGATTAATACTGTCCATCCGTAGCTGCTGCATATCCACGGTATCCCAAACATCCAGCGCAGCATCCAAAGCACTCATTTGCAAAACCGGTGGCGTACCGACACGCAGCCGATCAATAGATGCAGCGGGTCGGTAATTGGGTTCGAATGCAAACGGCGCGTCATGGCCAAGCCAACCGGCTAACGCAGGAGCAATCAAAGAAATTAAATCTGGACGAGTGTAAATAAAAGCCGGTGCCCCAGGACCGCCATTGAGATACTTATAAGTGCAGCCAACCGCAAAATCACATTGGCTTTGCGTTAGGTTGACTGGTAAAGCGCCAGCGCTATGAGCCAAGTCCCAAACACTGATGGCACCGACTTGGTGAGTTTTTTGTGTGATGGTATTGAGATCGTGCAGGCGACCTGTTCGATAGTCGACCTGAGTTAGCATAACCACCGCTACAGTGTCATCAATAGCATCAACAACATCCTCCGGTGCGACCACTTTAAGCGAATAGTCGCTATTAAGCGTATCGATTAAGCCCTGGGCCATGTATAAATCGCTTGGGAAATTACCACTATCTGACAAGATAACGCGACGATCTGGATTGAGCTGTAGTGCGGCACTTAAAGCCTGAAAGACCTTGATAGATAAAGTATCGCCCATAATAACGCTGCTGGGTGTTGCACCGATAAGTTTGGCTACACGATCACCAACATGACTCGGTTGCTGCATCCATTGACACTCGTTCCAGCCCTTTATTAATTTCTTACCCCATTGCTCGGACATAACATTATCAACACGCGCAGTAACCGCAGTGGGCAATGGTCCAAGTGAGTTGCCATCCAGATAGATAAGATTATCCGGAATATCAAACAGGTGTTTTCTGTAAACAGAATCGGCCATAGTTTATTGATCAGTTAGTGTTGATTGGATGGAAGTTAACAAGCCCTTAAGACGAACGGTATTGCAGGGCTTGTGCAGCACTGGAAAATTCAGCTCATCAATTTCAACGAGCCTGTCTGGCGCGATATCTCCGGTTACCACAATCGCTGGCACTTCCTTTGAGCATGTTTTATTGATTAACGCCAAGGCATCGGACCCGGTTTCATTGTTACGTAATCGGTAGTCGGTTATAACAACATCGGGTGACGTTCCATACTCAATTATTTGCTGTTGAGCTTCTGACCCTGAACCTGCCACCATAACCGTACAATCCCATGTGATCAATAGGCTTTCCATTGACAACCTGACGTCTTCCTCATCATCAACAATCAGCACAAACAACCCATTGAGCGATACAGGTAGATCTGCATCCATGTTAGCGTGGTCGGTAATTTTAGACTCGTCTCCAACAGCTAAACCAATTGAAAAAGTGGAGCCGCGCCCTGGCGTAGATTCTAGAGACAAATCGAGACTAAGCAAATCGCAGATACGTTTTACAATGGACAGGCCGAGCCCCAACCCTTTTGTTCTGTCACGCTCCGGGTTATTGAGCTGGACAAATTCTTCAAAAATCTGGCTGGCGTCAGGTTCAGCAATACCCAAACCTGTATCTGCAACTGATAACGTAACTTTGTCGTTGTGTCGTTCACTGCTTATGGTGATCTGGCCCTTTTGCGTGTAGTTAATAGCGTTATCGGATAAATTTCTGACAATCCGACTTAACAGTATCGGGTCACTATAAACGGGATGCGAATCAACATCGATAATCAGTGACAGCTGTTTTTCCATTGCCAACTCTGTCAGGTCTGTGGCCATTTGGTTTATCTGACGATCAAGATAAAAATGCTGCTTGCGCACTTTTATGGTATTAGCGTCCAGCGAAGAAATATCAAGCAATGCATTAAACAAACTTTCCAGCGACTGTACTGATCTATTGATATGCGAAACCACTTTTTTCTGTTCCAGCGTATCAACCTGAGCTGCCAATGATGTGGTAAACATGCCCAACGATTGTAATGGCTGCCTTAAATCGTGACTTGCTGCAGCGAAGAATCGCGATTTTGCCAGATTGGCTTGTTCTGCCTTTTTTAACGCCGACTCGGTTTTTATATTCTGAACTTTTAAGTCGTCAATTAGATCAAGGTTCTCAAACCTAAGCAGTATCGATTGCACATTAGAAGCGCGAATACGGCGAGTGGTTATAGAACTGATGATCAAGTAGATAATAATCAAAGCCGTTACCCACTGATACTGGGCATTGCCAATCAAATGAAATTTAAGTGCAGCCAACAGCATCATGGGGTACACAAAAACGACATAAAGTGGCAACACATAAGACATGGTTGCCGCGCAGTTAGCAGCCATACCCGTGAACACCATCAGCAATATCATGTTTATCAGTGGATTATCAGCGTCAATATACACGTACCCCAGCACACCCCACCAGATGCCGGACATCAACATATAAAACCCGGTTACGATCAAAACCCGATTGACATTATCTTTTAAGAGGGTGGTTGATTCACACCGTCTGGCATAGATAAACCGACAGATGCTTACGCCTACAAAAACCACAAGCCAAAAAAAGACAAATGTACTGGGCTCGGTTCGGTAACGAAAAATAACAACGGTAACGATGAGCGCGGCAATAATCGCAGCAATCACGTTGACTCTGACGTTGTCAATAATCAACCGGGTTTGCGCAATCCGTATACGCGCTTTTGAGGAATCGCTGGTGTTGGCTTCAAGTTCCATTGAAATGCAGATAGTTCGTCGACAACGGCAATTTTGCCAAATTAATACCGTGGAGGGAATTATTATCGCTTTTTATTGAACCGCAGGTAAAGATTGGCCGTTTGCGCTGGATTATTCAGCGTGTGCCGATGCTCTTGCGAGCGGAAACAAATATTGGCAGCCTGCAAATGCTCCAGCAGAGCCGATTCTTGTTTGTAGCACAACTCCATTGCCACAATACCTGGCTGATTTTCGTCAACCACAACACTAGGCAGTGGGCCGTATTCCAACTCAATGGCATGGGCATTTTTTACCCGCATTGGACCATTGGCAGTATCAACAGAAAACCCACCCGGTATATTTTTTACGCCACCGTATAATTGACCCAACTGCGCGCGCATTGTTTCATGGTGCTCATCCTCAGCCCAGATTAAAATGCCTGCTATACCGCACACGCTATTTGGGTGCTCTAGCCATTGGGGGACATAAATTAAATTCGGTTTGTGTTGTTGGCAAAGAAAAAACGACAGACGCGGCCATAGTGTATTAGGCAACAACGCTAATGTCGTTTTTGTTCGACCACACTCACCATTTGGCAACGTAACATCACGACCAAATTCCAAATGGCCTGCAACCGTCAAGCCGGCCAGCTCTGCATGCTTAGCATCGGCCACGGAGTCAGTGCTGTGCAAGGCCGTTAAAGCAACACCCTCTCGTCGCTGAAGATGTTCATAAACGTGCCGCCCAAAATGAAAATTTCCTGCCGGCACGTCATCTATTAACGTCGCGTCGTAAATACCCATTAGTTCAATCAGGCATCCGTTAAACATAGCCAAGCTGGTGCTGGTACCCCATGGGTGTTTACCAACAGCAGTCATGTTAAACCCCATGGCAATGAATTTATCGCGCAGCAGTTCGATATTGTGCGTTGCAATTAATGGGTGATCAATGCCAAACGATGCGTTCAATGTAAATCTCTGATGTTCATTCAACGACGTTTAGTTATTCGGGTACATAACCAAAGGCTATTCGCGGTGTTTCGGCACTGTCCAGCCAAACACTTTTCGCACTGGTGTATTCCATTAACGCATCGGTACCGCTTGATCTACCAAACCCAGAATTCAAAGACCCACCAAATGGCGATGAGACATGAATGGCCTTGTAGCTGTTAATCCAGAATGTGCCGGCTCGCACCGCAGCCGCCACGCGGTGTGCACGACCCACATTAGCCGTCCACACAGCACCGGCAAGTCCAAACTGCGTATCGTTAGCAAGCGAAATAGCGTGAGACTCGTCTTCAAAAGGAATGGTAGTCACTACTGGTCCAAAAATTTCGGTTTGTGCGCTTGGCGAATTATTGTCTAATCCACTGATGATAGTAGGCGCTACAAAATAACCTTTTTCAGCATTGATTGGCGTCGCTGCCACTGTAGCGCCTGTTGCTTTTGCCTGGCTGACCATATCAGTCACATGGGAAAACTGCTTTGCGTTACTGATAGGGCCGATTTCCGTTGCATCATTCATAGGATCGCCAAGCTGAATTTTTTCCATGCCCTGCGATAACATACTCAACAATTCGTCATGCACTGCGTGATGCACCAGTAGGCGCGAACCTGCAACACAGCTTTGTCCTGCGGCAGAGAAAATAGCAGCCTGCGCGCCGAGACAAGCATGTTTTAAATTGGCATCATCAAAAACGATATTGGCAGACTTTCCACCCAACTCGAGAACACAGGGTTTTAAAGCCTGGGCGGCGCTAAGCGCGACTTGTTTACCTGTTTGGGGTGATCCTACAAAGATGACCTTTCTTACTGCCGTATGTTCAATGGCCGCCTGGCCTGTTGTCGGCCCTGTCCCACAAAGCACGTTCACCAAACCTTTGGTCAACCCCGTACTTTCGGCTAATGCTACCAGTGCAACCGTTGTTAACGGTGTGAGTTCACTTGGTTTAATCACAACCCCATTACCGGTGGCAATGGCTGGAGCAATCTGCCAGCCAGCCGTGAATATGGGTGCATTCCACGGAGTGATTTGAAATACCACACCCAAAGGCTCACGCAATGTGTAATTTAAATGACCTGATGGTACCGGGATAACTTCGCCGTGGAGTTTGTCGGCCCAACCAGCGTAGTACGCAAACATCTCGGCGACTTTACCAACCTCGATGCGGCAGTCTCTTATCGGTTTACCCGCTATCAGTGATTCAAGCTGTGCCAGCTCTTCAGTTTTGTTAATCACAGCACGGGAAATGTCTTGCATGACCTGCCCGCGTTGAGCAGCAGAGTGTTCATAAAACCACTTCTGCTGAGCTGATTTTGCCGCGTCACATGCGTTGCCCGCTATCTGCGCACCGGCATCGCTATAAACACACAATATTTTTTCGGTAAATGGATCAATTAATTGAATATCGTCACCCTGACCGGGCACCAATTCACCATTAACGTGGCTTTGTACGCCGGCAGGCAAATGAACGGCCTTTAACAGCGACTGTAATACTGAAGCTCTATCCATCATTTTTAAGTGCCAGCTTTAAACGTGGTTATTTCATTAAAGTCTTTGTCGTCTTCAATATAGCTGGATTGATTTAACCAGATATCGGCAATGGTGCTAAACCCGTGCAAGTTAATACTACCCTCTTGTGCAAGTGCTAAGGCAAGACCCACATCTTTTCGCATTAAGCCCATCGTAAAACCAGAATCAAATTGCTCGTTTAAAATCCATTTAGGGTAGTTAACTTCGCTAACCCCACTTCGACCCGAACCAGCATTAACGCCTTCCAGTAAATCTTTTGCACTGACACCCGCCGACTTGGCTAATTGCACCGCCTCTGATACCAATACCAAATTGGCTGCGCACAACATATTGTTGGCGATCTTGGCAGCATGACCCGCACCGGAGGGACCAACAAACACTGTTTTTGCTGTGAGGATATCGGTAACGGGCTTTAACTTTTCAATAACAGAAGCATCACCAGCTAGCAACATGGTCATGGTGCCGCTGTTGGCGGCCGCAGGCCCACCACTAACCGGCCCATCAACAAAATTAAATCGATGCTGCTTGCCGAGCTGATATTGCGCTTGCGATGTTTTTGGCGTTGACGTTGAAGTATCGAGTACGATGGCATCGGTGGTCAGGTGGGCATGTATTTCTTGCATGACCGATTGAACAATCGCGGCAGTCGGGAGAGACAATAAAACAATGGAACACTGAGCCGCTAGACTGTCAGCTGCATCATCGGTTTCCAAACCCTGCCCTGCCATACGAGATCTGACCGACTTGTCTGGGTCGAAACACAGTACAGGCAGTCCAGCCTTGTGGAGCTGTAACGCCATGCCGCCACCCATATTACCGCAGCCTATAACACCTATTTTCATCGTCGAGCTTCCCAGTGTAATCAGGAAACTATACTACGACTAGAGCAGACCACTGAGGAAATTATATTGCGCCTAAGCAGGTTGGGACTCACTGCCGTGTATTTGTCTTGTTATCTGGCTTCTTACTGCTGGCTGCCGGTCGGCCGCTAGTTGGCTACCGGCTGGCCAGGCGTTTATTGTTCACGCTTGTAAGGAAAAACTTTTTCCACTTCTAGTTTGTAGCCTGACTCTGCCAGGTTGCTTTTCACTGTTTCTGTTTTAATCACACCAACAGCCCAAACAGGTTCGTACATACTGGGGATAGATATAATTTCGGGAGACATTGCGTGCACAACCTGATTAGCCGGTGGCGGTGGTGTGTGCATACAGGCACCCACGTAGGGAACCAATAAAAACTCTTTAGCTTCAGACTGCCCATCAAATTCCAGCGGCGTTATATAGGCCGGGATTTTTATACGCTTACCATCAAGCGTGGGGTTAATGGGTGCATAGTTGAATTCCGCTTCGAGTTTCTCAAGCCTGGCATTGGACTCTTCACTGCCATCGAGCAACTTATCCACTTCCTCTTGTGTCATGTCGATAAGTGGGTTAACCGGCTGGACAAAATCATCGGGTATGAGATCTTCCCAGAGCAGCTCAGTGACCTGCCCTTTTACCTCGGAATCGTCCCCGGAAAACGGCCACCACGCAACAGCACTTCGGGCAAATAAAAGCGACAGTACCAATGCTGCAACCGATGCTACAACTGAAACGGAAACAATGGCTTTTCGATTATTCATATTCTTTCTCCTAAGCCTGCTTAAAGACGATGTGAAAGACCATCGGCAAGCGACTTTCTATAAGCTTGCAATGCTGGCAATGTACCTGCCAAGAGTCCAGCTACCGCTATTGCTAGTAACAGTTTTATTTCTGTACCACTTGGCAACGTCATTGCCACCGTTAGCCCGAATCGCTGCTGTAAAAACAAAGCGCCCATTGCCGTTAACAGATAATGCAGGAACAACCCCAATACAATACCACCTACCGTTAGCATAAAAGATTCTATGCATAACAGCATAAAAACGTTGGCGGGTTTCGCTCCTGCTGAACGTAGCACAGCCATTTCACGGCGACGCTCGTTCAAACCAGCCAATAAGACCGACATTAAATTAACTAATCCAGCTACCACAACGCACACCGACACGATAAACAGGGCTTTTTCGGCCACGCTGATGAGACCCCACAACTCCTGTAACGCAACCCCGGGCAATATCGCCAACAAGGGCTCGGCGCGATAGGTATTAATAGCGCGCTGCTCTCTAAACACAGCCCCTCTGGAGGACAAACCAACCAGCAACGCAGTCACGGCTTTGGGTTGCAAATCCATGGACCGGATAGTGTCTGCATCGGTTCCCTCGCCCTTAACGGCTGCGCCGTTTCGCCAATCGACGTGCATGGCTTCAATACCACCCAAGCTAACATGGACGGCTCTGTCAACCGGGGTTCCGGTGGGCTTGAGTATCCCACTAACCTTAAACGGTTGATTGTCGTGCTCCACCAACGCAACTTTACCAGTGCCGTGCGCAACAACCATATTATCGGCTATCTGGTACCCGAGTTGAGCTGCAACCTCACTGCCGATAACTGCATCGAATACATCATCAAACGCTTTACCGCTGGCGAACTCAAGTGCTCGTTTATCACCGTATCGGTAATGCTCAAAATAATCAAGATTGGTCCCAAGCACTCTGAACCCGGCATGCGAGTCGCCCAGAGAAATGGGGATAACCCACTCAATAGCCTTACGCTGTTTTATTTCCTCAACACTTTTCCAGGAAATGTTATTAGTTGCGTTTCCAATCCGAAACACCGAGTACAACAACAATTGTACTGAGCCGCTTCGTGCACCAATAATTAAATCGGTACCGGACACCGTTTGTGCAAAACTTTCTCGAGCATCACGTCTAATTTTTTCTACCGTCAGGATAAGCGCGACACTCATTGCAATGGCTAGCATGGCCAGGACTGCCGTTGTCCAGCGATTGCAAATGCTTTTCCAGGCAATACCAATCATCCGTTGGCTCCAGGCATGTGATCGTGGCTGGCAGCAAGATTAATCTCTTTAAGATTAATGCTTCGATCAAATGCTGATGCCAAAGACGCATCGTGACTCACAAACAACAAGGTGCATCCAGCCGCCTGAACTTCTGAAAACAGCAGCTGTAAAAACGCCTGTCGAGTATCGCTGTCGAGCGCCGACGTTGGTTCATCTGCAATAATCAACTTTGGCCGACCAATTAAAGCTCTGGCAACAGCAACACGCTGTTGTTGCCCCACACTTAAGTCTGTCACTTTGCGATTCTTAACATCGGCCGGTGACAGGTGCATCGCACCGAGCAGACGATCAGTCTCTGCGTCTATGGACTGACCCGCTTGCATCGCTTGCGAGCGCCGCACTTTAGAAAAGCGACAAGGCAATTGAATGTTTTCGCTAACAGACAAAAACGGTAGCAAGTTAAACTGCTGAAACACCAGACCAATTCGATCAACCCGAAATTGGTCTCTCTGCCCACCACGCAGTGTGTCAAGCGCAACCCCATCCACTTCTATGTGTCCGGATTGTGGTTGCAAAACAGTGGCTATCAGACTCAGCAGCGTCGTTTTACCCGAACCTGAAGCACCTTGCAGAAAAACGCTCTGACCTCGCTCTACACAGAATTCGGCAATATCAATCACCGGATCACTCTGCTTCGACCACTGGAAACGCACTTGGTTCAAACGCACTACGTGTTGGGCAGACTCACTCATTTGTCTATTATGCAGTCTTCACAGCAATACAAGTTGAACTGATACTCATTGGACCTGCTTGAGATCAATGGTCATTTGCTGTGCATTCAGCTCAACCAGCGCTTGCGCGGCGGGCCCAATCAGCTGCACATCGAGCTCTTCAAAACCGGTCCAGCGCTTAAGAAATACCACGTTTATGGCTGCCAGATCAGCACCGTTAGCACAGGTAAATTCATAAGCGGCTAATACAGAAGAGTGAGTATCTTCAGAGTCAGCATGATCATCATGATGTTCATCATGCTCGTGCTTGTCATTTTCCGCGTGGTCGTCATGCTCTTTGTCATGATCGTCATGTTCTTCGTGATCATCATTTTTGTCATGATCGTCGTGTTCTTTGTCATCATCATGCTTATCGTGATCGTCGTGATCGTTGTGATCGTTGTGATCGTTGTGAGACAGGCTACTCTCAACCATGACCTTATCAACACGGCAATCAGAACCAACAAATTCGAACAACTGCAATGGATCATTCAATAGGGCCAAACTGTCCTCGACCAGTGCTTTCTGCTCATCGGTGGTTGGCGCATGCTCAAAGCCAATCAGATTATTCCAAGGTGATTCCAGTTCGATATATAACTTATTTTCGTCCAGCGCTACATTCAGGGCGGCTGAACCATGTTCATGTGCATCGAGCTCCCGCTCTGTTTGGGCCACAACAGCAGTCGATAAACCAGCCGCGCAGACGGCAAGAATGGTTACAAATTTCATTTGATACTCCAAAAAGACAATAGATTAGATTGCGCCACAAGCGCAATTTGAAAAAGTGTTGTCAGGAGTTAACTGGTGGAGCTCGAATGCGAGTGTGGCCGACTAAATATTGCGGGCCGTAGTTACTGACGTAAGGCGTGGGTAGAAAACAAGGTACGGATGCCGCTAGTGGGCTGGCGCTGTTAAGTACAGCACCGCCCAGGCTCAAAAAGACATGGTATATCGCGCAGTCTTTTTCGGCAGAAGGCTGGCTACCAGCCTTATACCCAATAGCGGATTTGGTCACTGACCCAACCGGAATAACGTCGTGATGATGACCTAGATGCGACGAGTGCTGGTGATTGTGGTCGTGTTCAGACCCCACGCTAAACGGCACATCGTGGAATTGAACGTGGCTAACAACATGCGCACTGGCAACGAGCTGCCCAAAACAGAGCAGTACGGCGAGCAAAATGTGCACAGATTTATGCAGGTTCATTAACGAAGTATAGGCATTGTCAACTCAGACCGCTAGTACCTTGCGATTACAGACAACCAATGGGGGTGAATTTGTGAATGAGGTGGCAAAACCTGCTACTAGTGCTTAGCCGATAAAGCAAGCTCTTTAAATTCAGGCAAAGATCTGTGCGAATCACTCACTTCACCTTTGCGTAAGTCACCCGCCATGCAAGTCATTGCGCTGGCTTGGATACCCGCAATCTGCCCATCAATAAACCGATGCACATGCCCACAGTACATACCGCAAATGTTCGAATAGCGTGACAACAGTGATGTGAGCTTCTCGACGTCCGTCCAATCTTCATATTGGTAAGGGTCCGGGATACCAGTTGCCTCGTACGGCGGGTGGTGCAGAAACAAAGCGACTGGCTTTTGCTTGTCTGCTTCTAGCAGGGACTCAAGGTTTGCTAAACGACCATCACACAACTGGCCTTTGTTGGATGAATCACTAACGGTATCCACCATAACAAGACGAACACCATACTGCTCGATTGAATATTGCACCCAACCCTGCGCGGGCAATTGATATCGATGATCGGCGAATACCTTGAGTAACTCTGCTCTGTTATCACGATTGCCAGGCATAACAAAATAAGGCGCGTTCAGCTGATCTAAAACCTCACGAGCATCCTGGTACTCTGCCGGCACACCATCGTGTGAAATATCACCCGTGTGCACAACAAGCTCTGGCGGCTGAGATAGTGCATTAATAGCCGTAACCGCGTTTTTTAGATCTTGTAGTCGCTGCGGCTCATGTGCGGAGATATGCGTATCAGAAATTTGTACTATTCGAAGTGTCATTTTACGGTTTACACGTTCAAACTCAGATAATATGAGTTTTGATTAAGTTAAGTGACGTCTATCAGCGTACAACACTGAGTAACCAGCACCATGAGCCAAAACGCCCCTTCTATCGATGAACTAACCGCACAGTTACTGGCATTTCGCGATGCTCGTGATTGGCGGCAGTTTCATTCACTAAAAGATTTAATCTTATCGTTAAACCTTGAAGCTGCCGAGCTACTGGAACTTACGCAATGGAAACCAGAACATCAGTTTGAAGAAGAAGCTCAGCAAGGGCCTATGCAAGCCAAGCTACAAGAAGAGTGTGCTGATGTTCTGTTGTATTTACTACTGGTTGCCGAACGTGCTGGCATCGACATACTGGATGCTGCTGCAAAAAAGATAGAAACCAATAACAAAAAATACCCCGTCGACAAATCCCGAGGCACTGCCACTAAATACGACAAGCTGTAGTGAGCCACAAAAAATTGGCTAACTAATCTGGCAAATTTATCTGGCAAACTCAGTCAGCAAACTCAGTCGGCAAACTCAGTCGGCAAACACAGTCGGCACAAATAGCTTACGAATTTTCCTGCTGATAATGCTCCATCAGAATTTTCGCCACCTCGGGTCTGGAAAATTCTTCTGGAGGGGCAATGCCTTTCCCGAGCATTTCGCGTACGGCCGTACCAGACAACAATACAAAATCCTCTTTACTGTGATCGGGTGCCTCACGCATCATCACAACTTTGTTCAGTTTTTTCGAATAGGCGGTGTGATCGGCTTTAAACAGTTCAATTTTTAGCGCGCCTGCAGGTACCTGATCAAATATATCCTGCGCCTCAAATGGTTCGTAGTAATCTCCCACACCAGCGTGATCGCGACCAATAATAAAGTGTGTTGCGCCCATGTTTTGTCTAAAAACAGCATGTAAAAGCGCTTCACGTGGCCCGGCGTAAAGCATGTCGAAACCATAGCCAGTGACTTCAGCTGAGTCGGCTGGAAAATAGAGCTCGATCATTTTTCTTATGGAAGCATCACGCACTGGTGCCGGTATATCGCCAGGCTTAAGCTTACCGAGCAACATGTGTATCACCAATCCATCAGCGTCAAGACGCTGCATAGCCATATGGCATAGCTCCTCGTGCGCACGGTGCATTGGGTTACGTGTCTGGAAAGCCACTATGCGCTTCCAGCCATGTTGTGCAATGCTGTCTCTGATTTGTCCAGCAGTGCGGAATGTATCGGGAAACTCAGTTGCAAAGTAGCTGTAATTAAGCACCTGTATAGGGCCGGCAATGGCCGTATTGCCCTGTGCCCTGAATTCAGCCACGCCCGGGTGATCGGCATCGGTCGTTCCGTATACCTGCTGAGTCAAAGTATCCAGCTCATCATT